>NZ_CP011503.1:1303310-1629137 GCF_001028665.1 Burkholderia pyrrocinia
TGTTGAAATGCAATGCTGACGATCTCAGCATTGAGCTTGGCGAACATGCCGAATGCGCGCTACAGCACTACGGCATCGATCTCAACACATTCCGTTACACCTCTCCGGAGTTACTCGCTTTGCGGGGCATGATGCCGGCCAAATCAAAGGTGCACGTCAAGGCACCGTACGAAAACGCTGGCGTGATTTACGTATGGGATCCGATCGAAAACCAGTACTTCCGTGCCACCAATACCGACGACCGCTACGACAACCTTACGGTCGAACAAGCCAAGACGCTGAAGAGCCAGTACAAGACTTCCGACGCTCACAGACGAACCAGGGCAAATGGTGAAGAAACGATCCGGGAGATGAGTAACGATGCAATGCGTTCGAAGACTCTCAAAGAACGCAAGCGCGGTGCACGCCAAGCTCATACTACGTCAAAGTCAATCAATCGCGATCAGCATCCTACGCCTGCTTCACAAATTGATGTCCAGAAATACACATTTGCTCCGGACTCCGATGAATTCATCGAATTTGAGGTTGAAACCATCAATACCGAGGTTCATCATGAAAAATAATATCATGTGCGCCGCGACTGTTCAGAGGATCAGAACGAATTTCATTCGTTTTCCCCACGTGCAGCGAATATTGACATCACTGGATCGAGTGCACAGCTACCACTGTGTCAACGAGGAAGCCGACCACATCATGCTAGTCGGCGAATCCGGTGTTGGAAAGTCAACTCTGCTTGAGATGTATGCGAACAAGCACCCCCCCATTGAACATGAAGAATTCACGGAGGTGCCTGTGCTGTACGTGGCGCTCGGTCCCTCCCCAACGCCCAAAACCCTTGCACACACACTCCTGAAGGCGTTAGGTGATCAGAAGTGGAATATGGGACGAGAGGTTGATCTGTCCGACAGACTGGTATTTCTCATAAAGCAATGTCATGTACGGCTCGTGATCATCGATGAAGCCAATCATCTGATCGACAGAGGAGGAGAGAAAACGCTGCACATCGCTGCCGATTGGATCAAGAGATTGGTTGATGCGACGCGCGTGTCGTTCGTGCTAGCCGGAATACCCAGAACTACGCGCTTGCTCGACACAAACGATCAACTGCGTGATCGGTTTCGAGAGGTCATTGAAATCGAGCGCCTGTCCATAGACCCCGAGCCCGCGGCGCTCGAATTTCGTTCGGCACTTAGGACTTTCAAGGGATTTCTTAAAAATCTACCAACGATCGACATCTCCAGCCCTGATGTGACTAGCTTGTTTGCTTTTGCAACGGATGGACGACTGCGGGGCATCAGACGACTACTCGTTCGTGCTGTCGAGTTAGCATATGAGCAACCCAGCCCCAGATTAACTGATCTGATTCTGGCGGAATCATTCAGGCAGGTCATCTATCCGTGTGCGCCAGACGACCGCAATCCATTCCACAAAACATTCATCAGAACGCCACTCGTGCGAATCGGTGAGCCGTTTGCGTCCGACAAGGGGCCGAAATGAACGGCAACAATATTTCTATCTTACCCCTATGCCGTCCAAAGATGCTCACTGACGAGTGGATTGAAACTTATCTTTACCGCGTTATTAGAGCAAATGGAATTCGTGAGCCGCTACTGACCGATCTTGAGCGCTTTCGTCCTACACTTCCTGCCACTGTGTCGAGCAAACCTGACGGGTACCCAATCTGGGACGACTGCGCTCTACCACGATGGAGCGTGATCACTCGCCGCAAGAAAATCCGATATTGCCCGGCCTGCCTGACGGAGTCGAGGCATATTCGATCGCGCTGGCGGCTTAAATTGTTTGAGGTTTGTACGATTCACCACATTCGACTAAAAGACGATCTCGCCGAACCTGTGATGACGAGGGGCTACAGGGAGGATGGGCGATATCTTGTAACGGATGTGACGGACGAACAGCTTTGGGCGGGTTCGGTGTGCCCGATGCCAAGCGAACGACGGCATGTCGAGCAATTGTGGGCAGGATTCGAACGCTCGATCATAGAGGATGACATTCCTGCTGCTCTTGAGAAGCTCCCTTGCATCCTGTTTCTGGTGGCACTGTTCGATGCCATTGCAAGAACAACCGCCGATTCAGGATACTTACCGATTAGTGTTCCGCGCTCGACCACTTTGGCTAAGGTTGCCGAACAATTCCAATATCAGGCGACGCCGAACATCGACGGAATTCGAACACTCCTCGATAAGATCGCGGTGATCGAACATCGCCATGTCGTGCTTGCATGCCTGCGTCGCATACTGGGTGATGAGGCAGATCGGCCAACATGCTTATCCAGTCTTCCCATTGCCGACCTGAGAATGCGCCTACTTAATGACGGTCGGCAATGGCCAGACACACCGACGCGCGGTCTTGTTCATCCTCCACATGCAGTACCCGAAGGGTACGTGAGCTTCGAGAAAGCAGCATTGCTCATTGGGTGCACCGCTGGCTTTCTACAGTACCTCATCAATAATGATACGTACCCAGACACTATATTTGTACAGCGCGGCCAGGCGCACTACACCTTTCTTCCTCTGCAAGAAGTAGAAGCATGCCGCAGATGGTATGCGTCCCTCGTCACACGCGAACACGTGATGAGCGAGTTTCATATCGACAAAATAGGCTGCTCCGCGCTGGTGTCCGTTGGTTTGTTAGGTAAGGTTCAGATCGGCTCCTTTACCTTCTTTCAACGGAGTAGCCTCGTCAATATATGTCGACGGCTCGAGGACGTCTCTCGGCCGTTTGACACTGTGGACGCTCAACTGTATCCCCTTTTTTGTGCATCAATCATTGATACACAGATCCTGTTTGCTGATTTGATAGGCATCCTAATGAAAATCTTCGATGGCAAACTCCCAATCTTCCGTCATCTCACAAACCCTGGTCTATCCGCTTATTTTGTTGAGCAACATGCACTGAATCGAGTGCACCAACTCCGGAAGCTTGAACAACCACGACGCCGGCATCAAACTGAGACACGTTACCAGTTGTCACTGTTTACATAATGGGTTACGAACCAAGTCAAAGCATGAGTTGGCGCCCCCGAGGGAGTGCCTTGTTCGCAGGGCATTTCCTTGTGCGCCCGTTCGCCCACGTGGATGAAAGTTTTCTTGGCTATCGCCTGCGGGTTGCATTTGTTAACGGACTGTCCAACCCTGACTGGCTCGTGTGCATTGAAAACAGTTTGCCGAAGACACACGGTATCGCCCGTTGGTGCCCATATTGCCTCGCTGATCCGCATGCGTACTGGCGAGAGGATTGGTACACCGGGCCGGCTGCATGCTTCGCTCACCAATGCTGGCTTACTTCTGCGTGCAGTGTGTGCCGCCGAATGCTGCACTGGAAGCAGGTTCGCTTCGCAACTTGCTCGTGCGGCGCATCTTTGCATTGCGCAAACGTTGACCAGTTCTCGGTCGAAGTCCTGAATCTGCTCGGCGAACAGCCGGATTCGAATTCAGCCTTGCTGTCTGTTGCGGAGCGCTGGAACCTCGCCCGTTTCCTCGGGGCACTCTCCCAGTTTGGGCTTCAGGGTAAGCCATTGAAGAAGGCCTCACGTCAAACAGAAAACGTCGATCAACTCCTGGTGACGGTTGGCGCACCGTTGATCGCTGATCAGTCTGCTTGTTTTGAATTGCTTGATCGCCTTCGTGCTCCTCAGGCCAGCGTGAAAAACGTCCCCCTACTGTCGGAAGTCTTCCCGAATTTGTTAGTTATACTTCGCAAACAGTTAGATGAGGCTCAACGCGGTTGGATGCTGAACGTGCTGGACAAATACGTTACGAGTTCATCGCACCGTGGACTTACGATGCTTTGGGAACGAAAAGGCACTGCCTGTCGGGCGAATAAGGACCCGCGTTGTCTGCGGAACACACGCAACCCAGCCATCGCCAACATGCTTGAGCAAACCGGCGAAACCATACCCGTCAGGCGAACTCGCGCTGGACGAAAGAAGTTTGCGATCAGTGACGAAGATCTGCAACGCCTCCGGGATACCCAGCGTTCGCTGGTCCCGCTGAAAACAGCCGCCCGCTACGCAGGAATGTCTACCAGACGCGTCCAAGCACTGGCGCAAGCAGGGTTAATTGCTTCAAACGGGGCCAGGATCGACACGAGATCCATCGATCGTCTGCTCAGCAACATCGTGGAGGCTGGTGTCCGAGACGTACCGGCGGTCGGCGATCCGGTCAGCATAGCCGAGGCCTTGCGTCTGTATGTTCCTGTTGAAGCGTCAGTTGCATTCTTCAACCATCTCATGAACGGCGTGGTACGACTTGTCGTCGAGTCAGACAAGGTGCCGGCGTTGCGGCAGATTATTGCCGACCGTGGCCACGTGATCTCCGCCGTGCAGATGCCGGTCGAATCGTGCTCCCAGATATCCATTGTTGAAGCCGCCCGTCGACTCGGTGTCAAACAGGAAGTGATGTACCACCTGATCAACATAGGGCTCGTCAGGACTCGAATGGGCAAACTGCGGCGCCGGGTAGCGCGAATCGTCGACGCTGATGAACTGACGAAGTTTTCCCAACAATTTCTTCCGCTGTCCACGGTGGCAAGAGCGATGGGGATCTCCGCCCGCCAAGCCCCTACCTGGGCTAGGGAGCATGGCATTGAGATCGTCTCGGGACCATCCCTCGATGGCGGACGACAGTACTGGATCCGCAGACGGGCTGACATCGGAGTTCCCCTCAATGTAGGCAGCAAAGCATGAAAACTTGGTCTTCGTGCGTCGTGTGAACCTGCCCTACTGTCAGGAGCCAAAAATGGGAATTTGGACATCTCGCCCGATTGCGTTAGCGGGCGGGCACGCACCTCCGTCGTGAAATATGATCCGGAGACAAGTCATGGGGTAACGCAATCCGGGTGGATCTACGACCTGATCGCTGAAAGCCACGTTGGCAAAGGCGCCAACCTTCTATGAGACGTTATATGCACCGAGCCTGGCAGAACCACCGATCGCTTCATGTATCAATTAGGCGCTAGAAGAGTGAGACGACGATGCGAATTTTTGTGGATACCGAATTCACCGATTTCATCAATTGCGATCTGATCAGCATTGCGTTGGTCGCCGACGATGGTCAAGAGTTCTATGCCGAGTGCGCCGACTTCGATCGAAACACGTGCAGCGCGTTCGTCCATGAAGCGGTATTGCCGCAGCTAGGTCAATACCCGGATCGAGTGTTCTCTCGAGAGGGCCTCCGGCTGGCACTCCTCGCATGGCTCCAACCGTTCAAGGGTGGCATCTTCTGCATAGACTTCCCTGGGGACTGGGACCTTCTTGTAGACATCCTCGATGGCGTACCGAATGGCTGGCAGGGGCTGCTTGTGCGTGATCAGGCAGACCAGGGTCGGCTGGAGTCCTACTACAAGCAGTTCGGCGGTCGACATCACGCACTACACGATGCTCGCGCCCTACGTTACGCGACGCAAGACGGAGCGTCGTCCATGCATTCTACGAAATCGAGCTCCGACTGATATCGATTGTGATCGCCTAGCAGACGAACTCATCAATCCGTGGGAGTATGGCAGGATCATCTATCCTGCGGGCTGGATCGCATACGACGAGGCGGGATTGCAGTTCCGAGGCGGACGCATATTCCTTCGGAGCGTCGTCCAGAATCAAGACATCGGCCAACATCAGTCGGTGCCTCCGCATATAGTCCGCTATTCGTAGCGAGCGACTCTCGATGCGCCGATTCGTGAAATAAATTTTGGCCACCGCGCTCAACTCACGCAGACACTTATCCTGCAAGCGCTTGAGGTTGAACATATAGATCCTGGTGCTATACGTTGCGATGTCGATAGCTTTCCCGCTGACCCGTTCGGCTAGCTTGGTTTGCAGCAAACAAACGCCCTGTCCGACCACTACCCTCTACGCCTCTTCAGGTTCTGCACGATGCTCGATCTCGCCCAATATCTTTCGGAACTCCTTGACAAGTGCATCTAGTTCTACTTCGAAGACAGCTTGCGCAAGTGCCGAGTACTCTGACGATGCATTTCCGAGTTGCCTCAGTTGTGCGATATCACGCACGGCCTTGTCGATGAGACTTCTGCGCGGCAAGTCTTCGTTAATCGTGCAGGCAATTCCCAAAAGTTCGCGCAAGCTCAACACCTGCATCCGGATGGCGTTCAAGACCCTTGTTCGTTCCTCTACGAGCCGTTGGCGATTAAGAGCAAACGTATATATTGTCGCCGCCCCTTTCGGATCCTCAATGCCATGATTCGATACCGGGACCACAACGCTCAGACTACCGTCAACCGGCCATGCCATGTGAGATGCAGGGTCAGCACTGGTCGGATCGATCAGCATCGGGCCCTCACCAGGCCAGTCATCAGCCGGTGCAAAAGCTCTGACGCCCGCGATGGGAAAGGAGTTTTTCTTTCCTCTCGACTCCCTGCGCGCTCCAGTCAATTGAGCCAGCGTCATTCCCAGCGTAGCAATCCGGTGTCGGCGCCTTCGATTGCAATCAAGGCAAGACGGAAGAAGATTCTTCCAATCACTGGCAAGCCACCAATATCCTTGGTGCTCCGGAACTTCCTCAACCCCTCCTTTGGGACGGAAATGCTCCACATCGACCGGACCTACCGCCGTGTATTTCGACTCGCAATAAGCGCACTTTCCGTGAAAAAGCTTCTCGAGTGCCTCAACGACCTCGGGCGATTTATACGTCTTGAACGGATAGCATTTTTTCTTACGAACTTCGTAATACTTGGCCGCGCTTTCACGTTCGCGAGCCCCGTCGCTGCCGAGCTCGGCGAGCGGCTTTGGTATATCGTCTGCGTCTGCAGGGCGGTATACAAATCGCATCATTCCCCCCGCGCCTTTAAAAGAGCGTCAAGGACGTCTTTCACACTTGCCTCGCGAAATTGTTCGCGTCGAGCCATCGGCTTACCCTTATAGTGCTCTACGTATCTGCTCGATGCTTCATGTACGATTTGCTGAAATGGAGTATCTCCAATTTTCAGAGTTTTCTCGAGCTGTGCTTCTAGCTCAAGGAGCTTCGTTGAATTCTCGTCTGCGCCGAGCTGCTCGCCCTTAAGCAAAGCATACTCGTCCAACGCCTGCTCATAGTCGGGGTCAGCGGCACTCAAAAGTCCAAAGTAGTCCGACGTAAGCAATTGGTCTGTCCTGAGCGATTTGACGTCAGGCAAGTCCGCCATGCGCTCCACTTCCAATTCCTCGTTCCGATAGAGAACCTCTACTTCACCTTCATCCATGCCTCGAAGGCAGAGCGGATCATGTGTTGTGGCGATGAACTGCACTAATGGAAACGCGTCGCGCAGGGCGGCCATCACTCGCACTTTCCACCTAGGATGAAGGTGTGTTTCGACTTCGTCTATCAGCACAACTCCTCTCGCGCTCTCAAAGTTATCCCAATTTTCGAGAATGTGCCTCATTGCGCTAATCGTCATCGCAAACAGTGAACGATAACCCTCGCTCAGATTGTTAATAGGCGTTACCCTACCATGAGCACGCACAAGAATTTCGCCATCGTCGCTTCTTAAAAGATCGTCATTTTCATCCAAAACGAAGATCCCTCGCATTGCACGGGCCACAGCATAGAACTCACGCTCTTCGATTCCATTCAACCAATTTATTAAATCTGGTAGCGTGCACAATGGGTCAAAGAGAGTCTTGACGCGATCTGTCGACTGGCCTCTTTTCCGGCGTGTATCGAAGAATCGTCTAGCTCCAAATGCCAATAGTATCGTCGCAGGTTCGCCTGATCCTTCGAATCGTTTTCGAGCAGCATCGATTACCAGCTTCACGGATCTTTGATTATCGAATGTAACCTGTATGGAGCAATCCCTATCACCATAAAACTTCCATCCGGTGACATCTCGACTGAGATAATCTTCGGCATCCAGCTTTAACCTTCTCCGCATGTCGTCACCCATTAGGCAAAGAGCTATCGCCTGCAGCACGGAGCTCTTTCCGGTTGAGTTCTCCCCCAGGAGCATCATGCATCGCGCTCGATCTGGGCGGTTTGTTCGGTCTGTCAAATCGAAGGCAAGATGGCCAATGCCCTTAAAATTTCTTATCTCGATGTGCGATATCGAGGAAACGGAGCCAAGGCGTGCAACGCCTTCCCCAACTTCATAGAGAACATCGTGATCGTCGTACGGTGCTACCGCCCGAGAAGTCACGTCAGCCTCAGCTTCGACTGCAAATTCAGCGATATCTAGCTGCGTCGGAAGCAATCTAAGAAGCCGTATAGCGGTGTTTACTAAATTGCTCGACCGGGACTTAGGCATTCCTAATCGCCTAGCGGCTTCGTCAATAAGCTGTACCAGAAAAATACGGGCCACTCCGGAAAACACCTTTTCATCGGCAATCTCCGCTCCCAAGGCATACTCAGCATCTCCTGCGCCGTCAATTGCCCTTCTGAGAAGGTCAAGGCATCTCCGAATTTTCCGGGCCCGGTTTTCTAGCAGTTTCTCTCGATTTAAATCAAGGCACGAGATAGTCCGCTCTCCACGAACCGTATGTCCCGTCATCTTCCCGGCGACGGAAATGCGCAAATGTTTTTCCGGAGTATCCCGACAAGGATCGAGGATCGTCCCTTCCTCGGCATCATTCGCCTCCTGCCATGCACACAGCAAGGGTGCGCGCCTTCCCGTTACTGGAAATTTATTTGACTTTGCTGAATTACAAGCTCGACAAGCAATGAAGAAGTTGCGCCACTCGTACGCGAACCATCCGTAATAATCGGGGCTATCCTTAGCTCCGTGCGTGCCGATACCAAGTGCACCTGTCAAAGGCCGAAAATGATCGATGGTTCCGGTAGTACCTTCGATAGGCGTTTCGCAGTAGCTACATTTTCCGTGAGAAAGTGTGGCCAACGCTCGTACCACCTCGACTGAATAAAGCAATTTCCTGTCGAGAGGTATCCTTCGCTGTAATCTCTGCATCTCTGGCTGCCGATAGTGTTCTGCGATCTTCGCCTGGGCATCCTTTGCCTCGAGCCCAGCCAACACGGGCGGAGCTAAGTCGTCCCTTCCTTGTATCTTTCTCATGTTGCCTCTTATTGGTATTGACGGTGCCTCTCAGGCAATCGGCGAACGCCGGCGTCGAAACACGCGGAAACCTCAAGTTCGAATGCGTAGATTGTGGCCGTGTCGGGCCGACAAAGAAAGCTATCTTCTGACAACGTGTAGCGCCATTGCGTAACCCCATGGAGTGTCAAAGGCTTCGTCTTTGGAGATGGACGGGAACATCCTGACTTAAGCGGGCCTCTTTTTGGGGGCAGCAATAGTCCGAGCGGACCGAGATGGCTACGCGATGTAAAACGGAACTCAGGCTGCGCATCCTATGAAATCGAGCTCTGACTGACATCGATCGTGATCGTCTAGGAGACGAACTCATCAATCCGTTGAAGTACAGCGGGATCGTCTATCCCGCGTGCCGGATCGCATACGACGAGGCGGGATTGCAGTTCCGGAGCGGACGCAAATTCCTTGGGGGCGTCGTCCAAAATCAGGATATCGGCCAACATCAGTCGGCGCCTTCGCATATAGTCCGCTATCCGTAGCGAGCGACTCTCAATGCGTCGATTCGTAAGATAAATTTTCGCGGCCGCGCTCAACTCACGCAGATACTCATCCTGCAAGCGCTTGAGGTCGAACATATAGATCCAAGTGCTATGGATTGCGATGTCGATCGCTTTCCCGCTGACCCGTTCGGCCAGTTTCGTCTGCAACGCGCACACACCCAGCCCCGTCACCATCGGTCCATTGAGCCCATACTCGAGCTCACCTACGGAATTAGGGTGTAGCACTCCATCGATATCGAGGAATATCGTTGCCCTTTTGCTCATAGCAAAACTTGCGGATAGAGAACAAGAGAAGAGGAACAGGCTGCCCCTGATAGCGCAGGCAAGCATGCCCCTCGCAGCGCCATTCTATGCCAGGTCGCTACCCTCGGCTCTTGGTTGGCCTCTTGACTGCGACGATATCGACCTCAACATAGCGGTCCTCAGTTAAGCAACGCTGCAAAGCCGGACTTGCACTTTTCCCAGGGCAGTTCCCCTGATCGAGACGCGGGTCCGAAGCACCGACACCGCGCGCATGTACAACGTTCGGGGACACATTATTGAACCTACTTACCAAATAGTCAGCCACTGATTGCGCACGTAGCTGCGAAAGCTCAAGATTGTGCTTGTCCGAGCCAAGACGATCCGTATGCCCCGTTACTTCTAAGCTAAGGATACGGTAGCTTTCAACGTCCTTCGCGATTTCATTCAGCCTTGAACGCCCAACGTCGCTAAGTTTCGCCGAATCGAAATCGAAAGTAGTGTCCGAATTTATATCGGCCCCGTAAGTAAATGGGTTGATTGCACTAAATTGGACATCTTTCTGCTTCAAGGACACAAAAATCTCGGCCTCAAGCAGCACATCATTCTCATCCTTTTTTGCGCCGCCGACAGGAAGCCGAATTTGAGCCTGTTGTCCGACACCTTGAAACAATACGTCAGCCCGCAACATACATCGATCGCTGGCAAATTTTCGACAGGGTGGAACTTTCATTGCTGCGCGACGAGCCGTTGCCTTCACCCGAGCATACTCAGACAAAGGTATATCAATCAAAGCCCGTTCGATGCGTACACCAGCCATCTGCATCGCAGTGTTTATTGCCGCCTTCCCTAAGCCTCGCACCATGACAAGGGGCATAAATATTAATACCAGAACAATCAAAGTCGCCAAGATCGGATTCTTTTTGAATAGATCTCGACGCACCCCCACGATAACCCAGATGCAAAGCCCTATAGAGAGCAACCCAAGTACCGACAAAATTCCCCAAGTGGCATCTGATTTATTAATCAGCTCGCAAATTAACCAAAGTATCAGCGAGCCAACCAAAAATGGTATAACAAGACAAAGGATAGTGACAATCTTTTCCGTCACCTTACCCCAAGATCGATCACACAAGGCCTTGAAAAAAGCACTTCTCGACGCCTTTGACAAAAGGCGCGAGATCAAGCCATACATATTTGCCGAACAATATATTGCGGCGCCAATAATAAATCCATATACTGTACCAAAGGCTATTATCGCAAAAATAAAAAATATCGTATCCCCAACCGTTAACCCACTCGGATAGAAATTGATACTCGCGCAATAACCAAACAAAATCATCACCCCGAATATCGGAATGAGCTTTGCAGACAGCCTCAATAGCTTATCTACACTATCCAGATTCAAGGCATTCTTCTTCAAATCCTTGTCATCGGCACCACCACTCAAATCCACATCATTTTTTTCGTTGTCCGCCATTCCATTTCCCCCTGCTTGGCGTGGTGAGATCCATAGATCGGCGCGCCATCGCTTTTATTTAAATTCAGTGCATGATTTTTATAAAACGACGATCACGCACCGACACAACAACGATGCGGCAAGATTCTTTAAGTATTTGCGCTACAGATGAGATGGCCGGAGCCAATCATCTGCTTTTTTGCGAAATTATTTGATTGGTGGTTTAGGTCGAAAAACGCAACCCGCAACTTCGTAGATGGGCTTCAGGTGCGGCCGTCTCCATGGGAGCACTCACCGCATTCCGATTAGGCCGCGTCACCCTTGGCGCCGCTGTTGCCCTCTGCCTCGCGAGCCTCAAGCCCAGCGAGATTGCTTTGAGCAAGCGCCCAAGCGTCTTGCAGGGAGAGCGAACGGTCCGGATCGCCAGTCAGTAAATTCGAACTCTCAACGGCGGTGGCCGAAGACATGACGCGATCGATATGGTAGATCGCGGAGAAGAAATCACGGGTTTCAAAATCTGCGATTGCCCATCGCATCTCGTCGCACCGACCGACGTCGGGTTCCCGCCCAAGATTTTCGATGTGGCTCAACCCGCGTTCAATGAGTGCTCGAACACCATCGCGACGCTGCTCATACGGCAGCGCTTCAAAGTCTTCTTGATGAATCTTTTCCAAAGTGAAATTTCCTATCTGTTTGCGCCGCGTCCGCCTAGCGCGGCCATAGCGCATTACCCACGTGTGTTGAATCTGTTCGTTTGTCGGCTACCGACATTCGGACTTGTGTCGGGGCGGATGACGGCCGTACCGATTGTGTCCGAGGACGTCGTCAGCGTCACAGGCGTTCGAGAAACGCTCGAGCGGTCGGATTCACCAGCCATTTCTTCATCTGCATCCCGGTGAGCCGCTTTTTGCGCAGACCCACCTCGATCCCGACACCGCCGAAAGGCGGGAGGCCCTCGGGATACTTTTCGTCAATGTAGGCCACCAGTTCATTCGGATCGTCCGAACCGAATTTGATTTCTTGGCGGAACATCAGTTTATAGAGACTGTTCTGATATTGGCTCATTGTCTTATCGACGTGTCTTGTACACGCGCTTAAACACGACGCGGTCGCCGAACATCTTCTGTATGAGCAGGCTAAGTCCAACAAACACGACTGCACCGGTAACCCAGCCGCCTACCGACATGGACTCGGGCAGATGCCGATGCGCTTGATAGCCTGCGAACGCGGCGGCAAGTAGTGCCGCGCCGAAAAGCCCTCTTGCCGGCCCATACTCAACTTCAGCCTGACACCCCGTGCAAACCGTCGCGCCGCGTGGGACCCCAGTGCGGCAGTGAGTACAAGTCAAATTGCTCATTATTTTCACGATCTAGGCTATAGAACCACTCGACTGCAACGCGCAGTGAGCCCCTTTAAACGCATAACGACACAAAGGTAAGATTCTTTAGACGAATTCGCAACGCCTCGACACACGAATTCTGGATCGCGCAATTCTCACGACCAGCAGGCCGATTTTCGAAACAATGCGCCGTCAAGCTGCATGAGCTCAGGCAGTCGGTTCGAGGGTCGGCTGCTCTAAGGCAATCGTATCGACGACGGCCTGCAGTTCGCAAAGCAAGTCCGCCTGTTGCGCTTGCAAGTACTGGCGCACCGACTCGTTCTCAAGCAGCCTCGCAAGGTAGCCCTTTGCAAGCACGAGGTTGAGCACGTCCTGACCATAAGTCTGCTCGACCACCTTGTACTGTCCCTGCAGATTGCTCATCTCCCGCTCCATCTTCGCCATTTGCTCCGGACTCACACCGGCAAGTTTCCTCGGTTTCTTTCCTTCGACCAGCCGAGAAGCCGGTGTCGCAACGAGCAACGCTTCCGCATACGACACGGACAGGTTGTTCGCTGCCACCATCAGTTCCACGCACTCGACCTGCCGCGTCGGTTTCATCTTGCGCAGAGCTCGCGCGAGCTCCGGCGAAAACTGCCGATCCTTCAGGAGCTCAGTCGCTTCAGCACAGATCCCGTCCAGCAATGCCATCCTCTTGATGATCTGCGACACATCTACCGACAAAGCCTTTGCGAGTCGCTCTGGAGACACACCTCGTTCAACGGCCCGACGAATCATGAAATGCTCCTGGATGGTCGATAGCCGGTTGACGCGGTTGTTGTAGGTGTAGCTCTCATCGTCCGTAGCAACTAGGCAGGACACGGTGTTGAACTGGAGTTCCTGCAATGCGATCAAGCGGAGATGCCCATCAAGCAGAACATGGTTGCCCGATGCCTGGTCGACCGGCGTCACTGAAAGCGGCTCGATCAGGCCCACCTCTTCGATGGAGCTTATGATCTGCTTGAACTTTCGCGAGTTCATCATGCCGGCCGGCGTGCGCCGTGATGGCAGGATGCTCGTGATCGGAACGGAGAGAGGTTCCGGAATGAACCCGAGTGCTACGCCGGTCATGCTGGACTCCCGCTCGGCCATACACGTTCCGCCAGATACTTCGGCAAAGTCGCCAGTTCCTCAGCGCGCAGCAGATTGACGAAGTTCTCGTCGGCAAATAGCTGCCTGAGGGCACCGACAATGAAGAGCAACCGCTGCTGCGTAAACTCCGCCTTCCGCACCATCGTTTTCTGCCGCTCAACTTCATGCTGATACGTTCGGACGAGGCTCGATGTGGTCACGTCCATCACCTTGCGCGTCATGTTTCGATTCGCCGTGCGGCCGAGCGCTTTCCTCCGCTCGATGACGCGCCGAGCGTCCATCAGCTGGCGCCCGCGCAATCTCCCCGATTCATATGCCTCCTGTAGTGCCGCCTGGATCGCCTCATCGTCGTCGCCAGCACCGACGATCGAGAGTGCCGCGTTCAGCGGAATTCGGCCTTTCTCCACTGCGATCACGAGGCGCTCTTCACCCTGATGCAGCAGCGTCAGGATCCCCTGCACGTAGTGCTGCGTGAGCCCCGTCTTCTCGGCGATCACCTTCGGTGCGTAGCCGCGCTCCTGCAGTTCGCGTATGCCGACGAGCAACTCGAGTGGTCGGCACTGCCGTCTCGCGATGTTCTCCGTCAGGCTCATGATGAACGCGTCTTCGTCACTCACGCTCACCACCAGCGCCGGTATCGTCGTTTCGCCGAGCGATCGGAACGCCTTAAGTCGTCCCTCCCCACACACGAGGAGATACTTCTCCACGCCGCTTGCCGTTGCCCGCGGCGTGACCAGAATCGGTTTCTTCAGGCCGATCGTTTTGATGTTGCTGACGATTTCCTCGAAGACGCGGCCATTACGCTCGCGAGGGTTGATCACTTCGATCTGGCTGATGGGGATCATCCGAACCTCACCAGGCTGCTCACGCTGAGTCATGCCGCTCTCCTCCTCAGCCGAGCACGCTGTGCCATACCGTATAGGTAGTCCAGCGTGTCAAAGCGATAACTCTCGAACTCGATCGGATTCCAGTCCGCGAGGTTGATACGGGGCTGCCAAAAATCGATGTGTGGCAGCAGGTAGTAGTCGAGCGCTGTCGAGTTGCTCTGGTCCAACCTGACTGCCACGGTGATATCCGGCAGCAGGCTCGTGTCGAGCCGCACCTTCCAGTGGTTACGGCCGCTGCCGCGCACTTGGCACCGTGACAGCACGATACAAGCCGTGAACTCCCGATTCACTGTCAGCAGATCTGTTGCCGGATCACGCGACACGGACCCACCGAGATCCGCGATCTTCTTTTCAGTCTCGGCAACGATCTCTGGGTGCAGTTGCCGAATGAAGCGGTTCGTCTCGATATAACGATAGTCACGGCCTGGCGTGAAGCCAACAGTCTGGTACGCACGAATCAAGCTGCCGAAGCGATACACATAAACCGAGGTGGACGGCATGCCTTCCGTTTCGTCGATCACGACGCCCGATAGAAAGCCTCGGCTTCGGTACAGGTTTCGCAGACGCTCGATAAGCTCCTCACTCGAGTAGCGCCGGGCGCGCGCCCGCATAATGCCCTGCGCGGTATAGAACGTTTCGCTCGGCACGATGGATTCGAACGCACCCTCCTTGCGTATCCACATCTCCGACGGATTCGTGACTCGCGATTTCTTCAGCTTGAACGACACACGGTTGTAGACGTTGTTGCCGATGTACTTTTCGTTAGTGAGCACCTCCCGAATGGTTGCCCGAGTCCAGGATCGTCCAAGGTCCGTATGAACGTTCATGCCGTTCAGGCGAGCGGCGATCTCGTGCTCGTTGAGTGACTCGTCGATGAACCAGCTGTAGATGAGGTTGACGATTCGAACCTCGCTGTCCGGGCCGGGCATCAGAATGACGCGGTCCGTCTGCAGGCACTTGTGTTGGCCGCGTTGCAACTCACCCTTCATGAGGCCATGCTCGTCCACCAGGATCCGGCGCAATGCATAGCCTGCCGGGCCGCCTTGCCGGAAACCCAGTTCGATCAACCGGCATTGACCAGCGAAGACCTTCGCTGACAACTCGCGGCTGTACTCACCGGCCATCGCACGCTTCACACCTTTGACGATCGTCGAAACTGGCGAGCCGTCGTTCTCGAACTGTTCGGCGCAATAGGCGACCTGGATGCCAGCTCGCCGGCAGATGTACTCGTAATAGGCACTTTCGTCCGCATCCTGGAATCGTCCCCAACGGCTCACGTCGTAGACGAGGATCACTTGGAAATCGGCCATGCCGGTTTCCACGTCCCGGATCAGTTGCTGCAGCGCTTGGCGCCCATCGATTCGTAAACCACTTTTTCCCTCGTCGGCGTAGGTCCGCACGATCTCGAGATCGCGACGATCAGCGTAGTCGCGAATGCGGTCACGCTGATTCTCCGTCGAGTATTGCTGGTGCTCCGTCGACATCCGAACGTATTCAGCAGCCCGCATCCTGCAGGCCTGCTCATCAACGGATTCGCATGTGCAATCGAGGTCCACGATCCAGCTCCCACCGGCAACCGCTCCTCGCTGCGCCGTCCCCGACATCAGCTACGAGGACTTGTATCGGCGGACGCGTCGCGTCTCGCAACGACGTCGAATACGAGCGAGTACACAGGCAAGGTAGCAGGCCATAGACCCTTGTCGAACACGTCATCTCTTTGCAATCACGCCGGAACAGGCCTAGGCTCAGACAGCACGGCGATGTGCACTGTCCACGCATTTGTAGTGGTCTAATGAATCCGGACACTGATTTAGGCGAGAATGTTCGCCATGAAGAGGTGTCTGATGAGCAAGCAACGACGTACGTTTTCCCCGGAGTTCAAACAGCAAGCCGCCTGTCTGGTGCTCGACCAGGGCTATAGCCATATGGAAGCAAGCCGCTCGGTCGGCGTCGGCGAGACGGTGCTGCGCCGCTGGGTGCAGCAACTTCAGATGGAACGCCAGGGCGTCACGCCGCAGGGCAAGGCAATCACGCCGGATCAACAGCGTATTCAGGAACTCGAGGCGCGTATCGAACGCCTCGAGCGTGAGAAGGCCATTTTAAAAAAGGCTACCGCGCTCTTGATGTCGGAAGGCATCGAACGTACGAAGTAATTGATCAGATTGGCGCAAGCGAATCGGTCGAGCTGATCTGCGCGGTATTCGACGTGTCGCGGTCCTGCCTGTATGCACACCGATGGCGAGCCCGACGCGTTGATGCCGAGCGAATGGCACTGCGTAGCCGGGTACACGAGCTGTTCATCGAGAGTCGAAGCTCTGCTGGCAGTCGCAGCATCATGGGCATGATGCGCGAGGAAGGTACGGCGATTGGCCGCTTCAAGGTCAGCCGCTTGATGGAAGAACTCGGGTTGATCTGCAAGCAGCCGGGCCGCCATGCCTACAAGCAGGCCACGGTCGAGCGGATCGATATCTCGAACCATCTCAATCGCGAATTCGAGGTTGGTACGCCGAATCAGGTGTGGTGTGGTGACATCACGTATGTCTGGGCGCAGGGCCGTTGGCATTATCTGGCCGTAGTACTCGACCTGTTCACGCGTCGGGTTGTTGGCTGGGCGTTCTCGACACGCCCTGATGCCGATCTGGTCGTGCAGGCGTTGGAGATGGCCTATGAGCAACGTGGTCGACCGCAAGGCTTGCTGTTTCACTCGGATCAAGGCGGCCAATATGCAAGCCGGAAATTCCGTCAGCGCCTCTGGCGCTATCGGATACAGCAGAGCATGAGCCGTCGAGGAAATTGTTGGGATAACTCCCCGATGGAGAGGCTGTTCCGCAGCTTCAAGACCGAATGGCTACCGTCAGTGGGCTACATGTCGGCGCAGGAGGCACACCGGGACATCAGCCACTACCTGATGCACCGGTACAACTGGATACGGCCGCATCAGTTCAATGACGGACTGGCGCCGGCGGTTGCGGAAGAAAAACTTAACGCAGTGTCCGGGATTAGTTGACCACTACAATTCATCTTTGCAACGCCGGACTCAACCGCGTTGCGCAGGATGTAGAACCCAGATGCCAGCGGGCGACGGGCCGGCCACACATCCATGTTTGCAACAGCACTAGCAGTGCGCCGCGCATTTCGTCGCCGCTGCATCGAGCAATTGCGATCGCGATAGGCCGGGTGCGTCTCGCGGTAGTGCCGCCAGTAGTTAGGATGTCGGGCCCGCCAGTTGGCCTGAGCGCGGATCTGATTCTCCCGATAGTCGGGATCGACTCGAAGGCGCTCGTGCTGCCATGCGCGCCGGCGAGCACGCTGACACGCCTTGGCTGAGCAGAAGCGTTGATGCGGGATATGTAAGAACGGAGTGAAGGGTGTGCCGCAGGCGGCACAGATCCGATCCGATTTCATGGCCGTGCTCCACAGAGGAATCGCAGTGGGCCGTCCGTGTTCGGGTCCAGGGTCAGTTGAAGCCAGCTCACGGGACGCGGCGTCCCACCCTCGCAGATTTTCCCGCTCTAGGAGCCGCTCTTGAGCTTTTTCTAGGCCTGGACCTTCCGAGGATCGCACGAGCCGCTCAGAGAGCTCACGTGTTATTGGGGTCGCACCCAAACGCTACTACTTCGGCGCGGAAGTAGACCAGTCGCAACAACTCCGTCGTCGCGACAAAGTGCTTGTGGCGGGGTTCTTCGTAAGTTTTTGATTTTTAGTGTGCGGCGTCTCATCAACTAAGTCGCCCTACGTCATGTCGAGTGACACATTAAGTGAAAAATGTGCCTCAAATGTTGAAAATTGACGACTGAATAAATGAAAATTCTCGAAAGAGGACACAAAAGGCTGTAAGCAAGCTTTCTGATGGCGCCAGAACAAGTCGAATATGAGCTTTTATGGCGCGTCAGCCGACATTTTTATGCCGTTGTGCGCAAGCTTGAGTTCGTTCCACCCGTCAATAAATGCAAAGGGTTACAAGTGTTAGCTTGTAACCCTTTCTTGTAGAAGAAAGCCAAACTCCAGACCTTCGCATTGCGAATGAGGTTTCGCTTCATCGCCACGCCCCACTCGAAGACCTTATTCCTTGAGGATTTATTCGTACCCGCAGTGATTTTCGGTAGATACGAGTACGTGCCAAGATTTGGATTTCTACTGCAAAAATCGCCGATTCAGTGGAGCGGAATTGGAGCATGGAGTCCGATCCACTCCGACATTTAGCCCTCGTCGTCAGCCTCGGCCGCGGACGACTCTGCCTGGCGTATTACGAGTTGTGTCGCATCTTCCGATAGGTCCGGCGGATATCCGTACTTGGCAAGCAACCGGCGCACGCTTCTCCTCAAGCCAGCCCGCACAGATTCACGCTCTGTCCAATCAAGCTTGGGCATTTTCCTCACCATTTCGGTTAGTTCCCGTGCCATAAGCCTGAGCATGTCGCTCTTCATTACCTCTTTGGCCGACCCGTTTTCCGCCAAAGCGTCGTAGAAGGCAGCTTCCTCAGCGGTCATGCCAAGTTCCTGACCGTGGCTCTGAGCTTCGCGCATAAACTTCGCCAAGTCCAAGAGACGCGAAATCATTTCCGCTGTCGTGATCGCCTTGTTTGTGTAGCGCAACATGGCATCTTCGAGCGCTTCGCGAAACTTCTTGCTCTGGACGATGTTGGTTCGCTCGGTAAGACGAATCTGATCGGTCAGCAGCTTGCGCAACGTCTCCAACGCCAGATTTTTTTGCTCCAGCGCTGCAACCCGTTGCAGGAATTCGTCGCTCAGAATATCAAGGCGTGCTGCGTCGAGGCCTGCGGCCGCGAACAGGTCGATAACTTGGTCCGCGTCCACAGCGGCGCCGATGACCTGCCGGACCGCCATATCGACGTCGCGTTGGCGCGCTCTTTCGTGACCGCCCGATTCATCCGACAACCGTTTCCGGATAATGGCAGCGACGTGCTGAAAAAAAGCAAGATGCTGGGCCACTGCTTCCGTTTCGACGCGTGGCACAGCCAAAGCGAAGGCCTTCGATAGTTCCTTTACCAAGAGACGCAGGCGCTGCCACCCATTCGATTGGGCAAAAACATGATCCACTGCCGCCAAGTACACTTGCAACGCTGTGTGCGGATCAACATTGAGTGCAGCGTGGTAATCGCAACCGTGGAAAAAGTCGCGCAATTTCTCGAACGCGGCCAGCATAGCAGGCACAGCTTCATCCTGAACCTGCTGGACCGCCTCGCCGGTACCGCCAGCTTGGGTGTAAATGGCCAGCGCATCAGCCAGTTGGTCTGCAAGACCAAGCATGTCGACAATCAGACCACCTGGCTTATCGCCAAACTCGTCGCCAAATCGGTACTTGAGGCTCTGCTTCTCAAGCATCGAATGTCTGTCGGCGGGCCCGTCGCACCAGCGGTGGGAAAGATCGTTTCTCTCGGAAACGCGAATCCAATGAAAGACTGAAGAGAGCGAAGCAGTAGAAGCGCGGGCCGCATGGGCTGCCACCCATACGACCCGCTGACCACAACCAACTCAGCATAGGAGTCGGAAGATGGCTAACGCCTTGTTGGGCGCAAAGTAATAATGAGCCACTTCGCGCGAAGTAAATCTAAGCCACCTTTCAGTACAGTCAGCCTTTTGCGCGCAAAGGCTGGCGATGCTCCAGAAGGAACAGTGGATGCAAATCCATGTGCTCAAAGCCCAAGGCGTATCGGAGCGCGAGATCGCGCGGCGCCTGGGCATTTCTCGCAACACGGTGGCGCGGTACCTGTCGGCTGAGGAAGTGCCGCGCTACAAGCCGCGTGAACCGCGGCCAACCAAGCTCGGAGCGTTCGAGGCGTACATCATCGAGCGCATGAGGGCCGCAGCACCGGAGACCATCGCAGCGCCGGCGCTGCTGCGCGAGTTGCGGGCGCGCGGCTACGAGGGCCAACTGCGAAGCCTGCAGGCTTTCATGAACACGCATAAGCCCATGCCGAAGCCCGATCCAGTCGTAAGGTTCGAGACCGAGCCCGGTCGGCAGATGCAGTGCGATTTCGTTGTCTTCCGACGAGGCACCGACCCGCTTTACGCCTTCACCGCCACGCTCGGCTTCAGTCGTTGGCGCTGGGCACGCTTCACCACCGATGAACGCGCCGAGACGCTGGTTGCCTGTCATCATGCGCTGTTCGAAGCCTTGGGTGGCATTCCTCGCGAGATCCTTTACGACAACGCCAAGACCATCGTTGTCGAGCGCGATGCTTATGGCGACGGCCAACATCGCTGGCACGCCGGCCTGCTCGATCTGGCCAAGCGGTACGGCTTCCTGCCCAGATTGTGCCAACCGTACCGCGCGCAGACCAAGGGCAAGGTCGAGCGATTCCACCGCTATCTGCGCGGCAATTTCTATGTGCCGCTGGCAAGCCAGCTTAAACAATCCGGCTTGATGCTCGATGCCGCGACTGCGAACGTCGAGGTGAGTAAATGGCTGCGCGACGTGGCCAACCAGCGCGTGCATCCGGTTACCGGGCAGGCACCCGCGATTCTGTTGGAGCAACGAGAACGGGCTTGCTTGCTCGATATGCCTGGCTACACATTGCCCCGATTGCCGGCTCGCGCCGTCGCTCGGCCGCGCGTTGATCCCGCGATGTCGATCCAGCACCCGTTGTCCGTCTACCAGCAATTACTGACCGAGGTGCGCGCATGAACTTGCAGCAGGAACGCATCGACGGGCACTGCCAAAGCCTGAAGCTCGAGGGACTCATGCACCGATACGTCGCTCTGGCCAGCGACGCGGCGGCCAAGCAATGGAGTTTCCTCGACTTCCTCGAGAACGCGCTCGCGCACGAACGAGAGACGAGGCAAGTTCGTTCGCGGCAAACACTGGTGCGCATGGCCGGGTTTCCCGCCATCAAGACACTGGATGACTACGACTACAGCTTCGCCGTCGGGGCCCCGCGCGAGGCAATCGACGAGCTTGCCACGCTACGCTTCATCGAGCGAGGCGAGAACGCCGTGTTGCTTGGTCCGTCGGGCGTGGGCAAGACGCACCTCGCGATCGCCATCGGATATGCAGCGACGCAGGCCGGCATCAAGACGAAGTTCATCACGGCGGCGGATCTGATGTTACAGCTCGAGGCTGCACGCCGACAGGAGCGATACGACGCCGTTCTTCGGCACAACATTCTCGGCCCGAGGCTGCTCATCGTCGATGAGATCGGCTATCTACCGCTCTCGGGCGATCAGGCCAGTCACTTCTTCCAGATCGTCGCCAAGCGCTACGAGCGTGGCTCGATGATCCTGACCAGCAACCTGCCGTTTGCGCAGTGGGACGAAACCTTCGGCGGCAACACCACCCTCACTGCAGCGATGCTCGACCGCATCCTCCACCATGCCCACATCATCCAGATCAAAGGAGACAGCTACAGACTGAAACAGCAACGCAAAGCCGGGCACGTCCCGACATCGAAGAAGTAACGACTGGCTCAGTTTTACTTTGCGCGATCAGGCGCGAAGTGGCTCAGATTTCAAATGCGTTTGACACGCCTATAGTAAGTCACGTCCCAAGAAGCTCAAACGGTATCCCGAGGTTGAGCTGACCCTCGACAACAAGCCTGACCTTCCGCAGGAGGGCCAGCCGTACATGCGATGGATGCGTGCCATCGACGCGCATTTCGAGATGTTCGGATTCAAACCGGGCGATCACGTCTATCTCGAGTTCAATTTCGACCTCCGAAAGGTCATCATCACGCCCGACCACAGCGCGCTGAACTGGCGAGAGCAGCCCTACGGTCAGGCTGCCCAGGAAGACGAACCGGAATAAGCAGCAAGGGCCGCTTAGCGGCCCTTGCTGCCTGGTGGTAGCCCAGCGTGAAGCGCCTCTTTCGGCGAGTCGCCAGACGCCTTGGCTCAAATGCTTCAGCGTCCTTGCTGCAGGTAACTTTAACAACCGTCACGACAAACAACAGAAAGTTGCGTTCCGGCATTGCGGCCATCGGCGCATACAGCACGAGATGCGTCCCATGCCGCGTGCACCGCACGCATTTCCGCCGCTGAAATGCAAAAACCCCCGCCTTTCGGGCGGGGGTTTCTGGCTTAGGGAGCCTGACGATTACCTACTTTCACACGGGAATCCGCACTATCATCGGCGTAGAGTCGTTTCACGGTCCTGTTCGGGATGGGAAGGGGTGGGACCGACTCGCTATGGTCATCAGGCAAAGAGGGTTGTCGCGTTGCTTCGCAGCGCGACCAATCGGGAAGAAGCAGTAATTTTGAGTTGTGTGTATCACACACGAGAATCCAACTTGTCTCGTCTTGCTACGCAGGTCACCGGTACTTCAACCGGCGCGCCGCATCGATCAGCTTCGCTGCTCGACGCTCTGCGTGGGATGCTCGTAAGTGCTGAAGCACTAACGATCATCGACACAAGGCAGACTTGTTATAGGATCAAGCCTTACGGGCAATTAGTATCAGTTAGCTGAACGCATTACTGCGCTTACACACCTGACCTATCAACGTCCTGGTCTCGAACGACCCTTCAAGGGGATCTAGTCCCCAGGGATATCTCATCTTAAGGCGAGTTTCCCGCTTAGATGCTTTCAGCGGTTATCTCTTCCGAACATAGCTACCCGGCGATGCCACTGGCGTGACAACCGGTACACCAGAGGTTCGTCCACTCCGGTCCTCTCGTACTAGGAGCAGCCCCCTTCAAATATCCAACGCCCACGGCAGATAGGGACCAAACTGTCTCACGACGTTTTAAACCCAGCTCACGTACCTCTTTAAATGGCGAACAGCCATACCCTTGGGACCGGCTACAGCCCCAGGATGAGATGAGCCGACATCGAGGTGCCAAACACCGCCGTCGATATGAACTCTTGGGCGGTATCAGCCTGTTATCCCCAGAGTACCTTTTATCCGTTGAGCGATGGCCCTTCCATACAGAACCACCGGATCACTATGACCTGCTTTCGCACCTGCTCGACTTGTCGGTCTCGCAGTTAAGCACGCTTATGCCATTGCACTATCAGCACGATTTCCGACCGTACCTAGCGTACCTTCGTACTCCTCCGTTACGCTTTGGGAGGAGACCGCCCCAGTCAAACTGCCTACCATGCACTGTCCCCGACCCGGATCACGGGCCAAGGTTAGAACCTCAAACAAACCAGGGTGGTATTTCAAGGACGGCTCCACCGAAACTAGCGTTCCGGTTTCATAGCCTCCCACCTATCCTACACAGATCGGTTCAAAGTCCAATGCAAAGCTACAGTAAAGGTTCATGGGGTCTTTCCGTCTAGCCGCGGGTAGATTGCATCATCACAAACACTTCAACTTCGCTGAGTCTCGGGAGGAGACAGTGTGGCCATCGTTACGCCATTCGTGCAGGTCGGAACTTACCCGACAAGGAATTTCGCTACCTTAGGACCGTTATAGTTACGGCCGCCGTTTACCGGGACTTCAATCAAGAGCTTGCACCCCATCATTTAATCTTCCGGCACCGGGCAGGCGTCACACCCTATACGTCCACTTTCGTGTTTGCAGAGTGCTGTGTTTTTATTAAACAGTCGCAGCCACCAGTTTATTGCAACCCCTTCACCCTCTGCGCGCAGGCGCATCAAGCTACAAGGGCGTACCTTATCCCGAAGTTACGGTACCAATTTGCCGAGTTCCTTCTCCCGAGTTCTCTCAAGCGCCTTAGAATACTCATCTCGCCCACCTGTGTCGGTTTGCGGTACGGTCATCGTTAGACTGAAGCTTAGAGGCTTTTCTTGGAACCACTTCCAATTGCTTCGCTCCCTAAGGAGCTCGCGCCACACCCTTGAATTCCGCGCCCGGATTTGCCTAAGCGCCTTCTCCAATGCAGCGACCGGGACTTCCAACACCCGGACAACCTTCCGCGATCCGTCCCCCCATCGCATCTAACAATGGTGCAGGAATATTGACCTGCTTCCCATCAGCTACGCATTTCTGCCTCGCCTTAGGGGCCGACTCACCCTACGCCGATGAACGTTGCGTAGGAAACCTTGGGCTTACGGCGAGGGGGCCTTTCACCCCCTTTATCGCTACTCATGTCAGCATTCGCACTTCCGATACCTCCAGCACGCTTTTCAACGCACCTTCGCAGGCTTACGGAACGCTCTCCTACCATGCGTGCAAAGCACGCATCCGCAGCTTCGGTATATAGCTTAGCCCCGTTACATCTTCCGCGCAGGACGACTCGATCAGTGAGCTATTACGCTTTCTTTAAAGGGTGGCTGCTTCTAAGCCAACCTCCTGACTGTTTTAGCCTTCCCACTTCGTTTCCCACTTAGCTATATTTGGGGACCTTAGCTGGCGGTCTGGGTTGTTTCCCTCTTGACACCGGACGTTAGCACCCGATGTCTGTCTCCCGTGATTGCACTCTTCGGTATTCGGAGTTTGCTATGGCGGGGTAATCTGCAATAGACCCCCCAACCATGACAGTGCTCTACCCCCGAAGGTGAGACACGAGGCACTACCTAAATAGTTTTCGGAGAGAACCAGCTATTTCCAAGTTTGTTTAGCCTTTCACCCCTATCCACAGCTCATCCCCTAACTTTTCAACGTTAGTGGGTTCGGACCTCCAGTACGTGTTACCGCACCTTCATCCTGGCCATGGATAGATCACTTGGTTTCGGGTCTACGCCCAGCAACTGAACGCCCTATTCGGACTCGCTTTCGCTACGCCTGCCCTATACGGTTAAGCTTGCTACTGAACGTAAGTCGCTGACCCATTATACAAAAGGTACGCCGTCACCCCTTACGAGGCTCCGACTGTTTGTATGCATGCGGTTTCAGGATCTATTTCACTCCCCTCCCGGGGTTCTTTTCGCCTTTCCCTCACGGTACTGGTTCACTATCGGTCGATCACGAGTATTTAGCCTTGGAGGATGGTCCCCCCATCTTCAGACAGGATTTCACGTGTCCCGCCCTACTTGTCGTACACTTAGTTCTTTCATACTGTTTTCGCCTACAGGGCTATCACCTGCTATGGCCGCACTTTCCAGAGCGTTCGGCTAACAATACAAATAAAGAGTACAAGGCTCATCCCATTTCGCTCGCCACTACTTTGGGAATCTCGGTTGATTTCTTTTCCTGCGGTTACTTAGATGTTTCAGTTCACCGCGTTCGCTTCACTAGACCTATGTATTCAGTCTAGGATGACCCAAAAGGGCCGGGTTTCCCCATTCGGACATCTACGGATCAAAGCTCGTTTGCCAGCTCCCCGTAGCTTTTCGCAGGCTACCGCGTCCTTCATCGCCTGTGATCGCCAAGGCATCCACCACATGCACTTGTTCGCTTGACCCTATAACGAGTCTGTCTCGTCGACAGTCGCTACAGGTTGAGTTCTCGCGTTGTGCCGTATTCCAATTGAGTCAAACATAGAGTTCGAATCATCTTGAGATACATCGATACAATCACAACCCGGATAACTTCCACGTCCATCTCAAGACGCTTCCGCTATCCAAATTACTTACTTCTTCCAGATTGTTAAAGAACGACAGCCGATACATACTACGTATCACTCTGACTGGCTCAATCGCCAATGAGAAAAACTCGAACCAAACTTCATTCGAATGTTTGTCATTGAAGATTATTGAAAGCGGCCGGCATTTTAACCGTTTCAACCGCAAACAGATAGAGTTTCTGTCTAAACCAACAGCCGATAAGCGTGAGCGCTCAACTTTGCGAGAAGCTCTGGAAAGGAGGTGATCCAGCCGCACCTTCCGATACGGCTACCTTGTTACGACTTCACCCCAGTCATGAATCCTACCGTGGTGACCGTCCTCCTTGCGGTTAGACTAGCCACTTCTGGTAAAACCCACTCCCATGGTGTGACGGGCGGTGTGTACAAGACCCGGGAACGTATTCACCGCGGCATGCTGATCCGCGATTACTAGCGATTCCAGCTTCATGCACTCGAGTTGCAGAGTGCAATCCGGACTACGATCGGTTTTCTGGGATTAGCTCCCCCTCGCGGGTTGGCAACCCTCTGTTCCGACCATTGTATGACGTGTGAAGCCCTACCCATAAGGGCCATGAGGACTTGACGTCATCCCCACCTTCCTCCGGTTTGTCACCGGCAGTCTCCTTAGAGTGCTCTTGCGTAGCAACTAAGGACAAGGGTTGCGCTCGTTGCGGGACTTAACCCAACATCTCACGACACGAGCTGACGACAGCCATGCAGCACCTGTGTATCGGTTCTCTTTCGAGCACTCCCACCTCTCAGCAGGATTCCGACCATGTCAAGGGTAGGTAAGGTTTTTCGCGTTGCATCGAATTAATCCACATCATCCACCGCTTGTGCGGGTCCCCGTCAATTCCTTTGAGTTTTAATCTTGCGACCGTACTCCCCAGGCGGTCAACTTCACGCGTTAGCTACGTTACTAAGGAAATGAATCCCCAACAACTAGTTGACATCGTTTAGGGCGTGGACTACCAGGGTATCTAATCCTGTTTGCTCCCCACGCTTTCGTGCATGAGCGTCAGTATTGGCCCAGGGGGCTGCCTTCGCCATCGGTATTCCTCCACATCTCTACGCATTTCACTGCTACACGTGGAATTCTACCCCCCTCTGCCATACTCTAGCCTGCCAGTCACCAATGCAGTTCCCAGGTTGAGCCCGGGGATTTCACATCGGTCTTAGCAAACCGCCTGCGCACGCTTTACGCCCAGTAATTCCGATTAACGCTCGCACCCTACGTATTACCGCGGCTGCTGGCACGTAGTTAGCCGGTGCTTATTCTTCCGGTACCGTCATCCCCCGGTTATATTAGAACCAAGGATTTCTTTCCGGACAAAAGTGCTTTACAACCCGAAGGCCTTCTTCACACACGCGGCATTGCTGGATCAGGCTTTCGCCCATTGTCCAAAATTCCCCACTGCTGCCTCCCGTAGGAGTCTGGGCCGTGTCTCAGTCCCAGTGTGGCTGGTCGTCCTCTCAGACCAGCTACTGATCGTCGCCTTGGTAGGCCTTTACCCCACCAACTAGCTAATCAGCCATCGGCCAACCCTATAGCGCGAGGCCCGAAGGTCCCCCGCTTTCATCCGTAGATCGTATGCGGTATTAATCCGGCTTTCGCCGGGCTATCCCCCACTACAGGACATGTTCCGATGTATTACTCACCCGTTCGCCACTCGCCACCAGGTGCAAGCACCCGTGCTGCCGTTCGACTTGCATGTGTAAGGCATGCCGCCAGCGTTCAATCTGAGCCAGGATCAAACTCTTCAGTTTAAACCTGTTACTGTTTTCGGTTCAGTTAAGAACCGGTCGCTCACTCAAAGCTGACAGGAATATGAATTGCTTCATAAACCTGACTTACTTTAGTGTGAGACTCTTGATACTTTCGCTATCTGATCCGAAGATCAGCTCGCTTCCATCAAGCGCCCACACTTATCGGCTGTTAATTTTTAAAGAGCATTTCTGCGAGGAACCTGAAGTTTCTCAGCAGCGCTGCGTTTTCAGCAGCAGAGAAGCGAGATTATTAACCGTTTTTTAAAACTCGTCAATAACTTTTTTAACTACTTCGTTTCGACGACTGCGGTTTAATTTCGTGTGCGCCAGGGTCGCTATAACCGACCTCAACAGCACCGCTTCCCTTCTTCTCCCCGCGCCGCGTTTCCGTTAGCGCGAAAGAGGCGTGATTCTATGCATCTGCCCCGATCTCCGCAACCCCCTTTGTGAAATATTTTTGACATGCAGTTCCGCGGGCCGCTGAGCCTCCCTGGTGGTCATATATAAGCGACACGGCAGGAGTCGCCTCGGTCGCCCGTGAACAGTCCCGCCGTATCGAACCCAACCCTCCGTCGCTCACCGCCCCACCATCGCCCTCACCACGCCATCCCTACGAATCAACCCGTGATACAGGGCGGCCGCGAAGTGCGCGA
Organism: Burkholderia pyrrocinia; assembly: GCF_001028665.1. Classification (NCBI taxonomy): domain Bacteria; kingdom Pseudomonadati; phylum Pseudomonadota; class Betaproteobacteria; order Burkholderiales; family Burkholderiaceae; genus Burkholderia; species Burkholderia pyrrocinia. The sequence continues at coordinate 1,331,762 of NZ_CP011503.1, forward strand.
GGAACGTAGCGAAGAACAGATAAGCCAGCACCCGGTGCGCGACCCTGAGCCAGGCAAACGTCACGGGATCGGCCGAAACCAGAGCCGGCAACTGCACGCCATCGCCCAGCGTCACCGGATACCCGCCCGCCGAAAGCATCGCCCACCCAATCAGCGGCATCGCGACCATCAGCGCATACAGCACGAGATGCGACCCATGCGCGGCAACCTTCTGCCACCACGGCAGATCCTCAGGCAACGCCGGCGGCTTCGACAACATCCGCAGCACGATCCGCACACAGACCAGCACCAGCACCGCCACACCCAGCGGCTTATGAATCTCCACCAGAAACATATGCCGCTCGGAGACAGACGACACCATCCCCACCCCGATGAACAGCATCGCGACGATCATCGCGGCCATCACCCAATGCAGCGCCCTCGCCGGCAGACTAAACGTCGTAGAAGTCTTCATCACCGCCCCTCCGAACTCAACTTGGCCACCCCCGCCACGCCAGCCTCTTCACTGGTCCGCCGCAGATACGAATCCGCATACGCCGCCGACCGCGCCGCCAGCAACGGATCCCCCGACACCTGAATCCCCTGCGGCAACACCGTCGGGTCGTAATTCACATCGCGGCACGGCCCGCTGTCCTGCACCTCCACGCGATCGAGCACGAGCGTCCCCGCATCGATCGTCGTCCGCTGCGCGGGCCAGACCTTCGTCGCGTCGTCCACCGGATCGCCGGGCTCCGCCAGGGTGACCAGCAGCTTCCACTTCTGCGCACCCGCCGCGATGCGCTGCGTCACGTCCTGCTGCAACACGTTCGGATCCGCGGCCGTCGCGACGTCCCCGGCGCCGGCCGTCTGCTCCGGCACGACGCGCCACCTCACCGCCTGGCGCTTGCCCGCCGCGTCGACGAAGTAGAACGCGTTCAACCCGTAATAACTCTCGGTGACGTAACTCGCGCTCGGTTTCGCACCCTTCACCCACTGCAGGAACGCGGCCGTCTCCGGATGCGCGCCGAAAAACGCCTTCGCCTTCGCCGGATCGGGCTTGCCGGTCTTCGGATCGGGCCGGGTCGCCACCGTCAACTGATAAAACACCTGCGGCGTCGCCACCGGAAACACGGGCATCGCGTTCATCCCGGTCCGCCATTGCTCGCCGTCGGGCGCGGTGAGCTTCAGCGCGAGGCTGCGGATCGGCACGCTGCTGTCGGGCGCATACGGATTCCCGCCCGGCAGCGCGAACCGCCCGACCACCGGCGTGCGCACCGCCTTGAAGAACGGCGCGACCGAATACGCGCTCGCGGCCCCGTTGCCTTCGAAGTAACCGGTCACGCACACGCCCTTCGCGTGATTGCGCCGGTAGCCCGGATGGACGCCGCTGTTGGTCTGCAGCGCGTCGACGAGCCGCTGCGGGGTCAGACGCGCCGGCGCGAGCCACCCGCCGGCATACCCGAACGCGACGGCCACGCCGGCCACCGCGCCGCCGATCGCGGCCCAGCGCCACCACCCGCGCCCGGGCTCGCGCTGCGGCGAAGAAGAGGAAGATTGCTTCATGGATGCACTCCCGATCGTCAGATCATTGTCGAACCCGCGTAGGACGCCGCCCGTGCCGCTTTATTCCACGAAAAATTTTTTCCTATGCTTGATGGAATAATCGACGCGGACCGACGTCCTACGCGGCATCTCGACCCTTTCGGCAACCGGCCCGGCCATGCCCTCCACCGCCCTCGACGACGAAGCGTTGCGCGAACTCCTCCCCAGGCTGCGACGCTTCGCGCTCTGGCTGGCGCGCGACGTCCACGCGGCCGACGATCTCGTCCAGTCGACGCTCGAGCGCGCGCTGTCGCGCTGGACGAGCCGCCGCGACGACGCGTCGCTGCGCAGTTGGCTCTTCACGATCCTTTATCGGCAGTTTCTCGACGGCAAACGCAGCGCGAAGCGCTACGCGTGGCTGCTCGGCCGCATCCGGGACGACGACGAAGCGCACTGGCCGTCCGCCGAACGCGAATTCGCGGCGCGCGCGACGCTCGAAGCGTTCGGCCGCCTCTCCGACGAGCAGCGCAGCCTGCTGCTGCTCGTCGCGGTCGAGGGCTTCACCTATCAGGAAGTCGCCGACCTGCTCGACGTGCCGATCGGCACCGTGATGTCGCGGCTCTCCCGCGCGCGCCAGGCGCTGCGCCAGCTCAGCGACGGCGAGCTTCCCGCTCCTTCTCTCCGCTTGATGAAGAAATGAACACGCCTCCGAACGAACACGACCTCCAGGCCTATGTCGACGGCCAGCTCGACGACGATGCGCGCGCCGCGGTCGAGCGTTATCTCGCGCTGCATCCGGAGCGCGCGGAACAGGTGAAGCAATGGCAGCAGGATGCGCAGCGGTTGAGGGCGGCGCTGGAAAGCGTGCGGATGCCGGCGGACAACCCGGCGCTCGATCCGGCGACGATTCGCGCACGGCGGGCCGAACGCACGCGGATGCGGTTTGCGATGGCGGCTTCGTTCGTGTTCTGCGTCGGGCTGGGGTCGTTCGGCGGGTGGCACGCGCGCGGGTGGAACGCGGCGCCGGCTGTCGCGCCGATGAGCGATGCGGTCGAGGCTTACCGGATGATGGTGGTCGATCAAACGGCAAAGGTGGATTACCGGCCGACGGGTGCGGGCGATTTGCAGGGGTGGCTCACCCGGCGCGTCGGCGCGTCGGCGAGGCTACCGGATTTGAGCGCGGCGGGGTTCAGGCCGGTCGGCGGACGGTTGTTCACGACGGACAGTGGGGGCACGGCTGCGATGGTGCTCTATGAAGACGGTGCCGGGCGAACGCTGAGCTTCTATCTCCGGCCGGCGGAATCGGCACGTCGGCTGCTGCCGGCAGGGCAACGCGTGGACGGCGCGTTGCTCGCGCGATATGGATCGGTGAACGGGCTCAACTATGCGGTGGTCGGGCCGGCCGGGAGTCTTGGGGAAAAGGCGGTCGCGCAGGCGCTCGATCAGCAGACTTGAGTGGTACGATGCGCGCCCTGCTGGCGGTCGGTGGTGGCCGTCAGCGCCTTTTGCGGTGTGCCTTGGCCGGCTTGAATGTGTTCACGCTCACCGCTCGGATGCACAGCGTTTCGGCTGATTTTGCTGGCCTGTTGTCCACATCGGAACGGCGCCGGCGCCCTCACCTTTAAAATCACAGGGTTTCGAGTCGTTGCGGGGCGGGATATCCACATCGACTATGACGGTCGCCAAGCGTTGTCTTTGGCCAAATCGCTCACCGTGGGCGAGCACAGTGTTTCGAGTCGTCCGAAAGCCGGATATCCACAAGCCGCGTTGCCGACGGCACACACACATAAGAGCCGGACTGACGCTCGCAGGCGAATCCGCTCACGCAAGCGCCCAGCCACCGCTGCACGTAGCGTTTTTGCCCCCTTCTGGACAATGCTTTTCCACGCCGATCGATGCTCGGTGCACACGTCGGCGAACCGTCGATCCAGACGACTGCTGTTGACACTCAAGGGGCGCACTGAATGTCGAAATCGTTCAGCTTCGCCGTATTGCCATGGGGTGCCAGCATCTCAGGAAACAGTCGCGCAACCGGCTGTTGTGACGCCACCCAGTCGGGATAATCAGCCTGCATGTCACGCAACAGCCTGGCGCGGTTGTTTTCGCTATAAGACGCCTCGATCAACGCGAGCGTCGAATAAGGTGCCTTCATCGGCATCTCGAAATCAGGCAGCTTGCCGAACGCCTCCAGTCGGCTCCCGACCACCGGCACGGCATTCAACGGCGGCAACCTGGACGACCGTGCCTTCATGCGCCGCCAGCTACATACCTGCTCGACACGCGTCGGGTGATCCGACAGCGGCACCTCATCGGCGGGCGCCGCCTCCGCTTGCGGCAATTCGATCGCGTAAACGTAGGAGGGCTGCGGCTTCCAGGGCCGAGGGTTCTCGGACCACCTCCGCCAGTCCCAAAGCGGAAGGTAATCCTCTGGCCAGGTATAACGGAGTCCGATCCGATCGCCCCGCTTCACCAGCACACCGATGTTCCCCGGATTGTAGTCATCGCGCACACGTGGCCTAGCGTCGTCATTGCTAAGGATCAGGTAGAGAACGCCATGCCGGACGACTGCGACAGGAATCGGAAGAGGTGGACCCGAATACCCGCCACCCAACGAGTATTTGAGCGGCGGGAATATCACGACGCGCTTGAGAAAATGCCGGCCACCGTCTTGCGAAAGGAACATATCGACGCTTGGGCAGGGAATGCCGCTGTAATAGTCGTCATGACATCGGCGACTCTGTCTCACCCCGCCGATCAATACGATCGTCTCAGGGTCATCCGTTCGAAAGGTGGTATACGCCAACCCGCTTTCTTCGGGAAAAAACGTCGAGATGTGGCGCTCGTCATCGACAAAGCGCCACTCGGCTCGCTCCGAATAATTGCTGCGTGGAATGAGGATCGGCGCGAGCTGCAGCGAACGATGTGCATCGAACTGCACCCAAGGATAGTAAGGGCCGACGATGATTCTGGGATCGTTCGTAACCGCCTGCGCACTGGTACCGATAGTCGCCGCCAGAAGCAGCGCCGACAACTGCGTTGAAAACGACTTGCTCATCGCGCGCAAGAATGGCATTTTCGTCGCGCCCTGCAATCGGGCAAGCGATCCGTGCATGTTCTTCCCGCCTTTATGGTTGGTTTTGTCTGGTGATGAATGGGCCTCTCAGGCCACCATCGTATCAGGAGACCTGCGCAGCCTTCCCGGATCGACACGCCGCAACCCGGTATCCATACCGCAGTGCCTTTCGCGGAAGACGTACCCTTTCACCGTTGGGTTGCACAGCATTCCGAGTCTGGTGGGAGCGGAATATCCACACGCGCCTGGCGCACCCTGTTTCCGTTATGCCGATCTCCCTCACCCGTGAATTGCACAGCGTTTCGAGTGTTCCTTGCGGCGGTTGTCCACAACCAAACGCACTTGGCATCAATGGCTTGCGCGCACTCAGCGTTCCACATGGATGCCCACCGATACGTCGCACCGCGTTCGGAACTGTTTTGCGGGTCGGTCAAAGCCGCCACGGCTATCCAGTTCGACTCGTCGCGCTCGATTGCCTGATCGATTATCTTGCCGGACGACGCGCCGTCGAGCTTCACCTTCCATCCCTGATTGTCGAGCGTGGTGATCCCGATGCCGTGCGCGTGTTCTCACACACCGTCGCAGCGCGATTCGTACCAGCGCTCCAGCGCAGTCAACGAATCGATCATGTGCCTGTGCCCGTCAGTTCATCCGGTTCACATCGTGGTGAGCCATCTGACGATCTCTTCGATGTCTTTGCGGGACAGCTTCCCGACGCGGTCGACAAACACCCCGTAGTCGAGATCGAACTTCACGTTGAATCGTTCGCCTTTGTAGCGGCAGCACAAGACATCGGCTTCCGGGATCGACACGCGTTGCTCGAGCACGATTTCGCCCGGGTGTTGCTGCAACCGGTGTACGACGGCATCGATATCGAGCGCGTCGAGCCGGGTCAACGAAGAATCGGTCATTGCCGTGAACCTGTCGGTCAGGCCGCTGCATCCTGAATGCCGGCGATTCTACAGACACGGCAGTCGCACATCCTTCGCATGTCCCACAGCCTGTCGCTTCGTTCATCCATTCACCGCACGCAGTGCATATCCTGCGCGAAGCACAGTCGCCGGACTGTGCTTATCCAACGGTGTTAACAGGGTTCGTATACATACGTAGTGATAGTTAACAAGCCCTGTGCCTCACAGTGGATAACCTCCGTAACGCACTGAATTATCAACACGAAGCGGGATGCATAACCATGGGTGCGTCACGTGAACAGCTTCGCGGAGCACAGAACAACTTTTCGTCGATTCACAGCCGCGGCGACATATCCTCAATCGCTCCACTGTGAATCCAGAGGCTTGCCGGACGGTTATCCAGAGGGGAATGTGGATAACCTCGCAGCACCGACGCGTTTCGCTGTGACGCGAGGCATCGCGTACTCGCAGCAACCAACAAGACCGTCCACCCGCACACACGCCTTCGATTCAAAAAATTTTCACGAAGGGGCTTGTGCTCTGCAAAAACCCTCTCTATAATTCGCGGCTTCTTAGGCTCGTAGCTCAGTTGGTTAGAGCACCACCTTGACATGGTGGGGGTCGTTGGTTCGAATCCAATCGAGCCTACCAACGAACAAAATGAAGGGGTCCGGCAGCGCAAATTGCCTACAGGCAATGCGGCTCGCCAAACATACAAACGCCACGCGGCAACCTCGCGTGGCGTTTTTCTTTTCCCGGCCGAAACAGCGCATGGTGCCCCGATGCGTTGCGCGATCCGCGGCATCGCATCTTCACCGACATCCCGACTCGCAACACGCACCGAGTAGAATCGTGTGCGCATCGAAGCGCGCTGCACCGCAAGCCGTCCGATTTCCAGCGCACCCAAACCGCATCACAACAACAACGCGCGATTCGCGCGACTGAGAGCAAACGACCATGTCCGAGGTCACGACCACCACATCGTCTGCGAGCAACGACGAGATCGCCGCTTATGTCGGCAAGAAAGCCCCGTGGTTCGAACGAAAGTGGGAGATCGCCGCATCGCGCAAGAACCGGCAGTCCTGGAACTGGGCAGCCTGCTTCCTGGGCCCGGTCTGGATGGCGTATCGATGCATGTACTGGCAGGCGACCGCCGTGCTGGGCGTCACGCTCGGCATCACGCTGGTCGAGCTGCTGTACTTCCCGAAATACTTCGAATCGACCACGATCGATCCGGTCACTATCGGGATCGCGGTGACGCTCGGCTGGTGCGGGAACAACATCTACAAGACGCACGTCGAACGCAAGATCGAAAAGCTGCGCCCGAACGCGACGTCCAACGAATCGTTTCTCGCGCTGCTGGAGGCACAAGGCGGCACGAACTGGCTTGCAGCGACCGGGTTCGCGATCGCGACGCCGCTGCTCGGTTTCCTGATGATCATGATCGGCAACGTCGGGGGCGCGACGTATTGATCGCGCTCACCGGCGACCGGCAAAGCAGGGCGGAAGGAAGTCGGCGGAGGGCGCCGTCACCGTGCATTCACAGCACGGCGCACGGTGCACGGCCCGCCACCCTCAATGCAGATGCTTCAACTTGTCAGGATTCCGCACGACATAGATCGCGACGATCTTCCCGTCCTCGATCTCGAGCGCCGTCGTCTGCAGCTCACCATCCGATTCCAGCGTAACGAAACCCGGCAGCCCGTTGATGAACCCCGCACGCACGAGCTTCGACGCATGCGTGGCGAACAGTTCGGCCAGGTATTCGTGCACCTTCATCACGCGCTCGAAGCCGAACACCGGCTTGCCTGCCGCCGCGCGCTTGCCTCCGCCGTCCGAATGCAGGCTCACGTCCTCCGCGAGCATCGCGCCGAGCGCATGCATGTCGCCGCTGCGCGATGCCGCGAAGAACGCCTCGGCCAATTCGATCCCGCGCTGCTTCTCGACATGAAACCGCGGCCGCGCCTCGCGCACGTGCGTGCGGGCCCGCGCGGCGAGCTGCCGGCACGCGGCCGGGTCGCGCTGGATCGTCGTGGCGACTTCGTCGAACTCGAGGCCGAACACGTCGTGCAGCAGGAACGCCGCGCGTTCGAGCGGCGAGAGCCGTTCGAGCGCGAGCATCAGCGGCAGCGTGACGTCTTCCTGTTCATCTTCCTCGACGACCGGCTCGGGCAGCCACGGGCCGATATAGGTCTCGCGCTGGTGCCGCGCGGACTTCAGCTGGTCGAGGCACATGCGCATCACCATGCGGCGCAGGAACGCCTCGGGCACGCGCACCTCGGTACGCTCGACGTCCATCCAGCGGATGAACGCCTCCTGCACCATGTCCTCGGCATCCGCGACGGAACCGAGCATCCGGTACGCGACGCGGATCAGCGTGCGGCGCAGCGGGTCGAAGCTCGCGGCCGCGTCGGCCCGTTCCTCGGCGCTGCCCTTGGCCGGATCGAGGTGCGTCATCAGGCCACCATCTTCGCGGCAGCGGCCTTCGCGTCGGCCGGATCGATCCACAGCCCGAAGCCGACAGCAAGCCGGTTCCAGCCGTTGATCACGTTGATCATCAGCGTGAGTTTCACCTGTTCCTCCTGGCTGAAGTGGTCGTTCAGCGCCGCATAGGCCGCTTCGTGCGCGGCGTGGCCCTCGGACAGCCGCGTAAGCGCGTCGGTCCAGCCGAGCGCCGCGCGTTCGCGGTCGGTGTAGCAGGGCGCTTCGCGCCACGCGGACAGCAGGTAGATGCGCTGCTCGGTCTCGCCTTGCTCGCGCGCCTCGGCGGTGTGCATGTTAATGCAGTTCGCGCACGCGTTGATCTGCGATGCGCGGATCTTGACCAGCTCGATCAGCGTCGGCTCGAGGCTCCCGGCGGCGGCGACCGACACGGTCATCCAGTTCTTCATCAGCGCGGGCGCGGCGGCAAACGGATTGAGTTTCGCAGTCATGGTTCCTTCTCCTTTCGTGTGGGTTCCGGTGATATGACGAGCGAGCCCCTCGCGTGTGTGACATCGACGCAAAAAAATTTCGAACCGCGCGGGGACGCGGGGCGCGGATGAACGGCAGGGCGGGCCAGCAGGGCGCCGACGACCGCGAACGACGAGACGGCGTTTGTCAGACGAGAGCCCATGCATCGGCGATGCCATCACGATCGCCGCGCGGATGTCATGGGCCGTCAGTAGCCGCTGCAGCCGGCATGCGCATTGCATGCCCCCGCAATGCAGCGCCCCGACAGACATCGACGGCTTGTCACGCATGCGACACGTGCACGGCCAACACTTTCATTTTTCTTTCGATCGCGCTTCATCGGCATCCCGATTCGCAGCATTCACATTTCTGGACCATACTGTTCTGCACGGGCAGATGAAGTGAAGCCGCATCAGCGGCCCGGCGCGCGCGCCGGCTGCCCGACGACGCAGCAGCAGGTCGCTAGTCAGCCGCGCGCATCACGCGCAAGGCTTTCCCTTTTCCGGCAACGCAACGCAGCGAATCGCGACGTGAACGGTAAACCGATGAGCCTCCTTGCATCACAGCTTCAGCGCCGTTTCCAGGACGTGCGCGCCCATAGCGTCGCGTTGACCGCGACGCTGTCCGCCGAAGACCAGGGCGTGCAGTCGATGCCCGATGCGAGCCCGACGAAATGGCACCTCGCGCATACGACCTGGTTCTTCGAGACCGTCGTGCTGATGCGCCGCGTGCCCGGCTACGCGCCGTTCAACGACGCCTTCCAGTTCCTCTTCAATTCCTATTACGAAGCGCTCGGACCGCGCCATCCGCGGCCGCAGCGCGGGCTGCTCACGCGCCCGTCGCTCGACGAGGTGCACGCGTACCGGCAGCACGTCGACGCAGCGATGCTGCGCGCGCTGGCCGGCGCCGATCCGGCGCTGCTCGAAGCGATCGCGCCCGAGATCGAACTCGGCCTGCATCACGAGCAGCAGCACCAGGAGCTGATCGTCACGGACATGCTGCATGCGTTCTCGTGCAACCCGCTGAAGCCGGCATTCCGGCCGCGCAACGGGATCGATGGCGACGCGATGGCCGCGGGCGATGCCGGTGCGCAGCACTGGCTGGACCAGCCGGGCGGGCTCGTCGAGATCGGCCACGACGGCGATACGTTCTCGTTCGACAACGAACGACCACGCCACACCGCACTCGTGCGGCCGTACGAGATTGCGAACCGGCTCGTGACGAACGCGGAATTCGCGGCATTCGTCGCCGACGGCGGCTACACGCGCCCCGAGTACTGGCTGTCGGACGGCTGGGCGACGGTGCAGCGGGAAGGGTGGCAAGGGCCCGCGTACTGGATGCCCGATGACGACGATGTGGCCGCCACGCGCGTGCGCCGCACGTTCGGCCTGCACGGCGTCGAACCGCTCGCGCCCGACGCACCGGTGTGTCACGTGAGCTTCTACGAAGCGGCCGCGTATGCGGAATGGGCCGGCGCGCGGCTGCCGACCGAGTTCGAATGGGAAGCCGCGTTCGGGGCGGACGGCATCAGTCAGATGCTCGGGCACGTGTGGCAATGGACGCGCTCGTCCTACGAGCCGTATCCGGGCTTTCGGCCGCTCGCGGGTGTCGCGGCCGAATACAACGGCAAGTTCATGGTCGGCCAGCAGGTCCTGCGCGGCAGCAGCATCGCGACGCCGCCCGGGCACGAACGGCCGACGTACCGCAATTTCTTTCCGCCGGCCGCGCGCTGGCAGTTCACGGGGGTGCGACTTGCGCGAGACGTCTGACCTGGCGGCCACGAGCGGTGGCCAGCAACCCGCCCGCGATTCGCGGCCGAGCGCGTTCGAGCGCGACCTGATCGACGGACTGTCGCGCGCGCCGCGCAGCATTCCGCCGAAATACTTCTACGATGCGGCCGGCTCCGCGCTGTTCGACCGCATCTGCGAGCTGCCCGAGTACTACCCGACCCGCACCGAGCTCGGCATCCTGCGCGATCGCGCGGCGGAGATCGTGCGGCGCGTCGGCCCGCATGCGGATATCGTCGAATTCGGCGCGGGCTCGCTCGAGAAGATCCGCGTGCTGCTCGATGCGTTCGCGGGCAACTACGCGAACGCGCCGGCGCGCTACGTGCCGGTCGACATCTCGGCCGACTACCTGCACGGCGCGGCCGCGCGGCTGCGTTCGGCCTATCCGTGGCTCGACGTCGCGCCGATCGCGGCCGACTACACGAAGGCCGAGCAACTGGCCGAGCTGACCGCGACGCCGCGGCGGCGCATCGGCTTCTTTCCCGGCTCGACGATCGGCAACTTCTCGCCGGAAGAGGCCGACGCGTTCCTGCGCGATGCCGCGCGGCTGCTGCGCGGCGGCGGCCTGCTGGTCGGCGCCGATCTCGTGAAGGACGAGCGCACGCTGCATCACGCGTACAACGACGCGCAGGGCGTGACCGCGCAGTTCAACCTGAACCTGCTCGTGCGCGCGAACACCGAGCTCGGCGCGGACTTCGATCTCGACGCGTTCTCGCATTGCGCGTTCTACGACCGCGAGCGGCAGCGCATCGAGATGCATCTCGTCAGCGACATCGCGCAGACCGTGCACGTGCGCGGCCATGCGTTCCGCTTCGAAGCAGGCGAGCGCATCCACACGGAGAACTCGCACAAGTTCACGATCGACGGCTTCCATGCGATCGCGCGCCGCGCAGGATTCGAGCCCGATACCGTGTGGACCGACGCGGACAACCTGTTCAGCGTGCACTGGCTGCGCAGCGTCGACGATATCCGCGCGTAACCCGCGCTCCGGCAGACCGCTCGCGCGCGGTGCGGGCGGTCCGCACTCCGGGCACACCAAGCACTCCGGCGCGTTCCGATCGCCCGGTTTCGTGCCGAAAATCCCCTTTTTACCGGCTCGATGCGCCGTTGCAACGGTGCCTGGAGTGCCGCCTCTTCCTTGTCCGACAAGGCTTTGCGCGTGCCCGTAATCGTCCGTTACGGGACTCGCATACCCGTTTCACCTGTGTCGGCGCCCCGTGCCTAGACTCCGAACCGTATTCACATGACGCACGACACGTGCAGGGAGTCGCGAGATGAGCAAGAAACTTATTCTCGGTGCAGTTCTTGGTGTAGCGGCGCTGGCAGCCTCGGGCGTCGCATCGGCCCACGTCGACCTGTCGGTCGGCATCGGCGTGCCGGGCGTCTACGCGGCGCCGGCGCCCGTCTACGTGGCTCCGCCTCCGCCGGTCATGTACGCGCCGGTCGGCTATCGCGATGACGGTTGGCGCGACGGCTGGCGTGAGCGCGAATGGCGCGAACACGAGTGGCGTCGCCGTGAATGGCGCGAGCACGAGTGGCGCGATCGCGGCGGCTGGCGCGGCGGCCGCTGGGACTAAGCGGTTCGACTGATCACGACAAGAGGAGTGTGAACACATGATGCCCATTCGATACATCAGGCTGTGCGCGACCGCCGCCGTCGTTGCGCTCGCAACGATCGGCAACGCGCACGCGGCGGGCTGCATGAAGGGCGCGGTGGTCGGCGGTGTTGCCGGCCACTACGCCGGGCACCACGCCGTCGTCGGCGCGGTCGGCGGCTGTATCGTCGGCCACCACATGGCGAAGAAGCACGCGGAAGAGCAGGCCGCGCAGCATAAGGCCGTCGCGCAGGGCATGCAGCCGGCGCAGTAAGCGCGGTGCCGGCATGCGATCGAAGGGCGCTTCGGCGCCCTTTTTAATTGCGGCAACGCCACGCCGCTGTCGCGCGAAAACATCGTGCCGACCCGATTTGCAACCAGCGGTAACCGTGCCGCAAACGCGCAAGAATACGAATCGCTTTCACGCGGATAACGGACGGGAAATCGACGCGCGAAGCGGGCGCCGCAACGGCGCTCGCGCACGGTCTCCGGTCGATAAAAAAGGGCGGCTCGTCGCCGCCCTTCGTTTCAGCGTCCGGCGCCCGCCAGCGGCGCCGCAGGATCGAACAACGCGTCCGCGTGCCTGACGCGCACGAAGCGCGCCGCGCCGTCGCCGTCCACCAGCGCACGGAAATGCGCTTCGCCGCACGCGAGCTTTGCGCGCTCGTGCTCGCTCGGCACATTGCCGTCCGCATTCGGCGTATCGACGACGAAGTACAGCCGCTCGCCGCCGTCCTGTTCCGCGAGCACGGCCCAGTCGGGGTGATAGCTGCCGAGCGGCGTCGGCACGCGGAACCACGCGGGCAGCTTCGCGTACAGCTTCACGCCGTCGTGCGCTTCGAGCGCATCGGCGAACGCGCGCTCCGCGTCCGTCTCGCACACGACCGCTTCATGGATCGACTTCTGCGCATCGGGCCGCAGGTTGCGCAGATAGCCGGTCAGCGCCTCGCTCTCGAACGATTCGAGCGCATGCACGTGGCGTTCGCCGAGCTTGCGGTACGCGATGCCCGCGACGAGCGCGAGCCGCTTGCAGCGGTTGATCGCATCGGCCGCAACCGCGATGAACTGCTGCGGATTCACGCGGAAATCGTCGAGCCGGCCGCTGTCGGCCAGGATCGTCGCGAGCGAGCGGCGCGTAAGCTGCGTGCGGTCCTGCAGTTCGGTGAGCAGGTCGGGCAGCGGCAGCTCGCCTTCGTCGATCAGCACCGTGCCGGCGCCGGCCACCTCGACCGCCTCGATGCCGGCCTTGCCGATATCGATCTCGGCCTTGCGCCACTGCAGCCGTGCGCGCGCGATCTCCGGCGCGTCGTGCAATGCGGCCGCGCAGTCGCGCACGAGCTTCGCGTTGTCGAACTCGACGCGGTACACGGTGCGATGACGGATGCGATCCCACAGCGCGCGGAAGTCCTCGCCGAACACGACGGCCTTGCCCGACGCATCGCGCCGCAGCGCGATCGCGCGGCGCTCGTCCGCGTTGCGCACTGCAAAACGGCCCGACAGCTTGCGCAGCGTCGCGACGATCGGCGCACGCAGCATCTCGAATGCGTCCGGCAGCACGAGCGCGCTCTGGCGCAGCGCATCCTTCAGCCGGTCGAGCACCTTGCCCTGCGCGTCGACGTAGCCCTGCTCGTGCAGATGGGTCCACAGCACGCGCGACAGCTCGATGCCGAGCGCATGCGCGGGCCCGTCGCCTTCCTGCACGGGCAGCGCCGCGAACTGGTGCTCCTCGACGATGCCGAAACGGATGCCCGTATCGGCTTCGATTTCCTTCTGCAGGTTCTCCGCGAACGACTCGTAGCGCTCGGTCGCGATCACGGTGAGCGTGTTCACGCCCGCGTCGCGCACGCGTTCGCCGTCCTGGTCGACGGCGAGGCGCAGCCCGCGGCCGAGCGTCTGGCGGCGCTCGCGTTCGGTCTGGATGTCGCGCAGCGTGCAGATCTGGAACACGTTCGGGTTGTCCCAGCCTTCCTTCAGCGCCGAGTGCGAGAAGATGAACTTCAGCGGCGTGTCGAACGACAGCAGCGCTTCCTTCTCGCGCATGATGAGGCCGTACGCGCGCTCCGCGTTCTCGCGGGCCGCGGCGCTGCTCTCGCTCGTGTCGGTCCAGCCGCCCTTGCGGTCGATCGAGAAGTAGCCGTTGTGCGCGCGCCCGACTTCGAGCGCCACGTCGACGCCGTCGAACAGCGCACGGTAGGCCGGCACGCGCGCCGCACGCGCATATTCCTCTTCGAAGATCAGCGCGTAGTCGCCCTTCACGGGCATCCCGTTCTCGTCGTAGCGGCGATAGCGCTCGACCGAATCGACGAAGAACAGCGACAGCACCTTCACGCCGCGTTCCGCGAGGCGCAGCTCCTTGTCGAGATGCTCGCGGATCGTGCGGCGGATCATCTCGCGCTGCACGGCGAGCGTGTCGATGTCGCCGAACGCTTCGCCGAGCGACAGGAACGCCTCGCCTTCCGGATGGCGCAGCTCGACGTATTCGGCGCCCTTCACCGCATGCACTTCGCCGATCCGCAACCCTGCGTACAGCGCGCGCCTGGTCAGGCGTTCGAGATCGTCGCCGTCGGTGGCCGACACGATCTGGCGCTTCACGCCGGCCGTCGTCGCGACGTCGAGCTCGACGCGCGCGCTGATCGCGCCGCGCCGGTTCGACACGCCGACGAGCCGCACGTACGGCTTGTTGTGCGCATCCTCGACGATCGCCGACGCGATCTCGATCTGCTTGACGAGCTTGCGCTCGTACGCGTCGACCGCGTCGAGCCGGTACACCATGTGGTGACGGTCGACGTGCGTCGCCGAATAGCGCAGCGTGCAGAGCGGCGCCATCGCGGCCAGCGCTTCGCGGCCGCGCCCCTCGAGCCCGCCGTCGACGCTCTGCGGCTCGTCGACGATCACGATCGGCCGCGTCGCGCGGATCAGGTCGATCGGCTTCTCGCCGCCGGTCTTCTCGCTGTCCTTGTAGAGGTTGTTGATTTCCTTCTTGTTGATCGCGGCCACCGTCATCACCATGACCTGGATCGCCGCGCTCGCCGCGAAGTGGCGCACCTGGCCGAGCTTCGCGGAGTCGTACAGGAAGTAGTCGTACGGCACGCCCGCGTACAGCGCGCGGAAATGGTCCTCGGTGATCGCGAGCGTCTTGTGCACGCCTTCCTTGATCGCGATCGACGGCACGACGATCACGAACTTCGTGAAGCCGTAGCGGCGGTTCAGCTCGAAGATCGTGCGCAGGTACACGTAGGTCTTGCCGGTGCCGGTCTCCATCTCGACGGTGAAGTCGCGCGAGCCGGGCAGGCCGGACGGCGGCAGCCCGCCGCGCAACTGCACGTCGGCGAGATTGCGCGCGAGCGCGTCGTCGGTCAGCGACAGCCGGTTGCCAACGCCCTGTTCCGACACCGCGAAACCGAGCGAGCCCTGCGCGGCGGCTGTCGTGCCGGGCGCGGCGTTCGCGAGCACGCTGAAGTCGCCGCGATACGATTCCTGGCCGCGAAACAGGTCGCAGACGGCGTCGATCGCCTCGCGCTGGTAGTCGAGATCCGCTTCGAAATGCAGCCGCATCACAGGCTCCGCACGCGCTTCACGCCGTGCTGTTCGAGCAGCGCGGCGAGATTGAGCTTCGCGACGTCGTCGACGAAGCCGCTGTCGCGGAACAGGCACGTGACGTCGCGCGTCGCGCCGGTCGCGTCGAGCAACCCGACGATGCCGTCGGCGAGCGGACCCGCGTCGTCGCGCGAGATGCGCGCATCGAAGCACGCGACGATCGAGCGGCCGATCAGGTGCACGGTCTTGCCGCCGATCTGGTGATGCTCGACCGGCGTGCACAGGTCGAGGCCGAGCTTCAGCGTCAGCTCGGCGAGCAGGTCGTCCTCGGTGCGGCCGGTCTTCACGTGCTCGACGGACGCGAACAGCGCATGGTCGAAGTCGTCGCGGCGCGGGTCCCACTCGATCACGTTGGTCGTGTCGAGCCGGTACACGCGGAAGCCGAGGTCGCCATAGCTTTCCGGATAGTCGCGCGCGACCTGCTGCGCGGCGCGGCGCAGGCGCTCCTTCGTGATTTCGGCGAGCGTCGCGGGCTTCTTCAGCTTCGCGCAGAAATCGGCCGCGCTCTGCTGCGTCTTGTCGCGGCGGTCGAGCGCTTCGGGCAGTTGCACCATCACGTAGCGGCGCGCGCCGCCGTCGGTCGCGTTCACCTGCATCACCGCGTGGCCGGTCGAGCCGGAGCCCGCGAAGCAGTCGAGCACGATGTCGTCGCCGCGCGTGCACCAGCCGATCACGGCCGCCGCGAAATCGACCGGCTTCGGCAGGTCGAACGGGATCCCGAGCGTCTTCAGCAGCGCGTCGTCGGAGCCGGCGAACGGCAGCACCGACGGCACGTTCTCGTACATGTTCTCGTCGAGGTAGTAGATCCGCTGCGGCTGCGTGCTTTCGTCCGCGCCGAATTCGATCTGGCCGCGCTCGATCAGCGCCTGCATCGTCGCGGGCGGGTTGCGCCAGCCGCGCGCCGGCATCGCGCACGGCTTGCCGGTGACCGGGTGGATCAGCGGCGTGAAATACTCTTCCGGCGCCTTCTTCTTGTTCGGCCATGCCATCGACACGAGGCGGTACACGCGGCCGTCTTCCGACAGCCGGTCGTACATCACTTCGCCGCCCGACAGGTTGGTCTGCGCCTTCATCCACGCG
This sequence comes from Burkholderia pyrrocinia, assembly GCF_001028665.1. Lineage (NCBI taxonomy): Bacteria > Pseudomonadati > Pseudomonadota > Betaproteobacteria > Burkholderiales > Burkholderiaceae > Burkholderia > Burkholderia pyrrocinia. Next base: position 1,348,278 of record NZ_CP011503.1, read on the forward strand.
CGGTATGCCTTCTGCGCATCCTTCGCGTTGCCGCTGCGGTACACCGCGTCGTGCGCGGCGTCGAGCATGCGCTGCGCGTTGCGCTTCGGGCGCTTGAGCGGCGCCTGTTCGAGCAGCGTCTCGGCATTGCGCGCGAACAGCACCAGCGATTCGTGCTGGTACGCGACGCCGCGCGCGTCGCCCTTCGGATTGCGCTTGTCCCACACGGCGACGCCGAGCTCGTTCTCCTCGCCGAAGATCTCGCGCAGCATCAGCACCAGCGCATGCACTTCGTGCTCGTCGATGTGCACGGCGATCAGCCCTTCGTCGGACAGCAGCGCGTGCGCGAGCTTCAGGCGCGGATACATCATGTTCAGCCAGTCGGTATGGAACCGGCCGTTCGCCTCGGTGTTGGTGCTGCGCTTCGTGCCGCCCTGGGTCTGCCCGGTCATCGCCAGGTAGTGGCGGATGCTGTCGCTGAAGTCGTCCGGATAGACGAAATCGCTGCCCGTGTTGTACGGCGGGTCGATGTAGACGAGCTTCACCTTGCCCGCGTAGCTCTTGTGCAGCAGCTTCATCACGTCGAGGTTGTCGCCCTCGATCACGAGGTGGCGCGTGTCGTCCCATGCGACGCTGTCGTCGGGGCAGGGGCGCAGCGTGCCCGTCGACGGCGTGAGCGCGGCCTGGCGCGCGCTGCGCTTGCCGTGCCAGTGAAAGCCGTAGCGCTCGTCGGCGTCGCCGACCGTGCGCTCGCCGACCAGCGCCTTCAGTACGTCGACGTCGACCGACGCGCCGTCGGGGCCTTCGGTCACGAGTTCGGGGAACAGCGCCTTCAGGCGCGCGACGTTGTCGGCGGTGAAATCCGTCGACATCGCCTGCGGGTTCGCCGCATCGAGTTTCTGCATCGTCTTTTCCATCGGAGCCCGGCCGCGCGCGCCAGGACGTCGGGCGCGCTCACGGCACCGGCGGCAATGGCCGCCCGGGCAAACCCGAAACGCTAGCGAGTCGGTCGGCGCAGGTCAAGCGCCGATGTGGGCCGGGCGTGCGTGCATCGGCCGCGATCGCCCGCCGGACGGGCCGCACGCGGTTTCGGGCCGGTTGTCGCACGGCCGGCCGGCGGCCGCTTCGCGGGCGTTCCGCGGCACCGCGGAAAGGACAAAAAAAGGGCACGGTCGGCGCAAAGCGCCGGCGTGCCCGCATGGAGAATCCCGGACGGAGGGTACGGCGGGGCCCGATGGGCCCCGCTCGAGGTCAAAAACGCGTACGAATGCCCGAAGTCAGTTCGAGCTGGTTCTTCGCGCCGAACGTCGACGCCGCCGTGTAGCCGCCATGCAGCTTCATGTAGTCGCCGGCCAGGTACACCTCGGTGCGCTTGCTCAGGTGATAGAACACCGACCCGTAGATCGTCTCCTTGAAGCCGTTGGCGACGCCGTTGGTCAGGCTGAACGCGCCGAGGTTCGCGTTCGGCGTGAAGCCGTCCGCGTTGTTCGCGGCGTTCTTGATGCGCATCTGCTGGTAGCCGAGCTCGTAGTCGAGCGCGCCCTTCGGTGCGATCTTCATCGACACCGTCCACGAATCGTCGTGGCGCTGGCCGAGCGCGCCCTGGTCGCCGTTGTAGCGGAAGTAGCCGGCATTCAGGCGCACGATGTCGAACGTGTAGTTGCCGCCGACCGAGAACGTCTGGTTCCTGAAGCCGCCGTGGTTCACGTGGTTGTAGAAGCCCGACACGTTGAACGGCCCGCCGTTGTAGCCGAGCGCGACCTGGTACGCGGAGCCGGTCGCGAACTGCGTCGAGTTGCTGAACTGGTAGCCGGCGCTCGCGAAGATGCCGTTGCTGAACAGCTTCTTCCACGCGATGCCGTTGTTGTAACGCGTGCCGGTCGGGCCGGCCGCGTAGAAGATCATCTGCTTGAAGTTGTTCGAGTTGGTCCAGCCGCCTTCCTCGGTCGTCAGCTTCGCGGAGCCGTACGGGTCGCCGTAGATCGTCGCCGCGTCGCGCGCGATGGTGTTCTGGAAGCCGGCCGTCAGCTTGCCGAAGCGTTCGTCCTCGACGCCGACCCACGCGTCGCGGTCGAAGATCTGGCCTTCGTCTTCCATCTGGCCGTTCGCGACCACGAATTCGCTTTCGAGGCGGAAGATGATCTTCGTGCCGCCGCCGATGTCTTCGGCGCCTCGCAGGCCCCAGCGGCTGCCGCTGAACCACGGCTCGCCTTCGTTGCCCATGCCGATCACGTGTTTGCCGTTCGCGTCGGCGTGGGTCCGGTAGGTCGGAAAGCTCAGGTCCATCAGGCCGTAGAGCTGCACGCTCGACTGCGCATGCGCCTGGGTGCCGGCGCACAGGCCTGCCGCCGCGATGGAAAGGGCAAGGGTTTTTCGTTTCAAGATCGTCTCCTCCGAGCTGCCGCATTGAAATCTGGTCGTTGGCAGTACGCAATGTATGCCGACTCTTGCCGGCCACAGCGAGAGGGCCGACGCGTAGCATCGTAGAGGGTGCAATCCTTCACGACGCTTTCCCGGACGCAAGAATCGGATCGGTGAAAACACCGAACGCGCAACAATCGCGGATCGGGCAGCGTGCGGGTGCGCGCCCGCCGGGCGGCCGGCAGTCTTGAAAGACGTTTCGTGCTACGAATCGAGGCTCGGGGCGGCGGAGGAACGCCCGTCAGTCCTGCGCGCTCTTCGCACGCAGGATGTAACCGAGCCCGCGCAGCGTGATGATCTCGGCCGTGCTGCCCGCGAGATGCTTGCGCAGCCGGTGGATATAGATGTCGATCGCGTCGGCGCTCGGTTCGTCGTCGAGCGCGAACACGCTGTCCATCAGCCGCGCCTTCGACACCGTCTTGTTCTGCTGCAGCATCAGCGTTTCGAGGATCGCGTGCTCGCGGCGTCGCAGCGCGAGCACCGCTTCGCCGCAGCGGAATTCGCGCGTGCCGAATGCATAGACGAGATCGCCGCACACGAGCTGCGTCGTGCCGACGCCGGCCTGCCGGCGGATCAGCGCGCGAATCCGCGCAACCAGCTCGCGCGACTCGAACGGCTTCACGACGTAATCGTCGGCGCCCGCGCCGAAGCAGTCGACCTTGTCGTCGACCGAGCCGTGCGCGGTCAGCATCAGCACCGGCACGTTGTCGTTGCGGCGCCGCAACCGCGCGAGCACTTCCTTGCCGCTGATGCCGGGCAGCCGCATGTCGAGCAGCACCGCGTCGTAGCGTTCGGTCTTCAGCACCGTGTCCGCGCGTTCGCCGTCGCCGACGCTGTCGACCGCGAAATCCTCGCCGCGCAGCAGGTTCACGATCCAGTGCGCGAGTTCGGCGTTGTCTTCGACCAGCAGGAGTTTCATGGGGACATCTCTTCAATCGTAAGCGGGCAGCCGCACGGTTACGACAATACCGCGATTGCCGGGCCCCGGCGCGAGCGACGCACTGCCGCCGTGCGCCTGCGCGATCTCGCGGACGATCGCGAGGCCAAGGCCCGAGCCTTCGGTGTCGGCCGACACGCGGTAGAACCGCTTGAACACGTGCGGCCGCGCCTCGGCCGGAATGCCGGGGCCGTTGTCGACCACGTCGAGCACGATCGCGTCGCCGTCGCGCCGCGCGGCGACCGTCACGCAGCCGCCCGGCTGCGTGTAGCGCACCGCGTTGTCGACGAGGTTCATCACCAGCGCGGTCAGCAGGCTGTCGCTGCCCGCGACGTCGAGCCGCTCGCCGAGATCGGCGCCGAGGTCGATATCGCGCCGCTGCGCGAGCACGATCGTCTCCTCCAGCACGCTCGACACCACGGCCGCGAGATCGACGCGATGGGTCAGCAGCGTCGACGGCGTCGTTTCCGCATGCGCGAGCAGCAGCAGCTTGTCGGTCACGTCGGCCATCTTGCGGCTGCTGCGCTGCATGCTGTCGAGCACCGATGCGAGTTCCGCATCGTCGTGCCCGCGCCGCTGCGCGTACTGGATCTGCGTGTCGAGCACCGCGATCGGCGTGCGCAGCTGGTGCGCGGCGTCCGCGATGAAGCGGCGCTGCGTGGCCGTATGCGTATTGAGCCGCGCGATGCACTGGTTGATCGCGTCGACGATCGGCCGCAGCTCGTGCTGCAGCCGCTCGGGGCGGATCGGCTCCAGCTCCATCGGCCCGCGGTCGGCGACATCGTCCTTCAGCTTCATCAGCGGGCGCAACTCGAAGGTGAGGCCGAGGTAGACGAGCACCACCGCGAGCATCAGCATCAGCGACAGGCGCACGAGCTGCGGCCGCCAGATCGTGTCGACCATCGCTTTGCGCGAGCGCACCGTCTTCGCGACGACGACCGTGACCGTCTCGATCTGCCCCTCGTTGTAAAGCTGGCGATCGTAGGCCGCCGCGCGCAGCGGCACGCCGTCGAGCGCCGTGTCGTACAGCGTCGGCTCGATGCCGTGCCGCGCGGGCACGTCGAGCGTTGGCGTGCCGGCGAGCAGACGGTCGTGGCCGTCGATCACCTTGTAGAACACCGAGTCGCGCGACGGCGATTCGAAGATCTCCAGCGCAGCCGGCGGCACGTCGGCGACCGGCAGCCCGTTGCGCCATTCGACGTCCTCGCCGATCGTCCGCGCGGACGCGACGAGCGCGCTGTCCTGCACGAGCCCGGCCGTGGTCCGCGCGGTGTCGTACGACATCGCACCGGCGATCAGCACGAACACCGCGAGCGGCAGCAGCAGCCACCACAGCAGCCGCCCGCGCAGGCTGTGCGCCATCCTGTTGCGCTCCTTCTCCGAAATGCCGAACCGCGCCGGGGTCGCCGGCGCGGTCGGGAGTGTCATGTCAGGCGTCCGGACGCTGCGTTCAGAACGCGGCGGGGCGCCACTTCAAGAGCCGCTTCTCGAGCCAGGTCAGCAGGTAGTCGGCGGCCAGCGCGACCACGGCCAGCACGATCATCGCCGCGAACACGCCGCTCGCGTTGAACGCGCCCTGGGCGGTGGAGATTAGCAGGCCGATGCCTTGCTTGGAACCCAGGAATTCGCCGACGACCGCACCGACCAGCGCGAAGCCGAAGCTCACGTGCAGGCTCGCGAGAATCCAGCTCAGCGCGGACGGGATCACGACCGCCGTGGTGATCTGCCGGCGCGACGCGCCGAGGATCTGCGCATTCGCGATCAGGTAGCGGTCCGCTTCGCGCACACCCTGGAACGCGTTGCCGAACACGACGAAGAACACCATCACGACGGCCAGCGCGATCTTCGACGCCATCCCGAGGCCGAGCGCGATCACGAAGATCGAGCCGAGCACGACGCGCGGAATCGAGTTCGCGATCTGGATGTAGAGGCCGAACACGTCGGCCATCAGCTTGTTGCGGCCGAGCACGATCCCGCAGATCACGCCGGCAACCGAGCCGATGATGAAGCCGATCCCGGTTTCCTCGAGCGTGACCCATACCTGCGTGAGCAGCGGGCCCTGCGACGTGCCGTTCACGAACCAGTCCTGGATCTGCGCGAAGATCAGCGACGGCATCGAGAAGAAGAACGGATCGATCCACTTGAACCGTGCGGCGAGTTCCCACCCGCCCAGCACGATCACGAGCACGGCGATCCGCAGCGTGACGATCAGGTTGCGCCGGCGGCGTAGCCGGCGTTGCGCGGCGCGCTCGTCGTCCTCGAGCGTCGTCGCCGGAATGGCGGTGGGGGGAAGCGTCATGTCGGTCATGCTCCTGTCCTTGCTGTCCTTGCCGTGCGGCGTATGCGTCAGCCGATCTGCACTTCTTCGCGCAGGTCGTGCCAGATGTCCTTGGAAATTTCGATGAAGCGCGTGTCGTAGCGAATCTCCGACGTGACGCGCGGGCGCGGCAGGTCGATCTCGTACACGCGCTTGAGCGTCGCGGGGCGCGCGGTCAGCACGAACACACGGTCGGCGAGTGCGATCGCTTCTTCGAGGTCGTGCGTGACGAACACGACCGAACCCTTGTTCGCCGACCAGAGCTGCAGCAGCTCGTCCTGCATCAGCGTGCGCGTCTGCATGTCGAGTGCGGAGAACGGCTCGTCCATCAGCAGGATTTCCGGCTGGTTGATGAAGGTCTGCGCGAGCGCGACGCGCTTGCGCATCCCGCCGGAAAGCTGGTGCGGGTAGTGCTTCGCGAACTTGTCGAGGCCGACCTTGCGGATCCATTCCTCGGCCTGCGCATACGCGACGTCCTTCGAGCGGCCGCGGAACAGCGGGCCCGCCGCGACGTTGTCGATCACGTTGCGCCACGGGAACACGGCGTCGGCCTGGAACACGAAGCCGATGCGCGGATCGATCCCGTCGACCGGGCGGCCCATCACGCGCACTTCGCCCGACACGGGCTTGAGCAGCCCGGTGATCAGGTTGAGCGTCGTCGACTTGCCGCAGCCGGTCGGCCCGACGATCGCGATGAACTCGCCGCGCGCGACGCTCATGCTGAAGTCGCGCAGCGCGACGGTGGCCTTGCCTTCCGGCGAAATGAAGCGGCACGACACGTTGCGAAACTCGATCGCCGGTGTGCTCGGGGAGACTGCCTGATTCATCGCATTCGTCCTGCGGGTGAAGAGGGCGTCGCATCGTGACGCAACGCCGGGCCGGTCAACCGGGCCGGAACGGGGAACGCGCGGCGGCGGGATCGCCGCCGCCGGCGCCGCTGCTTACTTCGCGTTCACGAAATCGTTCGTGTAGGTGCGCGCCAGGTCGATGTGCTTGCCCTTCACCGACGGGTTGAACGCCGACAGCACCTTCAGCACGGTCGCCGGGCCGTCGGCCGGCATCTTCGCGTCGGCGGTGAACATCGGCAGCGACGCCTTCAGCGCGCTCACGTACAACGCCTTGTCCTTCTGGTAGTCGGCCGGCATCTTCGCGGCGATGTCCTCGGCGCTGTGCGTGTGGATGAACTGCATCGTCTTCGCGAACGCGTGCGCGAGCTTGGTCGCCTGCTCCTTGTGCGAATCCGCCCACGCCGACTGCACGTACAGGCTCGCGGCCGGGTAGGTGCCGCCGAGCGCCGCGCGCGTGCCGTCGAGCGTGCGCAGGTCGACCAGCACCTTCGCGTCGCCCATCTTCTCGAGCGCGGACACCGTCGGTTCGGTCGTCATCCCGGCGTCGATGCGGCCCTGCTTGATCGCGGCGATGAAGCTCGCGTCGGCGCCGACCGGCAGCATCGTGTACTGCGTCGACGGCACGCCGTGCGCGAGCGCGAGGTATTGCGTGAGGAAGCTCGTCGACGAGCCGAGGCCGGTCACGCCGAGCGTCTTGCCCTTCGCGTCGGCCATCGACTTGAAGGTCGGCGCGGCCTTGGTCGACACCATCTCGACTTCACCCGGCACCTGGCCGAACACGGCGATCGCCTTGACGTCCTTGCCCTTGCTCTGCAGGTCGATCGTGTGGTCGTAGAAGCCGACGACGCCCTGCACGGCGCCCGCGAGCAGCTCGTTCTCGGCGTCGACGCCGGCCGGCTGCGACAGCAGCTCGACGTCGAGGCCTTCGGCCTTGAAGTTGCCGAGTTCCTGCGTGAGGCGTGCAGGCAGGTAGATCAGCTTCGCGATCCCGCCGACCATGATCGTGATTTTGCCGCCGTCGTCGGCAAAAGCGGGGGCAGCGGCAAGCGCGCAGCTCAGGCTGGCTGCAACGGCGAGGGTGCGCAGGATGGGTCGCATCGGGTCGTCTCCGTTCGTTGTATTCGTGGCGCGATGCTTGCTGCATCGTCACGACGAGTATAGGGAGACGAAACCTTCTGCTACCTTTCGCGGGCCGGCGATTCCTTTAGGGGTTTTCCAGCAACGGGGGGCCGGAACGGGCGGGGAACAGGGCCGGATGCCTCAGCGCCAGCCCAACAGCACCCGCCCCGTCGCATCCAGCCCCATGTCGAACAGGTGCGACACGAACGGCACGAGGTTCGGCACCATCAGCTGCACGAGCAGCAGCCCGACCAGCATCGTGACGGGAAAACCGACCTGGAACACGCCGATCTGCGGCGCCGCGCGGTTCAGGATGCCGAGCGCGAGGTTCGCGATCAAGAGCGCTGCGACCACCGGCAGCGCGAGCAGCAGCCCCATCTCGAACACGGTCGCGCCGAATGCGGCGAGCGTGCGCCAGCCTGGCGCGTGCAGCAGGTCGGCCGACACCGGCAGCGACTGGAACGACGCGGCGAGCGCGGCGAACACCTGCAGGTGGCCGTCCACCGCGAGGAATGCCAGCATCGCGACCGCGTTCAGGAAGCGCCCCATCACGGGCGTCGCGCCGCTCGTATGCGGATCGAAGAAGGTCGCGAAGCCGAGGCCCATCGACAGCCCGATGAAATCGCCGGCCGCCTCGACGGCCGCGAACACGAGCTGCATCGTGAAGCCCATCGCGACGCCGATCAGGAACTGCGTGACGACGATCCAGATGCCCTGCGCGGAGAACACGGTGACATCCGGCATCGCACCGAGCGTCGGCGCGACGACCAGCGCCATGAACGCGGCGAGGCCGATCTTCACGCGCACGGGCACTGCCGCGTGACCGACGACGGGCGCCGTCGCGACGAGCGCGAGCATCCGCACGAACGGCCACAGGAAAGCGGTGAGCCAGCCGTTGAGTTGCGCGTAGGTAACCGAGAACATCGCCGCCGGGGGTAAAGCGCGGCTCAGCCGACGCCGAGCGTCGCGACGTGCAGCAGCGTCTGCCGCAGGTAGTCGAGCATCGTCGTCAGCATCCACGGGCCGGCGATCACGAGCGTCGCGGCGACCGCGAGCAGCTTCGGGATGAACGACAGCGTCGCCTCGTTGATCTGAGTCGCGGCCTGGAACAGGCTCACGACCAGGCCGACCGCGAGCGCGACCAGCAGCAGCGGGGCGGCGAGCAGCAGGCCGACCATCATCGCGTGGTGCGCGAGGGTCATCACTTGTTCGGGCGTCATCGCGCGATTCCTCCGCTGCTTACGTGAAGCTCTGCGCGAGCGAGCCGATCAGCAGCTGCCAGCCGTCGACCAGCACGAACAGCATCAGCTTGAACGGCAGCGACACGGTGGACGGCGACACCATCATCATCCCCATCGACATCAGCACGCTCGCGACGACCATGTCGATGATCAGGAACGGGATGAAGACCGTGAAGCCGATCTGGAAACCCGTCTTCAGCTCGCTCGTGACGAACGCGGGCACGAGCAGCGACAGCGGCACGTCCTCGGGGCCCTGCATCGGCGCGGCCTTCGAGATCTTCGCGAACAGCGCGAGATCGGTCTCGCGGGTCTGCTTCAGCATGAAGGTCTTGAACGGCGCGATGCCGCGCTGCACGGCCTGCTCCATCGGCATCGTGCCGTCGGAGAACGGCTTGTAGCCGTCGTTGTACGCCCGGTCGAGCACCGGCGACATCACGAAGAAGGTAAGGAACATCGCGAGGCCGACGAGCACCTGGTTCGGCGGCGTCGTCGCGGTGCCGAGCGCCTGGCGCAGCAGCGACAGCACGATGATGATGCGCGTGAAGCTCGTCATCATCAGCACCATCGCCGGCAGGAACGACAGCATCGTGAGCAGCAGCATCGTCTGCACGCTCAGCGAATAGGTGGTGCCGCCGTGCGGGCCCGGGCTCGCGTTGAACGCGGGCAGGCCGTTCGCCTGCGCGCACGCGAGCGCGGGGGCGAGGCAAAGGATCAACACGGGCGCGAAGCGCGCCGCGCGACGCAGGAATTCGTGTTTCATCTGAATGCGGGAACGGAAAGAGGGCGCGGCGCCATGTCAGCGGTCCTTGCCGCGACCGAGCCGCTTCGCGGCTTCGCCCGCGAGCGCGTCGCGAAACCGCGAGCCGAACGTGCCGGGCAGGCCGACTTCGGACGGGGCGGCGCCGGCAGGCGCGTCGGCCGAACCCGATGTCGCGGTGGCGGTGGCCGCCGCCGGGCCGGCCGGCAGCGTATGCAGCAGCCGCACATTGCCCGGCGCGACGCCGAGCACGAGCCAGGTGTCGCCGATCTCGACGATCGTCGCGCTTTCCTTCGCACCGAGCCCGACGCTCGACACGACCTTCAGCGGGCCGCCGCGCCGCGCCGGCTGGAAGCCGAAGCGGCGCGCGAGCCACGCGCACGCGAACACGAGACCGATCACGACCCCGAGCCCGACAAGCGTCTGCAGCACCGCGCCGATGCCGAGCGACGGCGCGGCCGAGCCGACCATCACGCTCGACGCGATCGAACCGGCGTGGTTCACCGCGTTCATGTCGGCGGCGCCGGCCGGTGCGCAGGCGAACGTTGCCGCGACGGCAAGCACCGCCGCGACAGCGCTGCACACGCGGCGGCCGGGCTGCACGACGCTCACCGGTTCAGCTTCCGGATGCGTTCTGCCGGCGTGATGATGTCGGTCAGGCGGATGCCGAACTTGTCGTTGACGACCACGACCTCGCCCTGCGCGATCAGGCAGCCGTTCACGAGCACGTCCATCGGCTCGCCGGCCATGCCGTCCAGCTCGACCACCGAGCCCTGCGCGAGCTGCAGCAGGTTGCGGATCGCGATCTTCGTGCGGCCGAGCTCCACGGTCATCTTCACCGGGATGTCGAGGATCATCTCGATGTCGTTGTGCGTCGAGCTCGCCGCAGCCTTCGACAGCGGCTGGAACACGCCGGCGCCGGTCGCGCCCGGCGGCACCGGCTGATGGTTCTGCTCGGCGAGCGCGGCGGCCCAGTCGTCCATGCCAGGATCTTCTTCCGCCGCGGCCGGTGCCGCCTGCGCGTCGGCGGCCGATGCCGCGAGGGCCGCATCGGCCATCGCCTGCACGTCGTCCTCGGGCGTCTGGTTCAGCTCACTCATATCCACCTTCCTTCATCGTATCGCCCGCGCTGATCATCTTCTGCACGCGCAACGCATATTGACCATTGAAAATTCCGTAGCCGCACTCCATCACCGGCACGCCATCGACCTTCGCGGTGATCGTGTCGGCGATCTCGAGCGGCAGCACGTCGCCCGCGCGCAGGTTCAGGATCTTCTCGAACGTCGACGGGATCTCGGCGAGATTCGCGCTCAGCTCGACCTCGGCGGACTGCACCTGCTGCGACAGCACGCGCACCCAGCGGCGGTCGACTTCGAGCGCCTCGCCCTGGATCGGCGACGCGAGCACGTCGCGGATCGGCTCGACCATCGAGTACGGCATGCAGATGTGCAGCGTGCCGCCCGTCGGCCCGAACTCGATCGAGAACTGCGTGACGATCACGATCTCGTTCGGCGTCGCGACGTTCGCGAACTGCGTGTGCATCTCCGAGCGCACGAATTCGAACTGCAGCGGCCGCACGCTCTTCCATGCGGTCGTGTAGTGCTCGAACACGAGGTTCAGCAGCTTGCCGATGATCCGCTGCTCGGTGGCCGTGAAATCGCGGCCTTCGACGCGTGTGTGAAAGCGCCCGTCGCCGCCGAACAGGTTGTCGACGACGAAGAACACGAGGTTCGGGTCGAACACGAACAGCGACGTGCCGCGCAGCGGCTTCACGTGCACGAGGTTCAGGTTCGTCGGGATCGGCAGGTTGCGGGTGAATTCGCTGTACTTCTGCACCTTCACCTGGCTCACGGAGATTTCCGCCGTGCGCCGCATGAAGTTGAAGATGCCGATCCGCAGCAGGCGCGCAAAGCGGTCGTTGATGATCTCGAGGCCGGGCATCCGGCCGCGGACGATCCGCTCCTGCGTCGCGATGTTGTAGGGGCGGACGCCCGATGTGTCGCGCTGCTCGTCGACTGAATCGGTTTCGCCCGTGACGCCCTTGAGGAGGGCATCGACCTCCTCCTGGGACATGAACTCCTGGTGGCCCATGCGCGCTCCTTTCGCGGCCGCGTTACTGGACGACGAATTCGGTAAACAACACGTCGTCGACCTTCGCGCGCTGGTTGCCCGGCTGCGTCGGCTGCTCGATCAGTTCCCGCAGTTCCTTCGAGAGCGAACGTTTGCCGTCCGGCGTCGCGAGATCCTCGGGATGCTTGTTCGACAGCGCGAGCAGGATCCGGCTGCGGATCTCCGGCATCCGCGCGGTCAGTTGCTCCTGCGCCTTCGGGTCGGTGAGCTTCAGCGACAGGCCGACGCGCAGGTAATGCTGCGCGCCGTCGTCCGACTGCAGGTTCACGGTGAGCGGGTCGAGCGGGAAGAACACCGGCGCGGCAAGCGGCGCCGGCTCGGCGGGCGCGCTCGCATGGCCGACGCCTTCCTTGCTCAGGAACACGTACATGCCGCCGGCAGCGGCGGCGGCCGCGCCCAGCGCGATGACGGCGATGAGCGCGATGCGCTTGAACTTGCCGGACGAAGCCGGCTTGTCGGCGGTCGGGTTTGCGGTCGTGGAGGCCATGTGAATGCGTGCGTGATGTCTCGTAGCATGCATTGTTCGGCATCCGGGCCGAGCCCGATGGGCGGAAAAGAGGGGGGATTTGCGGCTATCTCAGCCGATTGTCGGCCGGGCGTCGGCTCGCTGCAGGGTGGGGGCAGAGGCGGAGGGCGGTCATTCCGGGCGCGGCCGGGGCGGCCCGGCATGCCCGGCGCGGGCCGTCAGATCGGCAGCAGCGTCAGCAGCGGCGCGATCAGCACCATCGCGACGCCGGCGATCATCATCGTCAGGCTCGACACGACACCTTCCTCGCTGCCGATCTCGCGCGCCTTCGCGGTGCCCACGCCGTGGGCAGCCGCGCCGAACAGCGCACCGCGTGCGAGCCGCGTGCGCATCGGCACGAGCGCGAGCACGATCTCGCCGAGCAGCATCCCGCAGATGCCGGTCGCGATCACGAACAGGGCCGTGAGGTCCTTCGGCGCGTGGATCTTGTCCGACACGGCGAGCGCGAACGGCGTCGACACCGAGCGCGTCATCAGCGAGCGCTGCAGCTCGGGCGACAGGTGCAGCAGCTTCGCGAGCAGCAGCGACCCGCACACGCCCGCGCCGATCCCGACCGCGACGCCGACCGACAACGACAGCCAGTGCCGGCGGATCAGGTCGCGATATTCATAGATCGGCACCGCGAACGCGATCGTCGCCGGGCCGAGCAGCCACATCAGCCAGCGCGTGTCGCGGAAGTAGACCGAATACGGGATGCCGGTCAGCAGGACGAGCAGCACCAGCACGCCCGGTACGAACACGAGCGGCGAGAACAGCAGCGTCTTCCTGTACGCGTAGAGCCGCTTCGACACGAAATACAGCACGACCGTCAGCACGAAGCAGCCGAACGAGATCGCGGTATTCACCCGGTCGGCGGACAGGTTCGACAGCAGGGCAGGCATGCGCGGCTCCGGCTCAGTGGGCGGTCACGGCGCTCAGGCGCGCACGGCGGCGTTCGGCGAACACGCGCTGAGCGGCGAGCCGGCGTTCGAGCTTCGCGGCGAGGTCGACCGCGACGGCCACCGCGACCATCACGAACGCGGTGCCCGCGAGCATCACCAGCGCGATGCGCCAGCCGTCCTCGCGAAACAGCCCGCCGTACTGGACGGCCGCGACGGCGGCCGGCACGAAGAACAGCAGCATGTCGGACAGCAGCCAGTTCGCGCCGTCCTTCACCCACGCGGGCGCGACGCGGCCCGAGAACAGCAGCACGAGGAGCACCGCGAGGCCGATCACGCCGGACGGAATCGGCAACCCGACCGCCCGCACGGCCCAGTCGACCGCCAGCCACAGCACGCCGAGCGCGGCGGCTTGCAGCGCGATCCGGCCCGTGCGCGTCATGCTGCCCGAAGCGGCGGGGCGGGCGGCGGCAGTAGCGGTCGGCTTGGTCATGGCAGGCTCCATACAGATATTCCGTTGATGATGTGAGTATAGGGTTTCCCCTAACCATAAATAAAATGACTTGTCTCTATCCTTTACATTCCAATTCGGAATTCGGTTTGCAATCGTTGCACCAATGTGGGGAGTTTTCGATGGAATTGCGCGCGCTGCGGTACTTCGTCGAGGTGGTCCGCCAGCAGAGCTTCACCGCGGCGGCCGACAAGCTGTTCGTGACCCAGCCGACCATCAGCAAGATGGTGAAGGCGCTCGAGGACGAGATCGGTTCGCCGCTGCTGCTGCGCGACGGCCGGCAGATGGTGCTGACCGACGCGGGGCGGATCGTGTTCCAGCGCGGCCAGGACGTGCTTGCCGCGCAGGCGCAGCTGCAGTCGGAGCTGAACGATCTCGGCACGCTCGGGCGCGGCGAGCTGACGATCGGGGTCCCGCCGCTCGGCGGCTCGCTGTTCACGCCGATCATCGCCGCGTACAAGCAGCGTTATCCGAACATCGAGCTGAAGCTGTTCGAGCAGGGCGCGCGGATGATCGAGGCGGCGCTGATGTCGGGCGAGCTGGAGCTGGGCGGGCTGCTGGAGCCGGTCGATCCCGCCACGTTCGACGTGCTGCCGATGGTGCGCGCGCCGCTGTGGCTGGTCGCGCCGCGCGAGTCGCGCTGGGAGGATCATGCAGCCGTGCCGCTCGCGGATCTCGCGCGCGAGTCGTTCGTGTTCTATGCGGAAAGCCTCGCGCTGCACGACGCGGTGCTCGATGCGTGCCGGAAGGTGGGCTTCACGCCGTCGATCGTGAGCCGCAGCGGCCATTGGGATTTCATGGCTGCGCTCGTGCATGCGGGGGTCGGTATCGCGCTGCTGCCGGAGCCTTATTGTCGACGGCTCGACGTGGGGCAGTTCACGTGCCGGCCGATCGTCGAGCCGGAGATCACGTGGGCGATCGCGCTGGGCTGGCTGAAGAAGGGCTATCTGTCGCACGCGGCGCGCGCGTGGCTGGAAGTGGCACGGGCGACGCTGCCGGTCGCGCCCGTCGACGATCTCGCGTTCGGCGGGTTGCGGGCGAGGGAGTGACGGCCGAACGCGGCACGTGGTCAGACGTGCCTGACGGCACCCGAATCAGCAGGCCGGGTCTGTGCCGAGCCGCAACATCATGCGTCGCCGTTGAATAACTGCCTGACTGTAGCGTCGCCCATCGCGTCGAAATCGTCAGGGATACGCATCCGCCCCTTCATGAAGCCGATTCGGGTCAGCAGAGCGGATTCGTGCGTATCGACAGGCACGACCTTGGCGAGTGACTTGCCGCCTTTCGTGATCACGAAGGGTTCGCCGGTATGGACGGCTGCGTCAATCAGTTGCTCCAGATTCGTCTTCGCGTCACGTATGTCGTAGGTTTGCATCGCATTTCCAGGATGAGCCAGGCTCAAACGCCCCTGTTAGCCCGGCCAACCGGGCGATACCGGGCAGATTACGCCATTCGCGACGCTACCCCTGCCATCAATGCCCCATCGCCGGCCCCGCGCCCTTCCTCGGCTTCGTGATCCACACGAGCGCCGCGAGCGCGATGAACATCACCGCCGACA
The DNA here is from genome assembly GCF_001028665.1 of Burkholderia pyrrocinia. Classification (NCBI taxonomy): domain Bacteria; kingdom Pseudomonadati; phylum Pseudomonadota; class Betaproteobacteria; order Burkholderiales; family Burkholderiaceae; genus Burkholderia; species Burkholderia pyrrocinia. The sequence goes on from NZ_CP011503.1 coordinate 1,363,500, forward strand.
GGTGGAAGAAGTCGTTGGTCGCCATCATGAAGCCCTGCTGCGTGACGAGCTGGTTGAGCTGCGCATTGGCCGTCTGCCCGACGATGCCGAGCTGCGCGAGCGCGCCCTGGTAGTCGGTCGTGTTCTGCGCGTAGACGCTGACCGATTCCGAGAGCCGCGCATGGTGGTAGATCGCGTCGTTTTCCCAGAACGTCGAGCTGGCCGCGGTGCCGATCGCGCCCGACAGCGTGCGCAGGAAGTTCGACAGCCCGGATGCGCTCGCGAGCCGCTCGTCGGAGATGCTCGACAGCGTGATGGTCGTCATCGGCACGAAGAAGCACGCGACGCCGATCCCCTGCACGAGCCGCGGCAGGATCACGTGGTTGAACGGCACGTCGAGCGTAAACGTCGCGTTCCACAGCGACACGCCCGCGAACACGATGAATGCGAAGCTCGCGACCATCCGCAGGTCGAGCCGGTGCATGTTGCGGCCGATCAGCGGCGACAGCACGAGCGCGAGCAGCCCGACCGGCGCGGTCGCGAGGCCGGCCTTGCCGGCCGTGTAGCCCATCACCGTCTGCAGCCAAAGCGGGAAGATCACGACCGAGCCGAAGAACGCCATGAAGCCGAACGAGATGATCAGCGCCCCGAGCGCGAAATTGCGATCCTTGAACAGCGAAAGGTCAACGACGGGCTCCTTCTCGGTCGCCTCCCACACGAGCATGAACGCGAGCGACACGACCGCGATCAACGCGAGCGCGACGATGAACGACGAGTTGAACCAGTCGCGGTCCTTGCCGAGGTCGAGCATCATCTGCAGGCACGACACGCCGATCACGAGCAGTGCGAGGCCGACCGCGTCGATCCGCTGCTTCGTCGTCTTCGTCTCGCGGCCGCGCAGCAGGAAGTACGCGCAGACCGCCGAAAAGATGCCGATCGGCAGGTTGATGTAGAAGATCCACGGCCACGTGTAGTTGTCGCTGATCCAGCCGCCCAGCAGCGGGCCGAAGATCGGCGCGACGATCACCGTCATCGCCCATAACCCGAGCGCGAGCCCGCGCTTCGCGGGCGGGTAGCTACGCATCAGGATCGTCTGCGACAGCGGCACCATCGGCCCCGACACGAGGCCCTGCAACAGCCGGAACGCGATCAGCGTCTCGAAGTTGGTCGCGAAGCCGCACAGCGCCGACGCGATCGTGAACGCGAGCACCGACAGCGTGAACAGCCGCACCTCGCCGACCCGCCGCGCGAGCCAGCCGGTCAGCGGCACCGCGATCGCGGACGCGACCGAGTACGACGAAATCACCCACGTGCCTTCGCTCGTCGCGACGCCGAGGCTGCCCGAGATGGTCGGCACCGCGACGTTCGCGATCGACGTGTCGAGCACTTCCATGAAGGTGCCGAGCGCGAGCCCGACGGTGAGCAGCGCGAGCGCGCCGCCGGTCAGCGGCGCGGGTTCGGCGGCGGGGGAGGCGGCGGATGCCGTGGTGGCGGACATCGGAATCTCCTAGACGCGGCGCGCGCGACGCGCCGGCACAACGCACGGGTACGCGACGCAGCGCGGCCCGGCCGGGTGGAACGGATCAGGAAAGAAACGGAGCGCGTGCACGGTCATCTTCTGCCCAGACAGAGAAATAAGCGACTGCTTAACCTAGACATGAGGCCTCCGCGCACATCAGCAGTCGGGCTCGTCGGGCTTCGGGCAACCGGCCGTGCCGGGCCCGTTGGCGATGAAGCGCTGCAGCAGGCCGGTGAGCGTCGCGAGTTCGTCGGCCGAGAAACCGTCGAGCTGCGCGTTGAGCGCGGTCGCGATCAGCGACGGCAGCGCGCGGGCCGCGTCGGCGCCGCGTTCGGTCAGCGTCAGCTCGATCATCCGGCGGTCCTGCTCGCTGCGCGAGCGCGCGACCAGCCCCTTGCGTTCGAGCCGGTCGAGCATGCGTGTCATCGAACCGCTGTCGTACGACATCTTGCGGGACAGCTCGAACGGCGTGCGCGCATAACCTCGCGACAGCAGCAGGATCACGCCGATCTGCTGCGCGGTGAGGTCGAGCGGCTCGAGCGCGCGGTCCATCCGCTCGACGAGCGCCTGCTTCGCCTTCGACAGGTAATAGCCGAGGCTCGTTTCCAGCGCGATGTTCTCGGGATCGTAGAGGCCGCCGGTCATACGATTGCGCACGCAGCAATAGTGCGTTTCAGGTTAAAACGCGCCCAGTATCTTGAAAAATGATTGCTTAGTCAATATTATTTGAGGCAACCAGTTACGACGTGCATGTTGCACTGCCGGAGACGATGTTCTGACCGATTCGCCCGCACTGCCGGGCACCCGAGGATGTTCGCGATGCTGTTCCTGAAAAATGCCGCCGGCGCGCTGCGCCGCAACCTGACCGATACCGCTCATCATGTGTTTTCCGGGCCGCACCGCGGCTGGAAGATCGCGCTGTACGTGACGATGCTGGTCGTGCCGGGCGGCTCGCTCGCGGCGCTCGGGTTCGCCTGGTTCGATTATTGCCGGCAGCGCAACGCGAAGGGCGGCGCACGCCGCGCGAGCCAGCCGGCCGCGACGGAGCCGTCGTCATGGCGGCCCGCCGCCGAACCCGTCCCGGTGCCCGTGCGCTGCCACTGACGCCGCGCCGCTCCCGTCCTCCCGACTGTCCGGACTGATCGCCGGCCGCGTCTCCCGCGGCCGCCGTCGCGCGCCTGTCTCGCCGCAAGCGATCCGTAATGGCCGGTAAACCGGCCGCTCGCGCCGGTAACACATTCCGGCCACCGCGCACCGTACCCTTAGGGCTGCGCAGCTTCTCCACCGTCAGTTACCATTTGTCCGCCAGCGGCACAACGACCGCATCACGCGACGCCGCTCGCCGGCCGTCGCGCCCAGACAGGAAAACCACGATGCCGTACGCCCCCCTCCCGCGCGCCCTTCGCCCGCTGAGCGCCGCCGTCGCCGTTGCGACGGCCGTGCTGCTCGCCGGCTGCGCCGTCGGGCCCGACTATCACCGGCCCGACACGTCGATCCCCGCCGCCTTCAAGGAAGCGCCGGCCGGCTGGAAGGTCGCGCAGCCCGCCGACCGTGCCGACCGCGGCCCGTGGTGGGCGGTCTACAACGATCCGCAGCTCGACGCGTTGATCGGCAAGCTCAATGCGTCGAACCAGACCATCGCGCAATCGGCGGCCGCGTACCGGCAGGCGCGCGCGCTCGTTACCGAGGCGCGCGCCGCGTATTTCCCGACCGTCGGACTGACCGCGTCAGGCTCGCGCGCCCGTACGCCGCGCACGTCGAGCTCTTCGTCGAGTTTCGGCAGCGGCTCGTCCGGATCGATCGGCAACAGCTACAGCATCGGCCTCGACGCGAGCTGGGAGCCCGACCTGTGGGGCAAGGTGAGCCGCACCGTCAGCGCGCAGCGCGCCGGCGAAGCGGCCGCCGCGGCCGATCTCGCGAACGCGCGGCTGTCGCAGCAGGCGCTGCTCGCGCAAACCTATTTCCAGTTGCGCACGTCCGATGCGCTGCAGAAGCTGCTCGACGACACCGTGAAGTCGTACGCGCAGTCGCTGAAACTCACGCAGAACCAGTACGCGCAGGGCGTCGCCGCGCGCGCGGACGTGATCCAGGCGCAGACGCAACTGCAGAGCGCGCAGGCGGCGTCGATCGACAACGGCGTCGCGCGCGCGCAGTTCGAGCACGCGATCGCGACGCTGATCGGCGAACCGGCGTCGACCTTCTCGCTGCCGCCGAACCCGCTCGCGGCCGAGCCGCCGATCACGCCGGTCGACGTGCCGTCCGCGCTGCTCGAGCGCCGGCCCGACATCGCGGCCGCCGAGCGCCGCGCGGCATCCGCGAACGAGCAGATCGGCGTCGCGATTTCCGCGTTCTTCCCGACGCTCACGCTGTCGGCCACCGGCGGTTTCCAGAGTTCGGTGTGGTCGCAGCTGTTCACGCTGCCGGCGCGTTTCTGGACGGTCGGCCCGCAGCTTGCGGCCACGCTGTTCGACGCGGGGCTGCGCGCCGCGCAGACCGACGCCGCGCGCGCAACCTACGACCAGGACGTCGCCGCGTATCGCCTCGCGGTGCTCACCGCGTTCCAGGATGTCGAGGACAACCTCGCGTCGCAGCGCATCCTCGCGCAGGAAATCGACGTGCAGCGGCAGGCCGTCGACAGCGCCGAGCACGCGCTCGCGATCGTCACGAACCAGTACAAGGCCGGCACGGTCGCGTACCTGAACGTGCTGACCGCGCAGACCACCGCGTTCACCGCGCAGCAGAAGCTCACGACGATCGCCGGGCAGCGGATGGTGTCGTCGGTCGGGCTCGTGAAGGCGCTCGGCGGCGGCTGGGATGCGTCGGACATGGCGCGCGAGACGGGCGACATGGCTGCGCCGGCGCCCGTGCCGGCGTCCGGTGCGGCCGCGCCCGCGCCCGCGGCAACTGCACCGTCGGCCGTCGCGCCGCTCGCGCAGAAGTAAGAAGAGAAGAGGGCGACGCGCGCGTCAGCGCTGCGCGTCGCCGAAGATCAGCGACACCTCGTTGTTCCCGATCGGGTGGCCGAGCAGGTTCAGCAGCCCCGCGAGGTTCGCCTGCTGCTCGGGCGCCGCATGTGCGCTCCCGCGGAACGATCCCTGGCCGGCGCCGAAGTTGCCGTGCCCGTCGAGGAACAGCGGACCCTGCGTCGTCGACAGGTCGAGATCGGCACCCGCCCCCTTCGCCTGCAGCACCGCGCGGTACGAACCGAGCGGCTTCACGCGCGATACGCGCGAACTCATCGAATCGATCGTCACCGTCAACTGGCCGAACGCGTTGTTGCCGAACAGGCGCCAGTCGGTCCAGCCGACCCGCACGTCGCCCTGCAGGTCCAGCGTGTTGAACGGCGTGCCGAGCCCCGCGAGCAGCGACGCGGGCACGGCCATCGTGCCGGCCGACAGCACCGCGCCGCGCCACGTCGCATCGAGCGTGACGGCATCGGGCATCGCCTCGGTCTGGCGCATGCGCATCTGCACGCGCCCGGTCAGCAGCGGCCAGAAGTGCGTGGTCCATTCGACCCGCCCCGGCAGCAGCGTCGCCGCGCTCTGGTCGGCGCCCGGCGCGAGCATCAGCGTGCCCGAGCCATGCCACAGCGACCCGTCCGGATCGACGAGATTCACGTGCCCGCCCGTCGCGCGCGCGAACTGCGGCGCGACCCACGCGGCCGGCGCGAGCGCGACGAGCGTCACCGCCGTCGCCAGTCCGCCCGCCAGTACCCACGGCAATACGGTGGCGAGCCGCTTCGTCCACGGCCTCATCGGCCGACCGCCACTTGCGTCATCCACTGCGTCATTTCTGCGTCGACGGTTGCATCACGGCCGTCAGGTCGACCTGGCCATCTTCCTTCAATGCGGTTGCGTGCGCCTCGCCGACCTGCACCTTGAACTGCCGGCGCGCGTCGTCGAGCCACTGCGTCCACGCCGGGAACGACACGTTCTTCATCTGGACCTGCACGCCATTGCCGACGATCTGCACCTGCGCGCCCTGCAGCCCGTGATCGGACAGCGACGCGATCAGCGCGTCCTTCAGCGCGAGCCCGGTCGGCGCGACGCCCTGCGCGGCGGCCGTCAGCGACTTCGCCTCGTTCGCCTGCGCGGTCATCTGCGCGAGTTCGCGGCGCATCGTCGGCAGCGCGCGCTGGATCCGTGCGCGGCCTTCCTGCGCGGGCGACCACAGCACCGAATACGCGATCGCGACTGCCAGCACGGTGCCGCCCCAGCCGAGCAGCATCTTCTCGCGCTGCGAGCGCTCACCCCAGAACTGGGTCAGCGTCTGGTTCAGTTGTTCCGTCTTCATGAGCGGCTCCGGATGGTCCATTTGCCCGTGTTGCTGTCGACTTCGCCGGACAGTCCGTTGCGCGCGAGGCGCTGCGTGAAATCGGGATCGACCTTGACCTCCGGCTTGAAGCCGACGTCGAGCCGCCGGTCGTGATAGTCGAGCGACGCGATGCCGTTCAGCGGCAGCGCGCCCATCGAGCGCGTCAGCCCGCTCGACAGCGCGAGGAAATCGTTCGGCGACAGCTCGCCGGCCGCCAGGCGCAACTGGTCGAGCTGGCGCTGCATCTGCGCGGGCGGATCGAGCACCGTCGTCGTCTTCGGGAATGCGGACAGCAGCGTTTCGGTGATCTGCGCGGACAACGCATCGCGTTCGCGCGACAGCTTCCACCAGTGCAGGTTCATCCCGATCACCGCGACGCCGAGCGTCGCCGCCGCGAGTGCGAGCGGCACGCGCAGGCGCTTCACCGTCGCGAGATCGAAGCGCCACGGCTGCGACTCGAATTCGAACTGGCACAGATCGAAACGCTCGGTCAGCGCGCGCCGCGCGAACGTGTCGAACGACAGCGGCGCGGCGCCCGGCAGCAGCGGGCCGTCGGTGCGGCTGACCGACGCGAGCCGCGGCTCCGCGCCCGGCTCGCCGAGTTCGTACAGTTCGACGTCACCGCCGCCCGCGAGCGCGGCCAGCGTACCGGCTGCGCGCGACGCGGGCGCCGCGAAGCCTTCGCCGAGCGCGCCGCGTGCGACCGCGAGTTCGAGACGCGGCGCACCGGCCGCGGCGGGCAGCGCGCCGGCTTCGACGAGCGCCGGTTCGACCGCCGTCGCGAGCCCGAGCACCGCGGCGACCGTCGCCGGGCGGGCGGGCGGCTCGACGGCGTCCGCGACAAGCGCGGCATCAGCGGCGTTGGCCGCTTCACTGTCCGCCGGCGCGGCCGATGCCGTTTCGGCCGACGCACGCGGCGCCGGCAGGCAGCGGGTCGCGGGCACCGCGCTCAGGTGCCGGTGGCCGGCCGCCGCGAACGCGTCGCAGATCGCGCGGAACCATGCGCGATCGACGACGGCCAGCACGCGGCGCCCGTCGGGCAGCGCGTCCGGATCGAGCGCGATATGACAGCCGAGCGGATCCTGGATCAACTGATCCTCGACGATGTTGGGCAGCGCCTGGCGCAGCTTCGGCCCCTTGAGCGGCGGCACCTTCGCGGCCAGCAGCAGCACGTCGCGCGCGGCGACGATCAGCACCGTCGCATTCGCGCGCGGCAGCAGCGCGAGCGCGGCGCGGCCCGCGCGCTGCACCTGGCCGGCCTTGTCGACGAGCGTGAACGGCAGCTCGGGCCACTGCCATTCCTGCAACGGCACGGCAGGCTCGCGCGGCGGCAAAGAAACAATCAACGTGCTCACAAGAGCTCCTCTCCCGAATGGCGTCGTTATAGCTGGTCGCGGATACGCACGACCCGCGTCGAATGCGTGGTCGGATCACGATACACGAGCGACGTGCGATCGACCTCCGCGCGCTCGTGCTGGATCCGGCCGCGCACGATGAAATAGCTCGAATTGACGTCGACGAGGCTCGAGTCGGGCGTCACGTTCGGCACACCGGCGCCGCGCAGCGCGAGCTGCACGTCGCCGACGTTGCGGAAAAACACGGTTTCGCGGCGCGACACGAGCGCCTGCGCGGACGACACGCTCATCCCCGGCATCAGCGCCGCGATCACCTCGGCCGGCGCGGTGTTCATGTTCACCGGCGTCGTGGTCGGCAGCACGGTGACGAACGGGCGCAGCCGCGCGACCATCTCGGGCGTCACGCCGTCGACGTCGAGCAGGCTGTCGACGCCCGTCATCATCAGCGGCGCGGGCCCGCGGTCGCCGCCGGACATGCCGGGATCGTCGGTGAAGCCGCTGCCGCCCTGCTGGTCGGTGGTCACCGGCGCGGTGGCCGGCGCCGTGCCGCCGCCGCCCGGCAGCGTCGGCATCTGGAAGCGCGTCGCCGAATGCATGAGGCCCGCGCGCACCTGCAGCGCGATTCGCTTCGCGAACGCGCCGTCGTAGCCGAGCGTCGTCAGCAGGCGCTGGAACGCCTGCAGTTGCGTGACGTTCAGCTGCAGCACGCCGGGCGCCGGCGACGCCACGAGGTTGCGCAGGTTGAACTTCGCCTGCGCGTCCTCGATCGAGCCGGAGATATAGGTGTCTTCGCCACCGTTGTCGTTGGGCGCGCCGATCCGGCCGAGGAAGTCCGACAGCTTCGTCTTTGCGATCGGCACGCCCCAGATTCCGCCGAGATAGGTGATGCCGGGCGCCGTGTCGCCTTCGGAGCGCAGGATCATCCGCGTCCAGTCGAGCGCGCCGCGCGCGACCCACTGCGCCTGCGCGATCACGCGCTGGTTTTCGATGCGGCGGATCTGCACCTGCTGGCGCCACAGCATCCCCGAGACGAGGATCGCCGACAGCGCAACGACGAGCAGTGCGGTGATGATCGCGGCACCGCGCTGGCGGCCGCGTGCATGCGCGCGCGCGGCAGCGTGGTGCGGGGAAAGCGGACGGTGAGGGCGCGTGCGCATCGTCATTCCCCGACGAGGAACACGCGCGTGACCGGCACGCGCAGCGACGTCGCGCCGATGCTGACCTGCAGCCCCGTCACCGCGCGCTGCGGCGGCGCGTTGCCGAGCTGCGGCACCTTGAGCGCATCGTTGTTCTGCGCGAGCGCTTCGTCGGCCGTCTGCAGGTTGGTGGTCCAGCCCACGCGCGGCACGTACAGCTTCGCGTCGATCGCGCCGACGCCGCCCATCAGCGCGACCCAGCTCCAGCCTTCGACGCTGCTGTCCTTCAGCACGCGTTGCAGCCGGTTCGCATCGTCGATCGGCGCCGATGCATAGCGCACGACGCGCCCGCCGGCGATCCGGTAGCGGACCACCTGCAACCGCGGCGCGGCGCCCGGCACGTCGAATTCGCGAACGATCTGCAGCGTATTGCCGGCGACGCCGATCGCCGGCTGGCCGGCCTCGTCGTCGGTCGCGGCAAGCCGCGCGTCGATGCGCATCTGGTCGAACATCTGCGCGAAGACACGCTCGTCTTCCATCGCAGACGCGACCTTGTCGCGGCCGCGCATGATCTGGTCGAGCCCGCGCCACGCGAGGATGGCGACCACCGCGAGGATCGCGATCGCGATCATCAGCTCGATCAGCGTGAAGCCCCGGGCGGGGCGCGCGTGCGGGCGTCGCATCGGCGCGTCAGAGCGGACGGCTGGTTTCATTCGCGACCACCGTCACCATCTGCGCAAGCACGCCGGAGTGCCCGGGCATGCTCACCGAAACCCGGACGCGCCGGAACACGGGGTTCGGCGTGGCGCTCACGCTCTGCGTACAAACGAGTTGCACGTTGCCTTGCGAACAGTCGAAACTCTGGTCGCCGATCTGCGGCCACGCATGCGTGAGGCGCAACTGCGCAAGCGCGTTGTCGGCGCTCCAGCCGGCGAGCAGCCGGTGATGGAGGTCGGATGCATTGGTCGCCATCGTGCCGACCGCGCGGATCGACGCGGCGAGCGCGACCGCGATGATCGCGAGTGCGACCAGCACCTCGATCATCGTGAAGCCGCGCCCCGCAGGAAGTCCCCTTGGGGGGCGTGCCGCGGGGAAACCGGACGCAGCCCGGTTTGCGCAGGAACCGCCACGCCCCGCAGGAAGTCCCGTCGGGGGAGTGGGGTGCGACGAAGAAACGGGGAGGGGCAGGCGACGACGCATCGTCATTGCACCTCGTAGCGGCCGTTGCCGGTGCCGACGATCGTCGCGCTGCCGACGGCCGAATGCAGCGTCACGCGCACCGGCGTGTCGATGCTCTCGGTGCCGAACACGACGCGGTTCGCGCGCGTGTCGGAACCCGGGTAGTCGATGTCGGCGCCCGTGACGCCGCCGTCCCAGTCGCGCGGGCGCAGCAGGTCGTCGCGCAGCGTGCGCCAGCCGTCGGGCGAGCTCACGTCGAAACGGAAGCCGTGCGCGGTCGGCTGCCACGCGATCGGGCGCGCGCGCACCTGTGCTTCATCGCCGGCCGTCTCGAACAGCAGCGCAATGCGCTGCGCTTCCTCGCGCAGGTCGGTGCGCGGATTGCGCGTCAGCGACAGCGACGCGAGCGACACGAGCAGCCCTGCGATCACGAGCACGACCAGCATTTCGAGCAGCGTGAAGCCGCGCGCGCGTCGCACGCCATGCTTCATCGGCCCGCCATCGGCGCGCGCCGATACGGACGGCGCCGCGCCGCGATGCACACGGCAATCGCAGCCGCAGCGGGAAGTCGTGCGAATGGCGAGCATGAAGAGCGGGAACGAAGCGTCGGGACGATCAGCGCCGGCTTATTGCCACGAACCGATGTCGGAGTCGTTGCTCTCGCCGCCTTCCTTGCCGTCGGCACCGTAGCTGAATACGTCGATCTCGCCGTGCACGCCCGGGTTCAGGTACTTGTACCCGTTACCCCACGGATCGTTCGGCAGGCGCTCGAGGTAACCGCCGTCCTTCCAGTTGTTCGGGATCGGATCGGTGGACGGCTTCTGGATCAGCGCGTTCAGGCCCTGCTCCTGGCTCGGATAACGACCGTTGTCGAGACGGTACAGCTTGAGCGCCTGCATGATCGTGCCGATGTCCTGCTTCGCGGCGATGCGGCGCGCCTCGTCCGGGCGGCTCATGATCTTCGGCACGATCAGCGCCGCCAGGATCCCGAGGATCGCGACCACCACCATGATTTCGATCAGCGTGAAACCGCGCTGACGACGCACGGCCGCGTTGCGGCGAGTGATCCACGTTTGCATGACTGACTACCTCTTTCCAAAAAATGTCGTCGATTGAGTGACGCACCCGGCACACCGGACGATGACCTGACGGCAACCTTCCGGACCCGCGGGCGCGGAGCACGCATTGTAAGGCGCGCATCGCCGAGGGCTTTCACCCAACGCAAATTTCATATACATCCGTACAATAGCGCGCATGAACGCGCTCTCGATCCGGATCCTTTCCCTAGCCCTCTTCGCGGGTTTGTGCGCGACGGCCACCTACTGGGTCGTCACGCTGTCGGCCCGCGAAGCGCCGCTGCCCGCCGCCGCCGCGCGGCTGCCGATCCGCACCGAGGACGCCGCGGCGCTCTTCGGCGGTCAGCTCGACAAGAATCCCGTGCAGGACATCCACCTGTTCGGCATCCTCGCGCTCGATCACGGCGCCGCCGCGATCGTCGGCATCGGCGGAGAACCGCCGCGCGCCGTGTCGCTCGGCGCGGACGTCACGCCCGGCGCGAAGCTCGCCGAAGTCCGCTCCCGCTCGATCGTCGTCGACCGCAACGGCGCCCGCGCCGAAATCCAGCTCCCGGCGAACACGCCGTCCCCCGCGATCTACATGCGCTGAACGGCGACGGCCTCACCCACTCGTCGGGCCGTCACTGCACCATGTTGTTCAGCTCGATGATCGGCAGCATCACGGCCAGCACGATCACGAGCACGATGCCGCCCATCGCCAGGATCAGCAGCGGCTCGAGCAGGCTCGTCAGGAACATCGTGCGGCGTTCGAGCTCGCGCGCTTCGCCTTCGGCCGCGCGATCCAGCATCGTCGTCACGTCGCCCGTCGCTTCGCCGGAACGGATCAGGTGCACGAGCACCGGCGGAAACGTCTTCACGTTGTTCAGCGCGCGCGACAGCGCGGAGCCTTCGCGCACGCGCACGATCGCGTCGTCGATGTTCGCGCGCATCGCGCGGTTCGACAGCGTCTCGCCGGCCGCCTGCAACGCGCGCAGGATCGGCACGCCGGCCGCGGTGAGAATGCCGAGCGTGCTCGCGAAGCGCACCGTGTTGTAGCCGCGCACGAGCTTGCCCGCGAGCGGCGCGGTCAGCACCCAGCGGTCGAACGCGAGCCGCGGCCCGTCGCGCGACAGCGTCGCCTTCACGAACCACACGATCAGCGCGACCGCGATCAGGATCGCCCACCACCAGTGCCGCACGAATTCCGACAGCGCCATCATCACGACCGTGAGGATCGGCAACTGCTGTTTCGTACTCGCAAACACGTTGACGACCTGCGGCACCACGTAGCTCAGCAGGAACGTGACGATGCCGAACGCGATCAGCGTGACGATCCCCGGATACGTGAAGGCCAGCAGGATCTTCTGCTTCAGCGCGTTGCTCTGCTCGATGTAGTCGGCCAGGCGCGACAGCACGATGCCGAGCTTGCCCGTGTGCTCGCCCGCCGCGACGAGCGCGCGGTAGATTTCCGGAAAATCGCGCGGATGCTGGCCCAGCGCATTCGCGAGCGAATGGCCGCCGAGCACTTCAGCGCGGATCGCGGCCATCAGTTCGCGGATGTAGTCGCGTTCGGCCTGCTCGGTCAGCACGCCGAGCGCCTCGTCGAGCGGCAGCCCCGCGATCAGCAGGCTCGCGAGCTGGCGCGTGAGGATCGCCTGTTCGCGCTGCGACAGCTTGCGGCCGAACGCGAGCCGCTGCGTACGTGCGCCGCGCGTCGCGCTGGCGGCCGGCTCGACCACGAGCGGCGTGAGCCCCTGCGTGCGCAACTGGCCGCGCGCGGCACGCGCGCTGTCGGCATCGATGACGCCTTTCTGCGCATGTCCCGCCGCATCGATCGCTTCGAAACGGAATGCCGGCATCGCGCTATGCGCCTCCCGTCACGCGCAGCACTTCCTCGAGCGACGTCGCGCCGGCCGCCAGCCAGCGCTCGGCGTCGTCGCGCAGCGTGCGCATCCCTTCCGCGCGGCCGGTGGCCAGAATCTCGGCATCGGCGGCGTTGCGATGGATCAGCGAGCGGATCGAGTCGTCGACCAGCAGCAGTTCGTATACGCCGCGCCGGCCCGCGTACCCCGAATGCCCGCACTTGTCGCAGCCGACCGGATGCCACACGGTACGGCCGTCCTCATGCCGCTCTTCCTTGCAGACGGGGCAGAGCTGCCGCACCAGGCGCTGCGCGAGCACGCCGAGCAGCGACGACGCGAGCAGGTACGGCTCCACGCCCATGTCGGTCAGGCGCGTGACGGCCGAGGCCGCATCGTTCGTGTGCAGCGTCGCGAGCACGAGGTGGCCCGTCAGCGACGCCTGCACCGCGATCTGCGCGGTTTCGAGGTCGCGGATTTCGCCGATCATGATCACGTCCGGATCCTGGCGCAGGATCGAGCGCAGCGCACGGGCAAAGGTCATCCCGATCCGCTCGTTCACCTGCGTCTGGCCGATGCCGCCGAGGTCATACTCGATCGGGTCCTCGACGGTCATGATGTTGGTCGTCGCGGTTTCGAGCCGCGACATCGACGCATACAGCGTCGTCGTCTTGCCCGAGCCCGTCGGGCCCGTGACGAGCACGATGCCGTGCGGTCGCGCGATCAGCTTGTCGAACTGGACGAGCGTGTCGCGGCCCATCCCGAGCGCTTCGAGGTTCAGGCGCTTCGCATCCTTTTCGAGCAGACGCAGCACCGCGCGCTCGCCGTGCCCGGTCGGCAGCGTCGACACGCGCACGTCGACCGGCCGGCCGCCGACGCGCAGCGTGATGCGGCCGTCCTGCGGCAGGCGTTTCTCCGCAATGTCGAGCTGCGCCATGATCTTGATCCGCGAGATCAGTGCGCCGTGCAGCGCCTTCTTCGGGCGCACGACGTCGCGCAGCGTGCCGTCGACGCGAAACCGCACGACGGACGAATTCTCGAACGGCTCGATGTGAATGTCCGACGCCTGTTCGCGCGCCGCTTGCGTGAGCAGCGCGTTGATCATCCGGATGATCGGCGCGTCGTCTTCCGACTCGAGCAGATCCTCGACTTCGGGGATGTCCTGCATCAGCCGCGACAGGTCGACTTCGCCTTCGACCTCACCGACCACCTGCGCGGCGCTGCCGTCCTGGCGCGCGTACGCGTGGTTGATCGCCTGCGCGAGCTCGTCGGCCGGCACGCGGTGCACGGAAATCGAGCCGAAGTTGCGCGCGATCTCCGCGAGCGCGGCGTCGCTCGTGCGTTCGCTGATCCACACCTCGAGCGTGTCGTCGAGCTGGTGCGCGATCAGCACCTGGCCGCTCTTCGCGAAGCCGTACGGCAGCAGCCGCGCGGCGAGCGGCGACGGCGGCTGGCGTTCGCCCGGCGCGCCGTCGTGGGCGGAAGAGGCGAGCACGTCGCTCACTGCGAGGCTCCCGGCGGCGCCGTCAGCGGCTGTTGCTGCATCTGCTGCTGCGGCACGGCTTGCGGCTGGACGGCCGGTTGCGCCTGCTGCGCCGGCTGCGGGCCCTGCTGCTGGCGGCGAATCTTCGTCAGGTCGAACAGGTTCAGTGCCGAGCCGCCTTCGCTCGGGCCGAGCGGCATCGGCGGAACGGTCGGATCGTCCTTGTCACGCATGACGTTGTTGTCAGACTTATACGAGCCCGTGACGCCCTGGATATAGTCGTAGCGGTTCGCCGACACCGCCTGCGCGGTCTGCCGGTCGGTGATGATCACCGGGCGCAGGAACACCATCAGGTTGGTCTTCTGTCGGTTCTTCGATTCCGAGCGGAACAGCTGGCCGATCCACGGGATGTCGCCCAGCAGCGGCACCTTGCTGTTCGACACGTTGTAGTTGTCCTGCATCAGGCCGCCGAGCACGATGATTTCGCCGTTGTCCGCCAGGATCGTCGACTGGATCGAGCGCTTGGTGAAGGTCGGGCCGGTCGTGGCGGTCAACGTGCTGGTGACGACCGCCGAATCCTCGGTGTAGAGCTGCAGCTTCAGGATGCCGCCGTCGGTGATCTGCGGCTTCACGTGCAGCGTGAGGCCGACATCGCGGCGATCGTAGGTATTGAATGCGTTGTTCGTGTTGCCGCTCGTCAGGTTCGAATACGACCCCGTTGGAATCGGCACGTTCTGGCCGACGACGATCTTCGCCTCTTCGTTGTCGAGCGTGATGAGGTTCGGCGTCGACAGCACGTTCGCGTCGCTCACGCCCGCGAAATAATTCAGCAGCGCGCCGAGGCCCTGCACGCCGAACATGTTGTGCAGCCAGCCGACGTTCAGGCCCGGCAGGAGCGTCTGCCCCAGCGCGCCGAGCCCCGCCGTACCACCCGCGGCAACCGCGCCCGACACCCCGAGGATGTTGCCGCTGGGCGTACCGGGGGCGCTGAAGTTCGTGCCGCCGAGAAACTGGCCTTGGGCGATCTGCCACTGGATGCCGAGGTTGCCGGACGTGTTCGAGTTCAGCTCGACGATCAGCGCCTCGATATAGACCTGCGCGCGCCGCGCGTCGAGCTGGTCGATCACCGATCGCAGGTTCCGGTAGACCGGATCCGACGCGGTGATGATCAGCGAGTTGGTCGCCGAATCGGCCTGGATCATGCCGCCCGGCTGGTTGTCGTCGCCCTTGTCCTTGTCGCCGCCGAGCAGGCCGCCGCTGCCGAGACCGCCGCCGCTGCCCGACGAACCGCCGTACCCCGACGAGGACGACGACGAACCGCCGAGGCCGCCCGAAGGCAGCGGCGGGGTGCCGGACGTGCCGGTCGAGAAGTTGCCGCTCGACGACGAGCCGCCGCTCTGGTTGAAGCTGTTCGCATCGTTGGACGACGCCGACGAGCCGCTGTCGCTACCGCTCTTGCCGAGCATCCCGCGCAGCGTCTTCGCGAGCTTCACCGCATCGGCGTTGCGCAGCGGCACGACGTGCATGTTGCCGGGCACCGCGCTCGGCGCGTCGAGCTGCTGCACGAGGCGCTTCGCGGCCGCGAGGCGCGATGCGCTCGACGCGCGCAGCATCAGCGAGTTGGTGCGCGGGTCGGCCGTGACCGACACTTTCAGCGTTGCGTCGCTGTTGCCGATCGCGCCCGGGTCGAGCATTTTCTGCAGTTGCGCGGCGAGGTCGATCGCGTTCGCGTTGCGCAGCGGAATGACCTGTACCTGCGCGCCCGCGGCGCTGTCGACGCCCGCGATGATCTGCGCGATGCGGCGCACGTTGTCCGCGTAGTCGGTCACGACGATCGTGTTGTTCGCCGGGTAGGCCGTCACCGTGTTGTTCGGCGAGATCAGCGGCCGCAGCACAGGCAGCAGGTTGTTCGCCGATTCGTTGTGCAGCTCGAACACCTGCGTGATCACCTGGTCGCCGCGCGCCTGCGGCGCATTGCCGACATAGGTCGGCACACCCTGCAGCTTCGCGTCGGCCTCGGGCACGACCTTCAGCACGCCGTGATCCTGCACGAGCGCGAAGCCCTGCATGCGCAGCGCCGACTGCAGCGTCTTCAGCGCCTGGTCTTCCGGCACCGGACGTTCGGCAACGAGGTTGAGCTGCCCCTTCACACGGGGGTCGACGATGATGGTCTTGCCGGTTGCGGCGCCGATCGCTTTCGCGACCTGGTCGATATCCGCATTCACGAAGTTGAGCGTGACCTGAGCGTAGGCGGCCTGCGAGACGATGATGCCGGCGACGATCAGGGTCGTGGCGACGCGCCGCATAACGAAGCGATTTCTTGTCATGGATGAATGGGTCGATGCCGGCTCAGGCCACTTCCGGCGGTAGTGCTGGGATCCAAGTCCGAAAGGGGCGACATTAGCAGTTTTTCATGTCCGAAATATCACATTGATCCGAGGACTGTCTCACATACGACATGTATCCGGCGAGTCGTATGCAATATGTAAGATTCGGTGCTATATCGGCATGCCGGCCATCGCCCCCGTTTCGCGATGAACCGACACGGAAATGCGGTATAACCCGGCTGTCGTATTTCCGCATGTCGCAACCTGACGGGCTGTCGGTATGATACGGGCGACACGTTTCTCGTCGCACGAATAACAGGCACGGGTTTTCCCGACCATTGCGCCATTCCTTTTCGTTTTCGCACCATGAACAGACGGTTCGCTTCGATCGCGTTGATCGCCGCAGGCGCGTGGTTCGCCAGCGCAAACGCACGCGCGGATTGTTTCGACGAGGCCGCGAAATACCAGCAGGTCAATCCGCTGATCCTGCGCGCGATCGCGTGGCAGGAATCGCGCAACCGGCCCGGCGCGCTGAACAAGAACACGAACGGCTCGATCGACTACGGCCTGATGCAGATCAATTCGATCCACCTGACGACGCTGTCGCGCTACGGGATCGACCGCGGCACGCTGATGGAACCGTGCAAGAACGTCTATATCGCCGCGTGGCATCTCAAACAGAAGATGAACCGCTACGGCAACACGTGGCAGGCCGTCGGCGCCTATCATTCCGAAACGCCGTCGCTGCGCGACAAGTACGCGCGGCAGATCGCCGGCATCCTGACGCAGTGGAAGCTGCTGCCGCCCGCGCCATGACGCCGCGTCGCATCACCGCCTGACGCGGCGCCGGCCGGCCGGCGCGCGTTTGATGCACAATGCGGGCTCACGCCGCAGGTTCGCCCGTCCGCGGGCCGATCGCGCCCCGGAAGGGCGCCGCGGCCGCTTTTTCATCTTTTCCGTTGGTGTGTACCGCAATGAACCAGCCGTTGCCCGTCACCGTGCTGTCCGGCTTCCTCGGCGCCGGCAAGACCACGCTGCTCAATCACATCCTCGCGAACCGCGCGGGCCTGAAAGTCGCCGTGATCGTCAACGATCTCGCGGCGGTCAACATCGACGCGTCGCTCGTGCGCGACGCGCAGGCGCTGTCGCACATCGAGGAACGCCTCGTCGAAATGTCGAACGGCTGCATCTGCTGCACGCTGCGCGACGACCTGCTCGTCGAGATCCGCAACCTCGCGTCCGAAGGCCGCTTCGACGCGATCATGATCGAATCGACCGGTATCGCAGAGCCGATGCCGATCGCCGAAACCTTCACGTTCGTCGACGATGACGGCGAGTCGCTGTCGAAAATCGCACGGCTCGACACGCTCGTCACCGTGGTCGACGCGTACAACTTCCTGCGCGACTACGGTTCCGACGACGCACTCGCGACGCGCGGCATCGCCGCGTCGGAAGAAGACGACCGGACGCTCGTCGAGCTGCTGATCGAGCAGATCGAATTCTGCGACGTGCTGGTGATCAACAAGGCCGACCTCGTCGGCGCCGACGAACTCGCGCGCCTGCAGCACATCCTCGCGCGGCTCAATCCGCGCGCGCACCAGGTCGTGTCGACATTCGGCGACGTGCCGCTCGACGAAGTGCTGAACACGGGCCGCTTCGATTTCGACGAGGCCGCGAATGCGCCGGGCTGGCTCGCGTCGCTCGATCACGATCACACGCATTGCGACGACCCCGACTGCCATGATGAACATCATGCGCACGTGCACGGCGAAGCCGACGAATTCGGGATCGGCAATTTTGTTTACCGCGCGCGCCGGCCGTTCCATCCGGCACGACTCTGGGCGCTGCTGCACCAGGAGTGGCAGGGCGTGCTGCGCAGCAAGGGCTTCTTCTGGCTCGCGACGCGGAACGACATCGCGGGCTCGCTGTCGCAGGCAGGCGGCGTATGCCGGCATGGTCCGGCAGGTCTCTGGTGGGCCGCGCAGGATCGCGCGGAATGGCCGGACGACGACGAGCTGCTCGCTGAGATCCGCGCCGAATGGCACGGCGATCTCGACGACCGCACGGTCGGCGATCGCCGGCAGGAACTCGTGCTGATCGGCATCGCGCTCGACGCCGATGCATGGCGCGAGAAACTCGACGCGTGCCTGCTGACCGATGCGGAATTCGCCGTCGGCGCGGCGGGATGGAGCGCGTTCGACGATCCGTTCCCGGGGTGGGATGTCGATTCGCACGACGATGACGATCACGGCGACACGCAAATCGTGCATGCCTGACGGCTCGGTAACGGCTTGTAAGAACAACCGTTAAATCTTGCAAGAGCGGCGCGGACTGTGGCGAAAATGCCGCGCGCGCCCAACAAAAAACCCGCCGAGAGGCGGGTTTTTCCTGGAACAGGCGCTGGTTTAACGCTTGTTGACGGCGTCCTTGAACGCCTTGCCAGCCGTGAACTTGACCGTCTTGGCTGCCGGGATCTTGATGGTTTCGCCGGTCTTCGGGTTGCGGCCCGTACGTGCTGCGCGCTTGCCCGAACCGAAGCTGCCGAAGCCGATCAGCTGAACCGCATCACCCTTCGACACGGCCTTCTTGATGACTTCGAGCAGCGTGTCCAGCGTTTCGCCGGTTTGAGCCTTGCTGGCGCCCGTTTGGGCGGCGACGGCGTCGATCAGTTCCTGTTTGTTCATTAAGGTTCCTTTATCAGGTTAGGTTGACACGAACAGCGCGAACGCGCCGATTATACGTGCGCGAACCGTGCCGTCGAGAGTCAGACTCCGACGGCACAGCGCCGAATCCTGGCCCGCGCGACGCGCCCACCGGCTTGCCGGCGGCCACCCCGCGGTACGGCGTTGCTATGATAGCGCAGCGCAAACCCAATAACGACAAGGGTTTCAAAGATTTTCATCGGTATTTCGCCGAATGAATCATCGATTGCCCGTTTTTTGACCAGCGCCAACCGGACAGGATACGCAGCGCGGTCCGCCCGTGCGCCGCCCCGTTGGCTTTTTCCAACGGCCGCTCGGACGGCCCCGCGCAATCCCTTGCCAGGCTTGGCTGCCACGTTTTTTGTTTCGCATGCCCGACCGACTTGTTCCCGCCACGCTCGCGCTTCGCGACGACGGCACGCTCGTTTCGCCCGAGTACGGCGACCTCCATCGCGACGCATCAGGCGCGCTTGCGCACGCGCATCGCGCGTTCGTCTCCGGTAACGGACTGCCGGCGCGCTGGCAGGGCCGCCGCACGTTCACGATCGTCGCGACCGGATTCGACACGGGCAGCCGCTTCCTCGCAACATGGGCCGCGTGGCGCGACGATCCCGCGCGCTGCGAACGGCTGCATTTCGTCGCAGTCGAGCCGCGTCCGTTCTCGCGCGACGACCTGCGCCGTGCGATCTTGCATATAGTTGCTAACACAACCATATCGGCCGACGTGGATGCACTGGTCGACGCGTGGCCGATGCTCGTGCCGGGCCTGCACCGGCTCGAATTCGACGAAGGGCGTGTGGTGCTCACGCTCGCGTTCGGCGACGCAATCGACATGTTGACGAAGCTCGTCGCGCGCGCCGATGCGTTCTATCTCGATAGCTTCACGTCATCGAACGACGCGGATCTCCGCTCGACCGACGTGGTTCGTACGCTCGCGAAGATCGCCGGCGAACGCGCAACGTTTGCGACGCATGCGAATTCCGCTGCCGTGAAACACGCACTCGGCGAATCGGGTTTCACGTATCGCGAAGTCGACGATTGGCTCGTCGGCGAATATGCGCCGCGCTGGCGCGCGCGCCGGCACGAGCCGCCGCGCGCACTGACCGTTACGGCGCGCCGTGCGATCGTGATCGGCGCGGGCCTGGCCGGCTGCGCGGTCGTCGAGCGCCTGGCCGCGCGCGGCTGGGACGTCACGCTGATCGAGCGGCACGAACGGATCGCAAGCGAAGCGTCGGGCAATCCGGCCGGAGTATTCCATCCATTGATGACACGCGACGACAACGTCGCAAGCCGGCTCACGCGCGGCGGCTTCCTGCACGCGATCGCGCGCTGGCGCGCACTCGAACGCGCGGGTCATGCGTTCGCGCGCAGCACGCACGGGATGATCCATCTCGCCGAATCGGCCGACGACTTCGCGCGGATGCGCGACGCATTCGATGCGTTCGGCGCGCCGTCCGACTATGTGTCACTGCTCGATACCGAGGCCGCGCGCGCGCATCTGAAACTGCCGGTCGCGCATGGCGGCCTGCTGTTTCCGCACGGCGGCGCCGTCTGGCCGGCCGGGCTGTGCGCGGCGCAATGCGCGGCGGCCGGTGAACGCGTGCGCTTGCTCGCGTCGACCGGCGTCGCGCGGCTCGAGCGGCGGGGCGACGCATGGCATGCGCTCGATGCGGCAGGCGGCACGCTGGCTGACGCGCCCGTCGTCGTGCTTGCGAACGCGGGCGACGCCGTGCGACTCGCGGGCCTGCAGCATGTCGTGCTGCAACCGGTGCGCGGCCAGCTCACGCTGCTGCCGCCGGGCAGTACGGCGCCGCTGCCGTGCCCGGCGATCGGCGACGGTTACGCGGTGCCGCTCGACGACGGCACGCTGCTGATCGGTGCGACGTTCGAACCCGACGACGTCGATCCCGCGATGCGCGCGGCCGGCCACGTCGAAAACCTCGACCGCGTGCGGCACCTGTTGCCGGGCCTGATCGGCGACGCGCCGGACCCCGCCACGCTGCGCGGCCGCGTTGCATTCCGCTGGGTCGTCGGCGATCGTCTGCCGCTGATCGGCCCGCTCGCAGACGAAGCGCAGGCCGTCGCAAACGCACGCGCGCTGAGCGGTGCAAAGGCGCGCGACCTGCCGCGCACGCCCGGCCTCTACGGCGCATTCGGCTTTGGCTCGCGCGGCCTCGTGTGGGCCGCGCTCGGCGCCGAACTGATCGCATCGCAACTCGAAGGCGAGCCGTGGCCGCTCGAGCGCGAACTCGCCGAAGCCGTCGATCCCGCACGCTTCCTGATCCGCGCACTGCGCGCGCGCCGCGTCGGCTCAGCCGGCTGACCGGCGGCACGAATCGCTCACAGTTTCCCGATTTCCCCGCGCAAGGTTATCCACGCGATGCTGTGGATAACCGCGCGGAATCCGCGCGCACTTCGTGTGTAATCACAGTGGACGTAAACTGGGCAACTCGGCACAGCTGTGAGACAGCCCAAAGTTGCTCATCTCAAACTTCTGTGCACGAACAGCCTGTGCAACGGGTTATGGTTTCTCCAACCCTTTGATCTGTCAGCGTAAACCGAAGTTATCCACAGAACTGTGGGTCCTTTGTTAACTTCTACTACGTATATATACAAGTAAACCTTTGAAACCAAAGACCTGGGGTGCCGCACAGCGCCGCGAGTCGAATTCAATGGGTTCCAGACCGAAAAAGCTGTGGCACAATCGGTTTCCTTCGCGTTCGTTCGGCCAGGCGCCGGACGTGCTTCAATGGAACGGTCGGCACGATTTCGAATCTGAATCTTCGAGACTGCGCAGTCCGTTCACACACCAGGCCGACAATCCAGATCGGCAACCTGTGCGACTTTCCGCCGGATGGCGGAGCAGGCGGACCCCATGTCCCGCCGTCGTCGACCACAACAATCACATTCGGGGCGATACCCAGCCGGCGCGCATCCATTTCTGACGCTTGACCCCGCGTCGCTGGCGGTTGCTTCCAAAGGAGAAGTCACCACGATGAAGTCGGCGTTCTCATTCCTGCCCAACTGGCCGCTCGCGCCGGATGCCGTGTTCTGGGCCGGGCTCGCGCTGTTCGCGGCCGGCCTGTGTGGCGAACTGTGCTATCGCGCATGGCGCCTGCCGCGCATCACCGGCTATGCGGTGATCGGTCTCGTCGCCGGTTCGTTCGGATTCGGCGTGATCGACGCAAGCACCGACGAAACGTCGCGGCTGCTGATCGACGTCGCGCTCGGCCTGCTGCTGTTCGAGCTCGGCAGCCGCCTCGACCTGCGCTGGATCCGGCGCAATCCGTGGCTCATCGCGTCGAGCCTCGCGGAGGCCACGCTGACGTTCGTGCTCGTGCTGTTCGTGATGCTCGCGCTCGGCGTGTCGGGAATGGTCGCGCTCGTGCTGTCGGCGATCGCGATCGCGACGTCGCCGTCGATGGTGATCCAGCTCAAGACCGAACTGCGCGCGGAAGGGCAGGTATCGCAGCGCCTCATCACGCTGACCGCGCTCAACAGCGTGTATGCGATCGTGCTGACCAAGCTCGTGACGAGCTGGCTCCACCAGGAAGCGTACGGCAACGTTTTCGCAACGATCCTGCAGCCGCTCTACCTGATCGCCGGGTCGTTCATCGTCGCGTATCTCGTCGCGCGTTCGTGCAATTTCCTGTTCCGTCACATGACGTCGACGATGCGCGACGAGCATTCGTTCGTCGCGCTGTTCGGGCTCGTGATGCTTGCGATTGCCGTCGCACAGGCGCTGAAGCTGTCGACGCTGCTCACGCTGCTGCTCGCCGGCATCATCGTGAAGAATCTCGAAGCGCGTCCGCAGCTGTGGCCCGAGCACTTCGGCACGGCCGGCTGGCTGCTGACGGTGGTGCTGTTCGTGCTGACGCTCACGTCGTTCACGTGGGGCGACATCGCGCTCGGCGGGCTGCTCGCGATCGTGCTGATCGTCACGCGGCTCGTCGCGAAGCTGGCCGGCGTCGTCGCGTTCGCGAAGCCGAGCGGCATCGGGATGAAGCAGGGCGTCGCGCTCGGCATCGCGCTGACGCCGATGTCCGCGCTGTCGTACCTGCTCGTCGACGATACCTACCAGCTCTATCCGAATTTCGACCCGCACCTGCGTGCGATCGTGATGTGCACGATCGTGATCCTGCAGCTCGTCAGCCCGTTCGTCGTCTACCGCTGCCTGTCGGCGGTCGGCGAACGCAGCGACAGCAACTGATTCCGGAACCTGCCATGGCACTCGAAACCTTCGTCAATTCCGAACCGTTCACGTTCGGCGTCGAACTGGAGATCCAGGTCGTCAACACGCACAACTACGACCTGACCAAGGCTGCATCCGACCTGATGCGCCTGATCCAGGGCGAGACCTTTCCGGGCAACATCACACCGGAAATCACCGAGAGCATGATCGAGCTGTCGACCGGCATCTGCCATACGCACGAGCAGGCGGTCGGCGAGCTGCATGCGATCCGCGACGTGCTCGTGAAGGCGGCCGACCAGCTCAACGTCGGACTTGCCGGCGGCGGCACGCACGCGTTCCAGCAATGGAGCGACCGGCAGATCTACGATGCGCCGCGCTTCCAGTACATCTCCGAGCTGTACGGTTATCTGGCCAAACAGTTCACCGTGTTCGGCCAGCACGTGCATATCGGCTGTCCCGATCCCGACAGCGCGCTGTTCCTGCTGCACTCGTTGTCGCGCTTCATTCCGCACTTCATCGCGCTGTCCGCATCGTCTCCGTTCGTGCAGAACGTCGATACGGGCTTCCATTCGGCACGCCTGAATTCGGTGTTCGCGTTCCCGCTGTCGGGCCGCGCGCCGTTCGTGCTGACCTGGGACAGCTTCGAGGAGTACTTCATGAAGATGGTGAACACGGGTGTGGTCAACTCGATGAAGGACTTCTACTGGGACATCCGTCCGAAGCCCGGCTACGGGACGATCGAGGTGCGCGTGATGGATACGCCGCTGTCGGTCGACCGCGCGGCGGCGATCGCCTGCTACATCCAGACGCTCGCGCGCTACCTGCTGACCGACCGGCCGCTGAAGCTGTCGGAGGACGACTACCTCGTCTACACGTTCAACCGTTTCGAAGCGTGCCGCTTCGGGCTCGAGGGTACCTGCGTGAATCCTCAGACGGGTGAGCGCCGCACGATCGCCGAGGACATCCTCGACACGCTCGACAAGATCGCGCCGCATGCGGCCGCGCTCGGTTCGCGCGCGGCGCTCGACGAGATCGGCGCGCTTGCCAAGGCGCGCGTGAACGACGCATCGTGGTTGAGAACCGTTTTCAAACAGGAAAAATCGCTCAACGAGACGGTCAGGCAGCAGTGCTTACGTTGGCGTGAATGAAAAAATGTTTTGCAGATAACAGGCTCGACCGCGTCGCGATTCGCTGAACGACGGTGGGCGCCGTTTCGGGCCGAAATCGTTGCCAGGCGTCCTTAAAATCTGTGGATAACCCGATATTCAGCTGCAAAGTCAACGGTCTGCGGGTGGGATAACCCGGTGGACCATTGCCGTTCACCCGATGGCCGATCCGAACCGGAAAATGCCGGCGCGCCCCGTTCCGCGGGCGGGCGGCTTAACAGGCACAACGAAAAATTTCAGTTATCCAGCGATTTTCCACAGAATGCAGGGGATAACTTAGCTGTGCGATTTTCCGCTCTCGCTTAGAATGTCGGCTTTGCGGACACCGGAACGACGCGTGTCTCACCGGTCGCCGCGAATGCGACCGCCGCGTGTGCCTCGCGACGGCCGTGCTGATGCACTCGCAAGAGCGCGTCTGTTTTGAGATGGACATTCGATCTCCACACTACGGCTGCTCGGCAATCCGGGCGGCGGCAAAGCGAAAAGACTATGAGCGAAGGCGTTTACGGGAACCAGGCTTCGGGACGTGTCACCCACAGCCTGCTGCGGTTGAGTACGGCCATGCGAAGCCAGGCATGGGATTGGGCGGAAGGCGCGGGCCTCACGCCGACGCAGGGCGAGATCCTCGTGCTGCTGCTGCAGCGCAAGGGCCCGATGCGGCTCGGCGAGATCGCGCGCGAGACGCAGCTCACCGCGGCGACCACGAGCGATGCGGTCAGCACGCTCGAGACGAAGGGGCTCGTCGAGAAGCGCCGTGCGCTGGACGACGGCCGTGCACTGGCCGTGCGCCTGTCGGCGCGTGGCCGTACGGCCGCGAAGAAGGCGCTGCAATGGCCTGAATTCCTGACGAAAGCGGTCGGCAAGCTCGGCGCGGACGAGCAGGGCGCACTGTATCGCGCGCTGCTGAAGACGCTGCGCGAGCTGCAGGTCGCCGGTGCGACGCCGCCGCAGCGCATGTGCGTGACGTGCACCCACTTCCAGCCGGGCAAGCTGTCGAAGAAGACCGTGCATTACTGCGCGGCGCTCGACATCTCGATGTCCGACAGCGACCTGCGTCTCGACTGCTCGGTGCAGGAAGAGGCAGACGCGGCGACGCAGAAGAAGACCTGGAAGATTTTCGCAGGCTGACGTCCGTCGATCGACCGGGAGGCCGATGATGAACGCTGAAGTCGTGGCGATCCGCCAC
This sequence comes from Burkholderia pyrrocinia, assembly GCF_001028665.1. Lineage (NCBI taxonomy): Bacteria > Pseudomonadati > Pseudomonadota > Betaproteobacteria > Burkholderiales > Burkholderiaceae > Burkholderia > Burkholderia pyrrocinia. The sequence continues at coordinate 1,388,952 of NZ_CP011503.1, forward strand.
GTGCATTTCGAGGATCTCGGGAGCTTCGAGCAGGTGCTCGGCGAACGGGGCCGACGGGTGCGCTATGTAGACGTCGGGTCGTCGCGGTTCGAGGTGCTGGATGTGCTCCAGCCGTCGCTGTTCGTCGTGCTCGGCGGGCCGCTCAGCGTGTATGACGATGCGCAGTATCCGACGATCGCGCCGCTTGCGGCGCTCGTGCGCCAGCGCATCGACGCGGGGCTGCCGATCCTCGGCATCTGCCTCGGCGCGCAGTTCATCGCCCGTGCGCTCGGCGCGCGCGTCTATCCGGCTGCGCAGCACGAACTCGGCTGGGCGCCGCTGACGCTCACCGATGCCGGCCGCGCGTCGGCGTTGCGTCATCTCGATGGCGCGGCGACGTCGATGCTGCACTGGCACGGCGACACGTTCGACCTGCCGGGCGGCGCGATCCATCTCGCGTCGACGCCGGCGTGCCGCCACCAGGCATTCGCGTGGGGGCAGCACGTGCTGGCGCTGCAATGCCATCCGGAAATCCGCACCGATCGCTTCGAACCGTGGCTGATCGGGAACGCCGGCGAAATCGCGTCGACGCCCGGCGTCGACGCGCGCCAGTTGCGCGACGATACCGCGCAGCACGGCCCCGCGCTCGAAGCGGCCGCACGGCGCATGTTCGCGGAGTGGCTCGACGGCGTCGGGCTCTGACGCCGCGGGCGGCGTCGCTCGCCGCGAATCCTTGGCCCGGCCGGCATCCGTTGCAGGCCGGCGCATCGCTGCATGCGACGCGTTTCCCGCCGCGCCGGCAACCTGCTGCCGGTCGCACCTGACCATCTCCTTACTGCCGATCGCGTCATCTGCGCGCTTCAAGCCTGCGTGCTACGCTCGTCCGCTCTTTCCCTTTCCAGGCGAGCGGCTTCCATGACTGCGCTGTTTTCCCCGTTCACGCTGCGCGGCGTGACCCTTCCGAACCGGATCGTGATCTCCCCGATGTGCCAGTACTCGGCCGAACGCGGCGAAGCGACCGACTGGCACATGATCCACCTCGGCCATCTCGCGCTGTCGGGCGCGGGCCTGCTCTGCATCGAGGCGACCGCCGTGGAACCCGACGGGCGCATCACGCATGGCGACCTCGGCCTCTGGGACGACGTGACCGAAGCTGCGCTGAAGCCCGTGCTGGCTGCGATCCGCAAGCATGCGCCGATCCGCGTCGCGATGCAGTTGTCGCATGCGGGGCGCAAGGCGTCGAGCGAGGTGCCGTGGAACGGCGGCCAGCTCGTGTCCGTCGCCGACGGCGGCTGGCTGCCGCATGGGCCGTCGGCCGTGCCGCACAAGGAAGGGGAGACGCCGCCGCTCGCGCTCGATGCCGCGGGCCTGAACCGGATCCGCGAGGCGTTCGCGGCCGCTGCGAAGCGTGCCGCGCGGCTCGGCATCGACGCGATCGAAGTGCACGCGGCGCACGGCTACCTGCTGCACCAGTTCCTGTCGCCGCTCGCGAACCGGCGCACCGACGAATACGGCGGCTCGCGCGAGAACCGGATGCGTTTTCCGCTCGAGATCTTCGAGATCGTGCGCGCGGCGTTTCCGGAAGACCGGCCGGTCGGCGTGCGCGTGTCCGCGACCGATTGGGTCGAAGGCGGCTGGGAGCTCGACGACACGATCGCATTCGCACACGAACTGAAGCGCCGCGGCTGCGACTGGATCGACGTGTCGTCCGGCGGCGTGTCGCCGCTGCAGAAGATTCCGCTGTCGCCGGGTTACCAGGTGCCGTTCGCGCAGGCCGTGAAGCGCGCGGTCGGCATGCCGACGATGGCGGTCGGCCTGATCGACGATCCCGCGCATGCGAACCGGCTCATCGAGGCCGGCGATGCCGATTTCGTCGCGATGGCGCGCGCGATGCTGTACGACCCGCGCTGGCCGTGGCACGCGGCGGCCGAGCTCGGCGCGCAGGTGACGGCGCCGCCGCAGTACTGGCGCTCGCAGCCGCGCGAGCACAAGGCGTTGTTCGGCGACATCGCATTCGGCCAGCGTTGAGCGCCAAGCGCGCAATATTGCGCGCGATGTTGAACGAAGCAATATCGAACGTGTAGGATGCGGGTGATTCGCCGCATGTCCCGACGCGGCACCAACCGGTGCCGCGTTTTCGTTTGGCGCGCGCCGGGCCGCGATCGCGGCCGTCTTCCATTCAATTCGTCTTCACAAGGATTCGTTCGATGAGTTCACGCAGGATCGCGGTGCGCCGCTCGGGAGTACACGGCAAGGGCGTGTTCGCGGTGGAGCCGATCAAGGCCGGCGAACGCGTAGTGGAATACAAGGGCGAGCGAATTTCGTGGAAGGAAGCGCTGCGTCGCCATCCGCACGATCCGAGCGAGCCGAACCATACGTTCTACTTCGCACTGGACGAAGGCGGCGTGATCGACGGCAAGATCGACGGCAACAGCGCGCGCTGGATCAACCATTCGTGCGCGCCGAACTGCGAAGCCGAGGAAGTCAAAGGCCGCGTGTACATCCACGCGCTGCGCGACATCGGGCCGGAAGAGGAGCTGTTCTACGACTACGGCCTCGTGATCGACGCGAAGCTGACGAAGAAGCTCAAGCGCGAATACGCGTGCCATTGCGGCGCGGCTTCGTGCCGCGGCACGCTGCTCGCGACGTCGGACGACGGCGAGAAGAAGAAAAAGAAGAAGGACAAGAAGGACGGCAAGTCCGAGTCCGGGGCGAAGGACAAGAAAAACAGGAAGTGACGCAGGCGGCGGCGCATCGTGCGCAGCCGCAGCCGCTTCTGCAGGCGGCTGCCGCGTTGTGCGGCAGTCCTTCCCGTTTCCTTGTCCGTCAGGCGGCCCGGTCAACGGTCGCCCGACGTGGATCGCCAGGGGAATCGCTCAATGCGCCGACGCGGCGGCAGGCGTTTCGCTGACCGGCTTCTCCGTGCGCTGGGCGAGCGGCACCCGCACCACGAAGCGCGAACCGCCTTCCGGCGCATCCTCGTACGACACGGTACCGCCATGCATCGCGATGATGTCGTGCACGATCGCGAGGCCGAGCCCGGCGCCCGTTTCGACACCGTTGCCGCTTTGCGCATCGCCGCGGAAGAAGCGCTTGAACAGGTCGGCCTGCTGGTTCGCGGGCACGCCCGGGCCGTTGTCCTCGACGACGATCTCGGCGGCCGGCAGGCCGTCTTCGAGCGCGCTGCGCGCGACGTTCACGGTGATCCGCGCGCCGTCCGGCCGCGCGAGCGGCACGTATTTCAGCGCATTGTCGAGCAGGTTCGCGATCACCTCGCGCAGCAGCACGGGGTTGCCGCGCACGATCAGCTTCTCGTCGTCGCCGGGGTCGTCGCTGCGCTGGAAGCCGAGGTCGACATGCGACGCGAGCGCGCGCGGCACCCATTCGGCACCCGTCTCGAACGCCATTGCTCCGAGGTCGACGTCGACGAACCGCGCGGCCTGTTCGCCCGGCTCCGCACGCGCGAGCGACAGCAACTGGTTCGATAGTCGCACCGCGCGGTCGGCGGCCGCGCGCAGCTCGCGCACCGCGGCGAAGGTCTGGTGCGGGTCGCGCGCGACGGCGGCCTGCTCCGCATGCAGCTTCACGGCCGTGAGCGGCGTGCGCAACTGGTGCGCGGCATCGGCGATGAACTTGCGTTGCGCGTCGAGTGCGGTCTTCAGGCGGCCGAGCAGCGCGTTCATCGCACTCGTCAGCGGCCGGATCTCCAGCGGTACCTCGGTTTCGTCGACCGGTTCCAGCGACGTGTGGGTCTGCCGGTTCAGCGAATCGGCGAGATGCGTGAGCGGGCCGAGTTGCTGGTTCACGACACGCCACACGATACCCCAGCCCGCGAGGAGCAGCAGCAGCAGCGGCATCATGATCGCGACGAGGAATTCGGCCGCGATCCGGTAGCGGTGCCGCACCGGCTGCGCGACCTCGACGACCATCGGCTTGCCGCCTTCGACGTCGTCGACGCGCACCTGTGCGACGCGCACCGCGCGGTTGTCGTACTCGGCCTCGAACACGTATGCGTGATGCATGCGGCGCACGTTGATACCCCGCAGCGGCAGCTTCGGATCGCCGGCGAGCTCCTGTTCGCCGTCGCTGATCCGGTAGATCAGCGCTTCGGCGGGATCGGAGAACATCGCCTGCGCGAGCGGCGGCACCGTGAACGGCGCGTCGGGCCCGGCGATCTGGATCTGTTTCGAGATGGCGGTCGCGAGATCGGCGAGCGAGCGGTCGATCACGTGCTGCGTGTATTGCCACGCGAGCCAGTAGGCGATCAGGCCGCTCATCAGCGCGAGCATCGACAGCGGTGCGGCGAGGCGCCGGAGCAGCGAGCGGCGCAGGCTGGTGGTCACAGCCGGATCAGGAGACATTTCGACGGGCAAATGGATAAGCGCCGCTCACGGGGAGCGGCGCGGTCGTGCGCCGGGCGGCGACGCGGAGCAGGGCGCATGCGCCGGCGGCACGCGGCCGGGCGGCGCGCGGCCGCTCAGACGCTCGCCGTCTGGCGGATTTCCTGCAGCAGGTAGCCGAAACCGCGCACCGTAACGATTTCGACACGGCACTGCTCGAGTTTCTTGCGCACGCGGTGCACATAAACTTCGATCGCGGTATCGCCGAGATCGCCGCCGAAGTGCGTGAGGTGGTCCTGCAACTGGGCCTTGCTGACGACGCGGCCGTGACGCAGCAGCAGCATCTCGAGCACCGCGAACTCGCGCGGCGACAGTTCGAGCGGCTTGTCGTCGTTGAATATGCGGCGGTCGACGCCCGACAGGCGGACGCCGCCGAGCGACACTTCCGGACGCGGCATGTCGCTGTGCGGGCCGCTGCGGCGCATCACCGCGCGGATGCGCGCTTCGAGCTCGGCCGGCTCGAACGGCTTGAGCATGTAGTCGTCGGCGCCCGAATTCAGGCCCTGGATCCGGTCGTTCAGCTCGTCGCGTGCGGTCAGCACGATGACGGGCGTGTGGCGGTTGGTCTGGCGGAAGCGCGTGAGCAGCGTCATCCCGTCGATGCCCGGCAGGCCGAGGTCGAGGATCACGAGTTCGTGGCGGTTTTGTGCCAGCGCCTGTTCGGCAAAAATGCCGTCATGCACCATGTCGACGGTGAAGCCAGCCTGCTCGAGGCTGCTCTGGATTCCGCGTGCGATGGGGCGGTCGTCTTCGATCAGAAGGAGTCGCATGAAGTTCGCTCAAGTACAATGGGTTGGCGGTTCAGGCACGCGGACAGCACGAAGCCGTTTCCACAGGGGCGCCGCATCGCGTGACATCAAGCATGGCGGCCAGCGAACGATTAAATCCAATCATGTCCGATATTTCGATCAACGACCTTGAAGCCGCGATCAATTTCTGGCGCGCCCGCTCGCCGTCGAGCGGCGACGAACTCAAACTCTGCGAAGAGGCCAGCGCGCTCTCCAAGCCGTATGCGCTGCTGATTGTACAGCGCGGAAGCGCGCTGCAACTGGAAGGTTTGGACCCCAAGGCACGGAAAGCATACGAGACTTACGTGCGCCTTAAGGATGGCTTGGAAAGCTGAAGGCTTTCGCTGACTACATCCTAGAAAACGTTCATCGAAATGAAAAGTTGACGCGCCGCGCACCGAACGATGCGCGGCGGTAGAGGAAGGCTTCAGGCGGCGGGTTTCGCGTGCGCGCCGGCGCGATCGATGAACAGCGCGAGTTCGATGTCGCGTTCGGTCAGACCGTCGGCGTCGTGGGTCGACAGCGTGACGTCGACGCGGTTGTACACGTTGAACCATTCCGGATGGTGGTTCATTTCCTGCGCCTTGATCGCGACGCGCGTCATGAAACCGAACGCTTCGTTGAAATCGGCGAAGCGCAGGCTGCGCTGGATCGCGTCGCGGCCCGGCATGGCCGTCCAGAGCGGCAGGCCTTCGAGCCGGGTCTTGCGTTCTTCTGATGTGAGCTTGTGGATCATCTTGCACCTCTCGTTCGGTAACGGCGCCCGCGCGCGGCTGCGCCGCGCGGCGAAGCCGGCACCGGTCATTGTTTCATAGTTGTGCGACGGGCATCCGGGGACGGGCATCCGGCGACGGGCATCCGCCATCCGGCGCGCGCTGGCGCGTCACGCGTCGGCGTCGGCGGGCCAGCCTTCACCCGTGCCGCGATGCAGCACGCGATCGCTATCGAGCACCGCGCCGGCCGCGAATTCGGGCAGCGCCGCAAGCCGGTCGGCCAGCGCGCGGCCGTCGACGTCGGCGAGCGCGAACAACTGCGAGAAATCGTCGATCACGAAGTAGGTCTTCTGGAACGTGTCGATCCGGTACTTCGTGCGCATCACGCGTTCGAGATCGAAGCCGAGCCGGTTCGGCGCCGCGCTTTCGAGGCTGTACAGGCTTTCGCCCTTGCTCGACACGATCCCGGCGCCGTAGATCGACAGCCCGTTCGTGCCGAGCGGGTCGCGGATCAGCCCGAATTCGACTGTATACCAGTAGAGCCGTGCGAGCCGCGCCAGCGCCGCTTCGTCGTCGGCGACCGCGAGCGCGGTGCGGCCGTATGCCTGCATGTAGTCGGCGAACACCGGGTCGATCAGCAGCGGCACATGGCCGAACAGGTCGTGGAAGCAGTCGGGTTCCTGCAGGTAGTCGAGCTGGTCGGGGCGGCGCATCCACCAGGTGACCGGAAAACGCCGGTTCGCGAGATGCTCGAAGAACACGCGGTCGGGCACGAGGCCCGGCACCGCGACGATCTCCCAGCCCGTCGCGGGCTTCAACTGGCGGTTCACGTCGGCGAACGACGGCACGCGGTCGGCCGGCAGGTCGATCTTGCCGAGCCCCGCGACGAACGCGTCGCAGGCGCGCCCGCGCAGCAGCACCGACTGGCGCGCATAGAGCTGCTTCCACACCGCATGGTCGACCTGGCCATAGCGTTCGAGCGGCTGGTCGATGGTGAAATCTGCGCGGGTTTCGAGGCCCGCGTCGAACTGCTCCTGCAGTTTCGCGGTGACGACGGTGGACATGATCAGGCTCTGCACGCTGTGGTTGGGAACCATGCAAGTGTAGAGCGGCCTGCGCGCGTAATGGGCGCAAAGTTGGCGTTGATTTGCTTGTTGATGCGATAATCTCGCATCAAATCACGAATCAATGCGGAGAATTCTCATGCTGGAACTCGATCACTTCGATCTCGCGCTGCTGGACGTGCTGCAGCGCTTCGGTCGCGCGACCCATCAGCAGCTCGGCGAGGAGGTGCCGCTGTCGCCGTCGCAGATCGGCCGGCGGCTGCAGCGGCTCGAGGCGGCCGGCGTGATCGAAGGCTATCGCGTGATGCTGCGGCCCGAAAAGCTCGGCCTCGGCGTCACCGCGTTCACGAGCCTGAAGCTCAAGCACCACGGCGATTCGATCATCGAGCAGTTCCAGCAGCAGATCGACGTGCTGCCCGAAGTGCTCGAATGCCATGCGGTGGTGGGCGATGCCGACTACCTGCTGCGGATCGTCGCGCCCGACCTGAACGCGCTGTCGCAGTTCGTGATGAAGAAGCTGATGCGCGTGCCGGGCGTCGACAGCGTGCGCTCGAACATCGTGCTGACGACCTTCAAGCGCAACGGCGCGCTGCCGCTCGCGCACCTGGCGCCCGGCGCTGCCTGACGCGGCGGGCAGCGCCAGCGCAAGCCCGCCCGCTATTCGCGGGAACAGGCCCCAGGCGACGCGTGCCGCAACGGCCGCGGCGGCGGGGCTGGATCAGACGGCTTCGTGCTGCGTGTCGGCGTTCAGCAGGTCGACGTACGCGACCGCGACCAGATCGTCCTGCGATACGCCGAGCTTCGTGAACACGTCGTGCGCTTCGGCTTCGCCGCCGGCTTCGTCGTCGTCGGGGCCGAGCACGACTTCCAGTTCGATGAAATCGCCCAGGCCGTCGACGCGGTCGAGGTGGATGCGCGTGCGGCCGGCGAGGTACACGTGCCGTTCCTTCGTCACGATCCCGCGTGTGGTCAGCGCGGTCGCGAGCAGCGCATGCATCGCGTCGGGATTCGTCACGGGGCTGCGCGTGTAGTACGACGCCTTCGGGCCGTCGCGGTCGTCGCGCTGGTAGAAGATCAGTTCGGCCGGCGTGCCGTCCTCGAAGCGGCGCAGCTTCAGCCGGCCGCGCGGCACGTCATAGAAGAAATCCTGCTGGCGGTAGAACAGCGGCGCTTCGGTCGCGAGCGTCGCCGCGCGTTCGCGCAGCTGGTCGAATTCGCGAGCGCGGGCTTTGATCTCGATGTTGCGGGCCATGCGGGTCTCCTTCAAGAGGGGTCTCGCGGTGTGCGAACGCACAATCTAGCAAAAAGGCGGGGATGGTGGCGTGACGGCGGGCGGGCGGGCGGGAGGCGTGGCGAGATGCCGCGTGTCGAGCGCGACGCCGGCGCCCGGCGTGTGGCGCGTGGCGCGTGGCGGCAGCGCTGTCATCAGCACCGCTCATATCGCCCACTGGGCTTCGATCAGCCGCAGCGCGGCCGCGATCGCCGGTTCGTCGCGCCGTTCGGCGAGCGCCACGAACGTCAGTTCGGTCGGCACCGTCACGCGCTCGACGATCGTCAGCGCATGCGCGTGCGCTTCGGCCAGCGCGGTCGAGTCGCGCGCGAGCGTCAACCCGATGCCCGATTTGACGAGGTCGAGCATCGATTGCTCCTGGTCGACCTCGGCAACCTTCACGGGCTGCGCACCGGCTTGCGCGAAGCGCCGCGACAGCAGCCGGTGATGCGCGGACGCCGGCGGCGTCCAGATCCACGGCAGCGCGGCGAGTGCGCGCCAGTCGTGCGCGCGCTGCACGCGCTCCTTCCAGCCGGCCGGCGCGAGCACGCGGTACTGGAAATGGGTGAGCGTGACGGTGTGGAACAGCGCGCCGTCGAGCGGATCGTCCTCGCCGGGCCGGCCGATGTAGTAGCCGACGTCGAGCGCCTGCGCGCGCACCTGTTCGATCACCCAGCCCGACATCCCGTGCCGCAGCGCCGTCTCGATCTGCGGATGGGTTTCGACCAGCGCGCGCAGGAAGCCGCCGAGCCGCAGGAAGCCAGGATCGAGGATCGTGCCGATCCGCAGCCGGCCGCGCACCTCGTGCCGCAACGCAGCAGCGGCGCGCTGCACGTCGGCGGCCGCGGCGAGCGCGCGTTCCGCATGCGGCAGCAGCGTCTGGCCGTCGCGCGTGAGCGCGAGCCCGCGCGACGTGCGCGTGAACAGCGCGACGCCGAGCGTTTCCTGCAGATGCTTGATCTGCAGGCTGACGGCCGGTTGCGTCAGGTGCAGTTGCGCGGCGGCGCGCGTCAGGTTGCCTTCGCGCGCGACCGTCGCGAACGCGCGGAGCAGGGTGAGATCCATCGTCGTGATATGAGCGCTGCTTATAACGCAGTTCAGCATAACTCATTGGATCGGCGGCCGGCAGCCGGAGTACGCTTCATCGGTCGCGTCGCCCGGCGGGTTTCGGCCGGCACCGGGCCGGGAGTACGGCAGGGCAGGCGGGCGGTGCCGCAAGCGCGGCCCGCGAGGCACTATGCTTGAAATGACGCGCGGCATCGCAGCGCGCGGGATACAACAACGAGATTGCATGGGGTCAGCGAAAGTGCTTACTCCATCCAACCACGCCATGGGGCCTGAGTAAGCGCTAAAGCACTAACTCGGGCCGACCGCCGTGGGGATGGAGTAAGCGCTGAAGCGCTAACGCTGGCCGACCGCCGTGGGGATGGAGTAAGTGCTGAAGCGCTAACTCCATCCAACCACGCCATGGGGCCCGAGTAAGCGCTAAAGCGCTAACTCGGGCCGACAGGAGACAAGCCGTGAATACACAACGCACGCTCGAAGGCGAATTTGATTACGTAATCGTGGGCGCAGGCACCGCGGGCTGCGTGCTCGCGAACCGCCTGACCGAGGATCCCGACATCCGCGTACTGCTGCTCGAAGCGGGCGGCAAGGACGACTATCACTGGATCCATATCCCGGTCGGCTATCTGTATTGCATCGGCAACCCGCGCACCGACTGGCTGTACAAGACGCAGCCGGAAGCGGCGCTCAACGGCCGCGCGCTGGCATATCCGCGCGGCCGCGTGCTCGGCGGCTGCTCGTCGATCAACGGGATGATCTACATGCGCGGCCAGCGCGAGGATTACGACGGCTGGGCGCAGGAAACCGGCGACGCCGGCTGGTCGTGGGACAGCGTGCTGCCGATCTTCAAGCGCAGCGAGGATCACCATGCGGGCGAGAGCGACGCGCACGGTGCGGGCGGCTACTGGCGCGTCGAGAAGCAACGGCTGCGCTGGGAGATCCTCGAATCGTTCGCGCAGGCCGCGCAGCAGACGGGCATCCCGGCGACCGACGATTTCAACCGCGGCGACAATTCCGGGGTCGGTTATTTCGAGGTGAACCAGAAGCGTGGCGTGCGCTGGAATACGTCGAAGGCGTTCCTGCGGCCCGCGATGGCGCGCCCGAACCTGACCGTGATCACCGGCGCGCAGGCGCAGCGCGTGGTCTTCGAAGGGCGGCGCGCGGTCGGCGTCGAGTATCACGGCGGCGGCACCGATTACGTCGCGCGGGCACGTGCGGAAGTGCTGCTGACGTCCGGCGCCGTGAATTCCCCGCAATTGCTCGAACTGTCGGGTATCGGCGACGGCCGGCGGCTGCAGGCGCTCGGCATCGACGTCGTGCAGGATCTGCCGGGCGTCGGCGAAAACCTGCAGGATCACCTGCAATTGCGGATGGCGTTTCGCGTCGAAGGCGTGCGCACGCTCAACACGCTGTCCGCGCACTGGTGGGGCAAGCTGATGATCGGCGCGGAATACGCGTTGCTGCAGCGCGGGCCGATGTCGATGGCGCCGTCGCAGCTCGGCGCATTCGCGAAATCCGATCCAGACGATCCTGCGCTCACGCGCCCCGATCTCGAATACCACGTGCAGCCGCTGTCGCTCGAACGCTTCGGCGAGCCGCTGCACAGCTTCAACGCGTTCACGGCATCGGTCTGCCATCTGCGGCCGACGTCGCGCGGCAGCGTGCACGTCACGAGCGCCGATCCGGCCATCGTGCCCGCGATCGCGCCGAACTATCTGTCGACCGACCACGATCGCCATGTCGCCGCGAACGCGCTGCGCCTCACGCGCCGGATCGCGTCCGCGCCGGCGCTTGCGCGCTATCGTCCCGAGGAAATCCTGCCGGGCGTGCAGTATCGGACCGAGGCCGAACTGATCGACGCGGCCGGCGCCGTCGGCACGACGATCTTCCATCCGGTCGGCACCTGCCGGATGGGGCGTGCCGATGACGAGCGTGCGGTGGTCGACAGCCGGCTGCGCGTGCGCGGCATCGCCGGATTGCGGATCGTCGATGCATCGGTGATGCCGTTCATTACGTCGGGCAACACCAATTCGCCGACGCTGATGATTGCCGAGCGCGCGAGCGACATGATCCGTGCCGATCGCCGCGCGGCGCGCGACGCGACGCCGGTGCGAACGGAGGCCACGGTGACGGCCGCGTGACGGAACGCTGACGCGCGCGACAGCGGGCGGTCATACTCGCGCCCGCTGATTCGATATGCGAAACAAGCTGCCGTTGTAACGACCATATTGGTTGCCGCGGTTCGAACGGCAGGATCGATGCAAGCCGTGCATTGGCGAGGCTTTTTTCGTTGCGTGTATGCCGGGCCATGCAGGCAGTCAACTGTCGATGATGCACGTGTCAAAAAAGCGTGGTGAAAAACCGTGCAAACCGCATTCGGCATGGCGGCCAGCCCTATAAGTGCAAATCCCGATGATTGCACTGCACCAACGGCGCGACAATGTTGCGCAATGTGCATACGCGTCGGCGCGGGAGACCACCCTCGAGGCGTACCACGGCGCCCGGGGGCAGCCGGCTGATCCGCTGACCTGTTCGCGGTCGCTTGCACCACGCATCCCGGTGCTTCGCCTGACTTCGTACGGAAGGGAACATGATTCTCGGCGACACGATTCTGGAAACACGCGGACTGACGAAGGAATTCAGGGGTTTCACCGCCGTGAACGGCGTCAACCTGCGTGTGCGTCGCGGCGCGATTCATGCGCTGATCGGGCCGAACGGCGCGGGCAAGACCACCTGCTTCAACCTCCTCACCAAGTTCCTGACACCGACGGCCGGCCAGATCGTCTTCAACGGGATCGACATCACCGACGAGCGGCCCGCGCAGGTGGCACGGCGCGGCATCATCCGTTCGTTCCAGATCTCGGCCGTGTTCCCGCACCTGACCGCGCTGCAGAACGTGCGCATCGGCCTGCAGCGTGCGCTCGGCACTGAATTCCATTTCTGGCGCAGCGAACGCACGCTGAGGCGGCTCGACGACCGCGCGATGGATCTCCTCACGCAGGTCGGCCTCACCGATTTCGCGCACGTGCCGACCGTCGAGCTGGCATACGGCCGCAAGCGCGCGCTCGAGATCGCGACGACGCTCGCGATGGAACCCGAACTGATGCTGCTCGACGAGCCCACGCAGGGGATGGGCCACGAGGACGTCGATCGCGTGACCGCGCTGATCAAGAAGGTCGCGAGCGGCCGCACGATCCTGATGGTCGAACACAACATGAACGTGATCGCGGGCATCTCCGACACGATCACCGTCCTGCAACGCGGCGAGGTGCTGGCCGAAGGCTCGTATGCGGAAGTGTCGAAGAATCCGCTCGTCATCGAGGCCTACATGGGCAGTGCCGATGCAGCGCTCGCGGGGGCGCACGCATGAAGCACAGCGAACGGGAGGAACGCGAATTGAGCGGCGTCGAGAGCGGCACGCCCGCGCTGGAGATCACGGGCCTGGAGGCCTGGTACGGGGAATCCCACATATTGCACGGCGTCGACCTGACGGTGCATCGCGGCGAGGTCGTCACGCTGCTCGGCCGCAACGGCGCGGGCCGCACGACGACGCTGCGCGCGATCATGGGCCTCACGGGCCGCCGCAACGGGTCGATCAAGGTCGCGGGCAACGAGACGATCGGCCTCGCGACGCACCGCATCGCGCATTTCGGCATCGGCTACTGCCCTGAGGAACGCGGGATCTTCTCGAGCCTGTCGTGCGAGGAGAACCTGATGCTGCCGCCGCCGATCGGGCCGCGCGAGCACGCAATGTCGCTCGACGAGATCTACGCGATGTTCCCGAATCTCGCGTCGCGCCGGCAGAGCCAGGGCACGCGGCTGTCCGGCGGCGAGCAGCAGATGCTCGCGGTCGCACGGATCCTGCGCACCGGCGCGAACCTGCTGCTGCTCGACGAGATTTCCGAAGGCCTCGCACCGGTGATCGTGCAGACGCTCGCGCGGATGATCGTCGCGCTGAAGGCGCGCGGCTACACGATCGTGATGGTCGAACAGAATTTCCGCTTTGCCGCGCCGCTTGCCGACCGCTTCTACGTGATGGAGCACGGCCGCATCGTCGAGCATTTCCGCGCGGCCGAACTGGAAAGCAAGATGCCGACCCTGCACGACCTGCTCGGGGTGTGACGCCGCCCCGTTTCCTTTGCCGCTAGCCGTGGCGGCCTCGAACAACCACAACGCATCAGAACAACAGGAGACGTCAATGAAAATGAAGACCCTCGCACACGCCTGTCTCGCGCTCGCGACCGCCGCGTTCACTGCCGGCGCCGCGCATGCCGCGGATACCGTGAAGATCGGCTTCGTCACCGACATGTCGGGGCTTTACGCGGACATCGACGGGCAGGGCGGCCTCGAGGCGATCCGCATGGCGGTCGCCGACTTCGGCGGCAAGGTGCTCGGCAAGCCGATCGAGGTCGTGTACGCGGATCACCAGAACAAGGCGGACATTGCCGCGTCGAAGGCGCGCGAATGGATCGACCGCGGCGGGCTCGACCTGCTCGTCGGCGGCACGAATTCGGGGACGGCGCTGGCGATGGCCAAGCTCGCCGCGGAGAAGAAGAAGGTCTACATCAACATCGGTGCGGGCGCGGACACGCTGACGAACGAGGAGTGCACGCCGTACACAGTGCACTATGCGTACGACACGATGGCGCTCGCGAAAGGCACCGGCTCGGCGGTGGTCAAGCAGGGCGGCAAGACGTGGTTCTTCCTGACCGCCGACTACGCGTTCGGCAAGGCGCTCGAGAAGAATACGTCGGACGTCGTGAAGGCGAGCGGCGGACAGGTGCTGGGTGCGGTGCGGCATCCGCTGTCCGCGTCGGATTTCTCGTCGTTCCTGCTGCAGGCGCAATCGTCGAAGGCGCAGATCCTCGGCCTCGCGAACGCGGGCGGCGACACGATCAACTCGATCAAGGCCGCGAAGGAATTCGGCATCACGAAGACGATGAAGCTCGCCGGGCTGCTGATGTTCATCAACGACGTGCACAGCCTCGGCCTCGAGACGACCCAGGGCCTCGTGCTGACCGACAGCTGGTACTGGAACCGCGACGCGGCAGCGCGCCAGTGGGCGCAGCGCTACTTCGGCAAGATGAAGAAGATGCCGTCGAGCCTGCAGGCGGCCGACTACTCGTCGGTGACGACCTACCTGAAGGCCGTCCAGGCTGCCGGCACGACCGATTCCGACAAGGTGATGGCCGAGCTGAAGAAGGCGAAGATCAACGACTTCTACGCGAAGGGCTACATCCGCACGGACGGCAGCATGATCCACGACATGTACCTGATGGAAGTGAAGAAGCCGTCGGAATCGAAGGAGCCGTGGGACTACTACAAGGTGCTCGCGACGATTCCGGGCGAACAGGCGTTCGGGACCAAGCAGGAGACGCGCTGCGCGCTGTGGAAGTAAGCGCGGCGTAGCGGCGCGCGCGGGCGCGCCGCACGGTGGCGGCTGCAGCGATGTGCCCGCTGCGCCGCCCGCGTGCGCAACGCGGTAAGGTTGCACACGCAACGAAACTCATACTGACGGCTAAGTCGATGGAAATCTTTGGCATTCCGTTGCCGGCGATGCTGAGCCAGTTGCTGCTCGGGCTCGTCAACGGCTCGTTCTACGCGATCCTGAGCCTCGGGCTCGCGGTGATCTTCGGGCTGCTCAACGTGATCAACTTCGCGCACGGCGCGCTGTTCATGCTGGGCGCGATGCTCGCGTGGATGGGCATGTCGTACTTCGGGCTGCCGTACTGGGCGATGCTCGTGCTGGCGCCGCTGGTCGTCGGCGCGTTCGGGATCGCGATCGAGCGCTCGATGCTGCGCTGGCTGTACAAGCTCGATCACCTGTACGGGCTGCTGCTCACGTTCGGCCTCACGCTGGTCGTCGAAGGCGTGTTCCGGTCGATCTACGGATCGTCCGGCCAGCCGTACGACGTGCCGTCGCAGCTTTCCGGCGCGACCAACCTCGGCTTCATGTTCCTGCCGAACTACCGTGCGTGGGTCGTCGTCGCGTCGCTCGCGGTGTGCCTCGCGACGTGGTTCGTGATCGAGAAGACGCGCCTGGGCGCGTACCTGCGCGCGGGCACCGAGAACCCGAAGCTCGTCGAGGCGTTCGGCGTGAACGTGCCGATGATGATCACGCTCACCTACGGCTTCGGCGTCGCGCTCGCCGCGTTCGCGGGCGTGCTGGCCGCGCCGGTGATCCAGGTGTCGCCACTGATGGGCCAGCCGATGATCATCACCGTGTTCGCGGTGGTCGTGATCGGCGGGATGGGCTCGATCCTCGGCTCGATCGTCACGGGCCTGATGCTCGGCGTGATCGAGGGCTTCACGCGCGTGTTCTACCCCGAAGCGTCGGCCACCGTCGTGTTCGTGATCATGGCGATCGTGCTGCTGTTCCGCCCGGCGGGCCTCTTCGGCAAGGAAAAATGATGCAGAGAAAAGTGCTCTACGGCGTGCTGCTCGCCGCACTGCTCGCCGCGCCGTTCATCGGCGCGTATCCGGTGTTCGTGATGAAGGTGCTCACGTTCGCGCTGTTCGCGGCCGCGTTCAACCTGCTGATCGGCTATACGGGGCTGCTGTCGTTCGGCCATGCGATGTTCCTCGCGACTGCCGGCTACGCGACCGGTTATTCGATACAGACGCTCGGGTTCACGCCGGAGCTCGGCGTGCTCGTCGGCACCGTCGCCGCGACGCTGCTCGGGCTCGTCGTCGGGCTGTTCGCGATCCGCCGGCAGGGCATCTACTTCGCGATGATCACGCTCGCGTTCGCGCAGATGGTCTACTTCATCTACCTGCAGGCGCCGTTCACGCACGGCGAGGACGGCCTGCAGGGCGTGCCGCGCGGCCACCTGTTCGGGCTGCTCGACCTGTCGAACGACGTCGCGCTGTACTACGTCGTGCTGGCGGTGGTCGTCGCCGCGTGCGGGTTCATCGTGCGGGTCGTCCATTCGCCGTTCGGCCAGGTGCTCGTCGCGCTCAAGGAGAACGAGGCGCGCGCGATCTCGCTCGGCTACGACACGGATCGCTTCAAGCTGCTCGCGTTCATCCTGTCGGCCGGGCTCGCGGGGCTCGCCGGCTCGCTGAAGGTGCTCGTGCTCGGCTTCGAGACGCTCTCCGATGCGCACTGGACGATGTCGGGCCTCGTCGTGCTGATGACGCTCGTCGGCGGGATGGGCACGCTGTTCGGGCCGCTGCTGGGCGCGGCGCTGATCGTCGCGCTGGAAGACCGGCTCGGCGACATCGGCGAATGGCTCGCGTCGACGACGGGCGTCGCGTGGTTCCATTCGCTCGGCGAATCGGCGACGATCGTCACCGGGCTGATCTTCATCGCGTGCGTGCTCGCGTTCCGGCGCGGCATCGTCGGCGAGATGGTCGCGCGGATCAAGCCGCTCAGGGCGTCCTGAGCGCATGTCGCGCGCGTCGCGGCACGTTGATGCGAAGCACCATCCGGCGCGCTGCGGAAGGGCGTCGCAGCAGGCTCAAGTCGGTGCCGCGCGGCAGACTGGTGCCCCATTTTCGTGCGGCGATGCACCATAGGGGTAAATGCTAAGTTGCCGTGGTGCTTAAGCCTCTTTAAGATTCGTTCCAGTTCTGATGCACCGCGAAACGAATTTGCAGGTGGAGAACGAGGAGACAATCGAGGCACAAAGTGCCCGGACCCCAAAGCGCTGTTGGACGGAATCCAACAGCGCTTTTTCATTTGCGTGCACGGATTTCCACCGATGGTGCATCGGCCTGCGCAATTGCCGTATTCCGCGCTTGCATTCGCACCGCGCTTCTTCCGCGCTTCGCCGCGTCCCCCGTTTTTCCCTTTCCCGCAATCCGGTCGCAGACGGCGCGTCGCCATGCGCGGGCTGTCCGGGCTTACCCGGTTGGCGTGCGCGAAATGCGTCCGTTACACTTGGCTTTCGCCGACCGCACGGTCGGGAAAATCGGTCGGCAGTTCTCCTACAAGCAGAATGCAGAAGAGGGAGTACGGTTGGATGAGCAGCGCAGGACGATGGATCGGGGCAGGAAGGGCGGCTGGCGCCGCTCGTTCGTCATTGGGTGCGCATCGGTACTTCCCGGCCTTCCCGAGCCTTCCTGCGGCCGGTACGCGCGTTGCGGCACGGGTTGCCGGCATCGCGCCTTCGCCGGTCGTTGCGCTCGCACCCGTCTCCGCATGAACCGCCGCTTTTCCGATCTTTCGCCGCCAACGCGCGTGGCCGGGCCGAGCCAGGCCGGCGTGCCTTCCGGCGATCGTTGCGCACGCATCGATCGCCCGCACGATCCTGCATTTCTTCGCCTTCTTCATCCTGACGACATTGGTGCTGCGCATCGTGGCGGTCGAACCAATGTGTCGGCCGCGATGCGCATGCACTGCGTCGTCAGGATCCTGCCGCGGTGGCGGCGTTTCACGGGAAAACGAGCGTAGGCGCGGCAAGGCGAGATAGTTAAATTATTAACTTGTTTGGGAAACGGGAGCCGCCCGAGCGACCCGCGGATTTTTCGAGCAGCGTTTGGAGACAACGTAAATGAAGATGAATCGATGGATGGAGGCCGTGCTTGCCGCGGGCCTCGTGTGCGCGGCGGCCACGGCGTCGGCGCAGGTGAAGATCGGCGTGACGCTGTCGGCCACCGGGCCGGCTGCGTCGCTCGGGATTCCGGAAAAGAACACGATCGCATTGCTGCCGAAGGAAATTGCGGGCAAGAGCGTGCAGTACATCGTGCTCGACGATGCATCCGACACGAGCCGCGCGGTGCAGAACGTGCGCAAGCTGATCGACGAAGACCACGTCGACGCGATCATCGGCTCGTCCGTCACGCCGAACTCGCTCGCGATGCTCGACCCCGTGTCGCAGGGCAAGACGCCGACGATTTCGCTCGCGGCGAGCGCGCAGATCATCGCGCCGATGGACGCGAAGCGCGCGTGGATGTTCAAGGTGCCGCAGAACGACCAGCTGATGGCCGACGCGATCGCCGGCTACATGGCGAAGCACGGCGTGAAGACGGTCGGCTTCATCGGCTTCGCCGATGCGTACGGCGACAGCTGGTACAAGACGTTCAGCGCGGCGGCCGAGAAGAACGGCCTGAAGCTCGTGTCAAACGAGCGCTTCAACCGCACCGACGCGTCGGTGATGGGGCAGGTGCTCAAGCTGTTGGGCTCGAATCCCGACGCGGTGCTGATCGCGGGCTCCGGCACGCCGGCGGCGCTGCCGGCCAAGACGCTGAAGGAGCGCGGCTACAAGGGCAAGGTGTACCAGACGCACGGCGTCGCGAACAACGACTTCCTGCGCGTGTGCGGCAAGGATTGCGAAGGCGAGATCCTGCCGGCCGGCCCGGTGCTCGTGACCGACCAGCTCCCGGATTCGAACCCGGTGAAGAAGGCGGCGCTCGGCTACAAGGCCGCGTACGAGAAGGCCTACGGCGCCGGTTCGCTGGCGACGTTCGGCGGCCATGCGTGGGATGCGGGGCTGCTGCTGCAGCGTGCGATTCCGGACGCGCTGAAGAAGGGCCAGCCGGGCACCGAGGCGTTCCGCGAAGCGCTGCGCGCGTCGCTCGAAAGCGTGAAGGACCTGCCCGTGTCGCACGGCGTGATCAACATGACGTCGTCCGATCACAACGGCTTCGATACGCGTGCGCGCGTGATGGTGCAGATCGTCGACGGCAAGTGGAAGTTGCAGGCCGAGTAAGCATCACGTGAAACCGGCGGGCGCGGCGCGAACGGCGCCGTGCCCGCCGTCGGCAGGGCGCCGGGCCTGACGGGCCGCGCCCGTGTCGCATGGAACCACCGGGGCCCGCCGCGTGGCGCCCGACGCGCCTTGTCGTCCGTGTGCCCCGGCCGTTCCCGTCGCCGTTTCTCCGCAGCATTCTCGATACAAGACACGTATGGATCTCTCGATTGCGGCGATCCTCGCGCAAGACGGCATCACGACCGGCGCCATTTATGCATTGCTGTCGCTGGCGCTCGTGCTGGTGTTTTCCGTCACGCGGGTGATCTTCATTCCCCAGGGCGAATTCGTCGCCTACGGTGCGCTGACGCTTGCCGCGTTGCAGGCGCAGAAATTCCCCGCCACCTGCTGGCTGCTGTTTGTGATGGGCGTCGCGTGCTTCCTGCTCGAAGTCGGCGGCCTGATCCGGCATCGCGAACGCCGCCATCAGCTCGGCCGCACGCTCGCGACGCTCGGCAGCCGCTACATCCTGCTGCCGCTCGCGGTGTTCGCGATCACGCGCAGTTTTGCCGCGCAGCCGATGCCGATGCTTGCGCAGATCGCGCTGACGCTCGCGATCGTCGTGCCGATGGGGCCGTTCGTCTACCGGCTCGTGTATCAGCCGATCGCCGAAGGCACGACGCTGCTGCTGCTGATCGTGTCGGTCGCCGTCCATTTCGCGATGGTCGGCCTCGGGCTCGTGATGTTCGGCGCGGAGGGCTCGCGCACCACCGGATTCTCGGATGCGTCGCTGTCGATCGGCAGCATGACGGTGTCGGTGCAGAGCATCTTGGTCGTCGTTACCGCGCTCGTGCTGATCGGCGCGCTGTACGTGTACTTCGGCCGCACGATCGCCGGCAAGGCGCTGCGCGCGACGTCGGTGAACCGGCTCGGCGCGCAGCTCGTCGGTATCGGCACGACCGAAGCAGGGCGGCTCGCGTTCACGTTCGCGGCGGGCCTCGGCGTGCTGTCGGGGATCCTCGTCGGCCCGCTGACGACGATCTACTACGACTCGGGCTTCCTGATCGGGCTGAAGGGCTTTGTCGGCGCGATCATCGGCGGGCTCATCAGCTATCCGCTCGCGGCCGCCGGCTCGCTGCTCGTCGGCGTGCTCGAATCGTATTCGTCGTTCTGGGCGAGCGCATACAAGGAGGTGATCGTGTTCACGCTGATCATTCCGGTGCTGCTGTGGCGGAGCTTCGTGACGCCGCACGCGGAAGAGGAAGAGGAGTGACGCGATGAAGACGATGGTACGCAACAAGACCTTCTGGGTGTTTCTCGTGGTGCTGTTCGCGCTGCCGGTTCTGCCCGGCGCGCTGCAGGTGCCGGAGTACTGGATCACGCTGCTGAACTACATCGGCCTCTATGCGATCGTCGCGATCGGGCTCGTGCTGCTGACGGGCGTCGGCGGGATGACGAGCTTCGGGCAGGCCGCATTCGTCGGCATCGGCGCGTATGCGACCGCGTTCCTGACGACGCGGTACGGCGTGTCGCCGTGGCTCGCGCTGATCGTCGGCGTCGTGCTGACGGCGCTCGTCGCGCTCGTGCTCGGCGTGGTCACGATGCGGCTGTCCGGGCACTTCCTGCCGCTCGGCACGATCGCGTGGGGCCTCGCGCTGTTCTACCTGTTCGGCAACCTCGAACTGCTCGGCAAGTACGACGGGATCAACGGGATTCCGGCGCTGAACCTGTTCGGCATCGCACTCGACAGCGGCCGCAGCCTGTATTTCCTGATCTGGGCCGTCGTACTGGCCGCGATCGTGTCGGTGCAGAACCTGCTGAACAGCCGGCCGGGCCGCGCGATCCGCGCGCTGCGCGGCGGCGGCGTGATGGCCGAGGCGATGGGCGTGAACACCGCGTGGATGCGCGTCGTGATCTTCGTCTACGCGGCCGTGCTCGCGGCCGTGTCGGGCTTCCTGTACGCGCACCTGCAGCGCGCAGTGAACCCGACCCCGTTCGGCCTGAATCACGGGATCGAATTCCTGTTCATGGCGGTGGTGGGTGGCGTGTCGCACGTGTGGGGCGCGGTGCTCGGCGCAGCGATCCTCACCGTGCTGCAGGACTACCTGCAGACGCTGCTGCCGAAGCTGCTCGGCTCGGAAGGCAACTTCGAGATCATCGTGTTCGGCGTGCTGATGGTGCTGCTGCTGCAGTATGCGCGCCAGGGCGTGTGGCCGTTCGTCGCGAGGCTGTTCCCGCGCGGGCCGCGCGCGCATGTGCCCGAGCATGCGGACCCGCTGCCGCAGCGCGCGAAGCCCGCGGCCGGCGAGCCGCTGCTCGTGGTCGACAACGCACGCAAGCAGTTCGGCGGGCTCGTGGCCGTCAACGATGTCAGCTTCGACGTGAAAGCGGGGCAGATCATCGGGCTGATCGGTCCGAACGGTGCCGGCAAGTCGACCACGTTCAACCTGGTGACGGGCGTGCTGAAGCCGACGGGTGGCACGATCACGTTCCGCGGCGAGCGCATCGACGGGCTCACGTCGCGTCAGATCGTCCGTCGCGGCATCGGCCGCACGTTCCAGCACGTCAAGATGCTGCCGGCGATGACGGTGCTCGAGAACGTCGCGATCGGCGCGCATCTGCGCGGCCATACCGGTGTCTGGCGTAGCATCGCGCGGCTCAATGCACACGAGGAAGCGCAGTTGCTGGCCGAAGCCGCACGGCAGATCCGTCGCGTCGGGCTCGAAAAGCACATGTGCGACGAAGCGGGCAGCCTCGCGCTCGGCCAGCAGCGGATTCTCGAAATCGCGCGTGCACTGTGCTGCGACCCGACGCTGCTGCTGCTCGACGAGCCGGCCGCCGGGCTGCGTTACCAGGAGAAGCAGCAACTCGCCGACCTGCTGCGGCGGTTGAGGGCGGAAGGCATGAGCGTGTTGCTCGTGGAACATGACATGGACTTCGTGATGAACCTCACCGACCGGCTGGTGGTGATGGAATTCGGCACGCGGATCGCGGAAGGGCTGCCGGAGGATGTGCAGCAGGATCCGGCCGTCCTCGAAGCGTATCTGGGCGGGGTGGAGTGATGACGGACACGACGATGCCGATTCTCGAAGTGCGCGGGCTGGCGGTCCGGTACGGGAAGGTGGAGGCGCTGCACGGCGCGGCAATCAAGGTCGGTGCGGGGCAGATTGTCAGCGTGATCGGCCCGAACGGGGCAGGCAAATCGACGCTGCTGAACGCGATCATGGGCGCGCTGCCGGTGACCGGGCATGCGTCGGGCGCGATCGTGTATCGCGGCAACGACGTCGGCGCGCTGCCGGTCGAGCAGCGTGTCGCGCGCGGGATGTGCCTCGTACCGGAAAAGCGCGAGCTGTTCAGCACGATGACGGTCGAGGACAACCTCGTGCTGGGCGCGTATCGGCGCAAGCAGGCAGGTGAATCGAACTTCCTCGACCAGCTCGACCACGTGTTCGCGCTGTTTCCGCGGCTGAAGGAGCGCCGCAAGCAGGCGGCCGGCACGCTGTCGGGCGGCGAGCGGCAGATGCTCGCGGTCGGCCGCGCGCTGATGGGCAAGCCCGACCTGCTGATGCTCGACGAGCCGAGCCTTGGGCTTGCGCCGCTGATCGTGAAGGAGATCTTTCATATCATCAGCGCGTTGCGCGGAACCGGCGTTGCGACGCTGCTGATCGAGCAGAACGCCCGGGCCGCGTTGCAGATCTCCGACTACGGCTATGTGCTGGAGACGGGTGAGTTTGCGCTGGAAGGACCGGCGGCCGAGCTCGCGCAGAATCCGCGTGTGATCGAAACATACCTCGGGTTGGTGAAGAAGACGGCTTGATAGTCGGGGCGGTTGGCGGGAAACGGACGGCGTGTTTCACGTGAAACACGCCGTTTTTGTTTGTGGGGTTGGAGCAATGTCGCGATGGCCCGATGGTTCGCGGTCAGGGGATAAGTGTCTGGGGAATAGTCGGAAGTTCTGTGTGGCGGCGGCGGATAAGCTGCCCACAGCGCGGGTGATGATCATTCGTCTCGCTCAGCAGTTGATAGTGGCGTGCTCCACCGATCGGTTTCCAGGCGCATGGATCTCTGCACAGGCTGACGGTGTGTTGAATCTCGAGGGATAAGTGCCGGACCAACAGAAGCGAAGTCTGTGAGGGGGAGGGGGCACAGGGTGTGGCGCCCGGGTTGTCGTGCCGGCCACAGGAATCGATGCCGGTCTGACCCCAGCAGGCCACTTTCCTGGCGATCGATTTTTTGCACAGACACAACGATGTGCGGCGATCCGGCCGAGAGCATTGCTGGAGCAGGCTCGACGCCACGGATTCATCCATCCGCAGCCGAAAAAACGACGAAATGAACGGACCCTACCATTCGGACGGCCTTCGGGTGAAAAGCGAACCCGCTATAATTCGGCCCATACATTTCTCTGATAGGTTCGTGCGCAGCCCTGCGTACGGAATCCACCATGCTTTTTCCCACAGAATTTGACGTCATCGTCGTCGGTGGCGGCCACGCCGGCACGGAAGCCGCGCTGGCGTCCGCCCGAATGGGCGCGAAGACGCTGCTGCTGACCCACAACATCGAAACGCTCGGGCAGATGAGCTGCAATCCGTCGATCGGCGGCATTGGCAAGGGCCATCTGGTCAAGGAAGTCGACGCGCTGGGCGGCGCAATGGCCGCCGCGACGGACGAGAGCGGTATTCAGTTCCGGATCCTCAATTCGTCGAAGGGGCCGGCCGTGCGTGCGACGCGTGCGCAGGCCGATCGCATCCTGTACAAGGCCGCGATCCGCCACCGGCTCGAGAACCAGCCGAACCTGTGGCTGTTCCAGCAGGCCGTCGACGACCTGATGGTCGAAGGCGATCGCGTGGTGGGCGCCGTCACGCAGATCGGCATCCGCTTCCGCGCCCGCGCAGTCGTGCTGACCGCGGGTACGTTCCTCGACGGCAAGATCCACGTCGGCCTGAACAACTACACGGGCGGTCGCGCGGGCGATCCGGCGGCCGTGTCGCTGTCGTCGCGCCTGAAGGAGCTGAAGCTGCCGCAGGGCCGCCTGAAGACCGGTACGCCGCCGCGTATCGACGGCCGTACGATCGACTTCTCGAAGCTGGACGAGCAGCCGGGCGACCTCGATCCGATCCCCGTGTTCTCGTTCCTGGGCCGTGCGGAGCAGCATCCGCAGCAGTTGCCGTGCTGGGTCACGCATACGAACGAGCGCACGCACGACATCATTCGCGGCGGCCTCGACCGTTCGCCTATGTATACAGGCGTGATCGAAGGCGTCGGGCCGCGTTATTGCCCGTCGATCGAGGACAAGATCCACCGGTTCGCATCGAAGGAATCGCACCAGATCTTCCTCGAGCCGGAAGGGCTGACGACCAACGAGTTCTACCCGAACGGAATCTCGACGAGCCTGCCGTTCGACGTCCAGCTCGAGCTCGTGCATTCGATGCGCGGCCTCGAGAACGCGCATATCCTGCGCCCCGGCTACGCGATCGAGTACGACTACTTCGACCCGCGCGCGCTGAAGGCGTCGCTCGAGACGAAGGCAATCAACGGGCTGTTCTTTGCGGGCCAGATCAACGGCACGACCGGCTATGAAGAAGCGGCCGCGCAAGGCCTGCTGGCCGGCCTCAATGCTGGCCGCTACGTGCAGGAGAAAGACGCATGGTGCCCGCGCCGCGACCAGGCATACCTTGGCGTGCTGGTCGACGATCTCGTGACGCGCGGTGTGGCCGAGCCGTACCGGATGTTCACGAGCCGCGCCGAATATCGGCTGAGCCTGCGTGAAGACAACGCCGACATGCGCCTGACCGAGATCGGCCGCGAACTGGGCCTCGTCGACGACGTGCGCTGGGACGCATTCAGCCGGAAGCGCGACGCTGTTTCACGTGAAACCGAACGCCTGAAGTCGACGTGGGTCACGCCGAAGACGCTGCCGCCGGAAGAGGCGACCGCGCTGCTCGGCAAGGCGATCGATCACGAATACAGCCTCGCCGATCTGCTGCGCCGTCCGGGCATCGGCTATGACGGCGTGTGCGGCCTGAAGGGCGGCGAATGCGGCCCGGCCGAGCCGCTGGCGGACGATCCGGTGCTGCTCGAGCAGATCAAGGAGCAGGTCGAGATCGGCATCAAGTATCAGGGTTATATCGAGCGCCAGGCATCCGAGATCGAGCGCAACGACGCGAACGAGAACACGCGTCTGCCGGACGGTATCGATTACCGCGAAGTTCGCGGCCTGTCGTTCGAGGTGAGCCAGAAGCTCAACGAGTTCCGGCCGGAAACGATCGGGCAGGCGTCGCGCATTTCGGGCGTCACGCCGGCGGCGATCTCGCTGCTGATGGTGCACCTGAAGCGCCGCGGCCTGGGCCGTCGTAATGGCACTGCCGCAGAGGCAACGGAGCAGGGGGACGGCGCCGTCCCGACGCAACAATGACGGCGCGTCGCGCGCCGGCGGTTAATCGGGACGTACTGGAAGAGATGCTCGTCGACGGCACGACGGCGCTCGACCTCACGCTGACGGATGCACAACGCAACCAGTTGCTCGACTATGTCGCGCTGCTCGGCAAGTGGAACGCGGTCTACAACCTGACCGCGATCCGTGACCCGAAGCAGATGCTGATTCAGCACATCCTCGATTCGCTTTCCATCGTTCCGCATCTGCGCGGCCGTGCGTCGGCCCGCGTGCTCGACGTCGGCTCGGGCGGCGGTTTGCCCGGTATCGTGCTGGCGATCGTCGAGCCGGCCTGGCAGGTCACGCTGAACGATATCGTGCAGAAGAAGTCTGCATTCCAGACGCAGATGCGCGCGGAGCTGAAGCTCGCGAACCTGTCGGTGGTCACCGGGCGGGTCGAATCGCTGCAGCCGGGTGTCGAAGTGCCGGAAAAATTCGACATGATCGTATCCCGCGCCTTCGCTGATCTGTCCGACTTCGTTAAACTTGCTCGACATCTGGTCGCACCGGGCGGATCGATCTGGGCAATGAAGGGTGTACATCCGGACGACGAGATTGCGCGATTGCCGGAAGGCAGTCGCGTGAAGCAGACGATGCGGCTGACGGTGCCGATGCTCGATGCCGAACGGCATCTGATCGAAGTGGTCGTCGACGCGGCGAATTGAAGGCGCGCAGTAGCGCGCCGTTTGTTTGAAGGTAAAGGGAACACACCAACGATGGCAAAGATCTTCTGCGTTGCGAACCAGAAGGGGGGCGTCGGCAAGACGACGACATCGGTCAATCTCGCCGCAAGCCTTGCAGTGCAGGAGCAACGAGTCCTGTTGATCGATCTCGACCCGCAGGGCAACGCGACGATGGGCAGCGGGATCGACAAGGCCGCGTGCGAATCGACCGTGTACGAGGTACTGGTCGACGGCGTGTCGGTGACCGATGCGCGCGTGCGTCCGGAAGGCGTCACCTACGACGTGCTGCCCGCGAACCGCGAGCTGTCTGGTGCCGAGATCGAGCTGATCAGCATCGACAACCGCGAGCGCCGGCTGAAGGCCGCGCTCGAGCACGTGGCCGACGATTACGACTTCGTGCTGATCGATTGCCCGCCGACGCTGTCGCTGCTGACGCTGAACGGGCTGTGCGCGGCGCACGGCGTCGTGATCCCGATGCAGTGCGAGTACTTCGCGCTGGAGGGGTTGTCGGACCTCGTCAACACGATCAAGCAGGTTCACGCGAACATGAACCGCGACCTGAAGATCATCGGCTTGCTGCGCGTGATGTTCGATCCGCGCATCACGCTGCAGCAGCAGGTTTCCGATCAACTGAAAGCGCACTTCGGCGACAAGGTGTTCGACGTGGTGATTCCGCGTAACGTGCGCCTGGCGGAAGCGCCGAGTTACGGGCTGCCGGGCGTCGTGTTCGACCGCAGCTCGCGCGGTGCGCAGGCGTATCTCCAGTTCGGTGCCGAGATGATCGAACGCGTCCGCGCGTTCGAGGTGTCGTGATCCGGACATGAGCGAAGCGAGGAAGAAAGACATGAACGCGGTACCAAAGAAGAAGGGCTTGGGACGTGGCCTCGAAGCGCTGCTCGGCGGCAGCGCCGATATCACCGAAGCGGTGAAGATCGAAGGCGCACCGAACACGCTCGCGCTCGGCAAGCTGCAAGCCGGCAAGTACCAGCCGCGGACGCGGATGGACGAAGGCAGCCTGCAGGAGCTCGCGGCAAGCATCCGCGCGCAGGGCGTGATGCAGCCGATCCTGGTACGGCCCATTTCATCAGACAAATACGAGATCATCGCGGGCGAGCGGCGTTTCCGCGCGGCGCGCCTGGCCGGTCTCGACGAAGTGCCGGTGCTCGTGAAGGACGTGTCCGATCAGGCTGCCGCCGCGATGGCGCTGATCGAGAACATCCAGCGCGAGGATCTGAACCCGCTTGAAGAGGCGCACGGCATCCAGCGCCTGCTCGACGAGTTCGGTTTCACACACGAACAGGCGGCCGAATCGGTCGGCCGTTCGCGCAGCGCGGTGTCGAACCTGCTGCGGCTGCTGAACCTGGCATCGCCGGTGCAGACGATGCTGCTGGCCGGCGATCTCGACATGGGGCACGCGCGCGCGCTGCTCGCCGTCGACGCGGCAACGCAGATCACGCTCGCCCATCAGGTCGTCAACAAGCGCATGTCGGTGCGCGAGACCGAGAAGCTCGTCGCGCACACGACGAAGGAAGCGCCGGCGGTGAAGGCGCGCGCGAAGGACGACGGCGGGCGCGACACGCGCCGTCTCGAGGAGGAGTTGTCTGACCTGCTCGCGTCGACGGTGAAGATCAAGCTCGGCCGCCGCGGGCGAGGGCAGGTGATGATCGACTTCGGCAACCTCGATGCACTCGAGGGCATTCTCGTGCGGCTGCGCGGCAACGTAGCGACTGAAGAGTAACGGGCTGACGATGGAGAAGACGGGCGCACCGGCGCCGCGCCGGTGGCTCGGATGGCTTGCGCAGGAACCCGTACTGTCGGTGCTTGCGCTTGGCCTGATCGTGCTGGAATGGGTGCGTCCGCAACCATTTTCCGTACTGGCCGGTCGCGTCGACTGGCAGACGGTCGCGACGCTCGCGGGCCTGCTGATGCTGACCAAGGCGCTCGAGTTGTCCGGCTGCCTGATGTGGCTCGCGCACCGCATCGTGCATCACGTGCATTCCGAACGCGGGCTCGCGATGCTGCTCGTCGTGTTCGCGGCGGTGCTGTCGATGTGGCTGACCAACGACGTCGCGCTGTTCGTCGTCGTGCCGTTGATGGTGTCGCTGCGCGCGCTGACGCCGCTGCCGTTCCGGCGGCTCGTGATCGTCGTCGCGCTGGCCGTCAACGCGGGGTCTGTCGCAACACCGCTCGGCAATCCCCAGAATCTTTTCCTGTGGCAATTGAGCGGCGTGTCGTTCGGCCGCTTCGTGGTCACGCTCGGGCCGCTCGCGATCGCGCTGATGGTGCTGCTGCTCGCGCTGACCGCGTGCGCGTTTCGCGCGAAACCGCTGGACCTGTCCGGCGACGTCGTCGCACTTCCGGTGCAGCGCATGCACGCGCTGATTGCAGCGGTGCTGTTCGCGGCATTCGTGCTGCTCGCCGATGCGCACCATCCGCTGCCGGGTCTGGTTGCTGTCGCGATCGTGCTGTTCGTCGTAAAACGTGATGCAGTCCTGAAGATTGATTGGCTGCTGCTGCTGATCTTCGTGCTGATGTTCGTCGTATTGCGCAGCGCGGCTGCGCTGCCCATCGTGCACGACGCGATCGCGCGTGCGCATCTCGATTCGCCGCTGCGCGTATTTGCGGCCGGCGCCGTACTGTCGCAGGGGATCAGCAACGTGCCGGCCGCGATCCTGCTGTCGGAATTCACGCACGACTGGCGCGCGCTCGCGTTCGGCGTATCGGTCGGCGGCTTCGGTTTCGCGATCGGTTCGCTCGCGAACCTGATCGCGGTGCGTCTCGCGAAGGAGCCGCGCATGTGGCTGCCGTTCCACCTGGTCTCGATTCCGTTTGCGCTCCTGAGCGCGGTATTCGGCGCATGGCTGCTCGTGCACGGTTGAGCGATACGGGTGCATGCGGCACAGGTGTGCGGCTCGAGCGGCGGGGAGGGTGCACAGCGTTCGCGATGGTTGCGAGGCTGTTGATAAGTGCGGCGATTCACAATCGATCGCCTGTGGTGGCGCGACAACTGATTGGATGATTCGACGCGCCAGCATCCGATCGAATTTCGTGCATCGGGTGCGGCTGACCGGTCGCAGTATTTTGCTTGTCCCGGGGTGTCGCGCCGAGTCGTTCCGGGCGCCTGCATCACAGCGAATTTTCGGCGGCAATCGTGCTGCTTCGTTCGAGCCCGCGTCGGGCATCGCTTCCATGACATCCACCGTCGCCGGACATTTTTCGAGCAAGAAATACCGGTGCAAAAATTCGACCTTACAACTGTCATCGTACGTCGTCGAATCGCGTGTTTTTCACATGATGAGGCGTCGTTTTGCGCAGGTTTTTGTCGCGTCTAAAGCCTTGAATCACTTGCAACTATCGCTTACAATCGCCCGGATTTGTTAGCTAGGCACCCCTGAAAGCTTTCAGAAAGCTTGGGGCCGGTTCAAGGATTTTGCGGAAGATTGCGATGGCGGGTCAGGCGCCGGACGACAGGCACGACGATCAGCGCACGCAACGCACCGCTTCGGCGGCCGGCGAGCGGCGCGAATCCGACGATGACTGGGATGCCGAGCAGCAAGATAACAACATCGTTCCGCTCACACGGGCAGACGCCGAGAGGCTGTTCGGTCCGGACGTGAGCAAGCCCTCGCGCGTGACCCCTTCCAAGGTGGTGATCGCGCAAGTGGTCTTGTCCCTGGTTGCAACGCTGGCGTGGTGGCTGTTTTCGAAGTCGCCGGGCGCCGCTGCGCAATCCGCGTTTCTGGGCGGAGCGATCGGCTGGGTGCCAAGTGCGTTGTTCGTGGCACGACTGAAGGCAGGTGGTTCGGCCACCGTGATGAGCTGGGTGATGGGCGAAGCCCTGAAGCTCGGCCTGACGGTCGGGATGTTCGCAGCAGTGGCGTTCGGCTGGTCCGGCGTGCACTGGGTGCCGTTCCTGGTCACGTACCTCGTCGTGCTGAAGACGTACTGGATCGCGCTGGCCTGGCGGTAAGCAACAAGCAGCGTGCGGTTTCGACAACGAACCGCACCGGCCCGTTCCCGCAATAGCGTGTTGCGGAACAGGCAAAACGATTTTCGACAATTTGGGTGGCATTAACGATATGGCAGCTAGCGAAGGCACGCGCGGTCCGGATCCGTCCGAGTACATTGCGCACCACTTGCAGAATTTCTCCACCTCGCATCAGACGTCGATTTTCGACATCCACGTCTGGAATCTCGACACGCTGTTCTGGTCGATCGTATGCGGCGTCGTCACGGTCCTCCTGCTGCGTCTGGCCGCCCGCAAGGCGACGTCGGGCGTGCCGGGCCGTTTCCAGTGCGCAATCGAGATGCTCGTCGAAATGGTCGAAGACCAGTCGAAGGCCATCGTCCACGGCAATCGCACCTTCATCGCTCCGCTCGCCCTCACGGTGTTCGTGTGGGTCGCGCTGATGAACTCCCTCGACTTCCTCCCGGTCGACCTGCCGGGCCGCGTGATCGGCCTGCTCGGTCTGTCGGACGTGATTTCCCACCATCGCATCGTCCCGACGGCCGACCTGAACGGCACGCTCGGCATCGCGCTCGGCGTGTTCGTCCTGATGATCTACTACAGCATCAAGATCAAGGGCGCGGGCGGCTTTGTGCATGAGCTGCTGTCGGCCCCGTTTGGCGCCCACCCGCTGCTGTGGATCCCGAACCTCGCGCTCAACATCGTCGAATATCTCGCGAAAACCGTCTCCCTCGGTATGCGGCTGTTCGGCAACATGTACGCGGGTGAGCTGTTGTTCCTGTTGATCGCCCTGCTCGGCAGCATGTGGAGCTTCGGTGGCGATGCAACGTTCCTCGGCTTCGTTGGTCACGTGATCGCGGGTAGCGTCTGGGCAATCTTCCACATCCTGATTGTTCTGTTGCAGGCATTCATTTTCATGATGCTGACGCTGGTGTATCTCGGCCAGGCGCACGACACGCACTAAGCGCGGCGTGCAAGAAAGAGTCTTCGTTTTAGTTTTTTAAATCTCAGTTCCAAGTCTTTTCACAAAGGAGTGATCATGCAAGCTTACATCGCCAACATCCAGGGTCTGACCGCCATCGGTATCGGCATCATCATCGGCCTGGGTGCAATCGGCGCCTGTATCGGTATCGCGCTGATGGGTGGCAAGTACATCGAAGCCTGCGCACGTCAGCCGGAACTCATCAACCCGCTGCAAACGAAGATGTTCCTGCTGGCTGGTCTGATCGACGCTGCATTCCTGATCGGCGTTGGTGTCGCAATGCTGTTCGCGTTCGCGAACCCGCTCCTGTCGAAGCTCGCAGGCTAAGGTTCCTCGGAAATTTGCGTCCGGCGCAAGCCGGCGCAGGGCGGAACGGAGACTTGGGGCGCTGATCGAATGCAACTCGATGAGCGCCTTACCGTTTCATTTTTCCGGAATAGCAGATAAGGAAACACCGTGAATCTCAACGCAACTCTGTTTGCGCAAATGGTCGTGTTCCTGGTCCTCGCGTGGTTCACGATGAAGTTCGTGTGGCCGCCGTTGATCAACGCCCTCGACGAACGTTCGAAGAAGATCGCCGACGGCCTCGCCGCCGCGGAAAAGGGCAAGGCGGAACTCGACGCAGCGCACAAGCGCGTGGACCAGGAACTCGCGCAGGCCCGCAACGACGGCCAGCAGCGCATCGCCGACGCTGAAAAGCGTGCACAGGCGGTCGCCGAGGAAATCAAGGCCAACGCCCAGGCTGAAGCCGCCCGCATCGTCGCCCAGGCGAAGGCGGAAGCAGAACAGCAAATCGTGAAGGCGCGCGAAGCGCTGCGTGGCGAAGTCGCTACGCTGGCCGTGAAGGGCGCCGAGCAGATCCTGAAGCGCGAAGTCGATCAAACGGCCCACGCCCAACTGCTGAATCAACTGAAAGCCGAGCTCTGATCATGGCCGAACTTGCAACCATCGCCCGCCCTTACGCAGAAGCGCTGTTCCGCGTGGCCGAGGGCGGTGACATCGCCGCCTGGTCCACGCTCGTGCAAGAGCTGGCCCAGGTTGCGCGTCTGCCGGAAGTGCTGTCGGTCGCGTCGAGCCCGAAGGTGACGCGCACGCAAGTAGCCGAGTTGCTGCTTGCTGCGGTGAAGTCGCCCGTCGCGGCCGGCGCCGAAGCGAAGAACTTCGTGCAGATGCTGGTCGACAATCACCGCATCGCGCTGCTGCCGGAAATTGCCGAGCAGTTCGAGGCGCTCAAGAACGAACGTGAAGGTGCAGCCGACGCCGAGATCGTGAGCGCGTTCCCGCTGAACGGCGCGGATCTCGAGAGTCTCGTCTCGGGCCTCGAGCGCAAGTTCAAGCGCAAGCTGAAACCGACGGTCGAAGTCGATTCGTCGCTGATCGGCGGCGTGCGCGTGACGGTCGGCGACGAAGTGCTCGACACCTCGGTTCGCGCGCGCCTCGCATCGATGCAGGCTGCCTTGACCGCCTGAGCGCCACGCCGGCACGCAACAGAATTGACTATCAGGAGCGAATAATGCAACTCAATCCCTCTGAGATCAGCGAGCTGATCAAGAGCCGGATCCAGGGCCTTGAAGCGAGCGCAGACGTTCGCAACCAGGGCACCGTGATCTCCGTGACCGACGGTATCGTGCGTATCCACGGCCTGTCGGACGTGATGCAGGGCGAAATGCTCGAGTTTCCGGGCAACACGTTCGGTCTCGCGCTGAACCTCGAGCGCGACTCGGTCGGCGCGGTGATTCTCGGCGAATACGAACACATCTCGGAAGGCGACGTCGTCAAGACGACGGGCCGCATTCTCGAAGTCCCGGTTGGCCCGGAACTCGTCGGCCGCGTGGTCGATGCGCTCGGCAACCCGATCGACGGCAAGGGCCCGGTCAACGCGAAGCTGACCGACGCGATCGAAAAGATCGCCCCGGGCGTGATCTGGCGTAAGTCGGTGTCGCAGCCGGTGCAGACGGGCATCAAGTCGATCGACGCGATGGTGCCGATCGGCCGTGGCCAGCGTGAGCTGATCATCGGCGACCGTCAGTGCGGCAAGACCGCGGTGGCGCTCGACGCGATCATCAACCAGAAGGGCAAGGACCTGATCTGTATCTACGTCGCGATCGGCCAGAAGGCTTCGTCGATCATGAACGTGGTTCGCAAGCTCGAAGAAACGGGCGCGATGGAATACACGATCGTCGTCGCCGCGACGGCATCGGATTCCGCCGCGATGCAGTACCTGGCACCGTACGCCGGCTGCACGATGGGCGAATACTTCCGCGACCGCGGCCAGGACGCGCTGATCATTTATGACGACTTGACCAAGCAGGCTTGGGCATACCGTCAGATCTCGCTGCTGCTGCGCCGCCCGCCGGGCCGTGAAGCGTACCCGGGCGACGTGTTCTATCTGCACTCGCGTCTGCTGGAGCGTGCGGCTCGCGTGTCGGAAGAGTACGTCGAGAAGTTCACGAACGGCGAAGTGAAGGGCAAGAGCGGTTCGCTGACGGCACTGCCGGTCATCGAAACGCAGGCTGGCGACGTGACGGCATTCGTTCCGACGAACGTGATCTCGATTACCGACGGCCAGATCTTCCTGGAAACCGACCTGTTCAACGCAGGCATCCGCCCGGCAATCAACGCCGGCGTGTCGGTGTCGCGAGTCGGTGGCGCCGCTCAGACGAAGGTCGTGAAGAAGCTGTCGGGCGGTATCCGTACCGACCTCGCGCAGTACCGTGAACTGGCCGCATTCGCGCAGTTCGCATCGGACCTCGACGAAGCGACCCGCAAGCAGCTCGAGCGCGGCCGCCGCGTGACGGAACTGCTGAAGCAGCCGCAGTACCAGCCGCTGCAGGTGTGGGAACTGGCCGTGTCGCTGTACGCCGCGAACAACGGCTACCTCGACGACCTCGACGTGAAGCAAGTGCTGCCGTTCGAGAAGGGCCTGCGCGAAAGCCTGAAGACCAGCAACGCTGACCTCATCAAGCGCATCGAAGACACCAAGGATCTCTCGAAGGACGACGAAGGCGCACTGCGCTCGGCGATCGAATCCTTCAAGAAGTCCGGTGCCTATTGATCCGCGAGTGACACACTGAGGCCGCGCGGGTGCTGATGCGCCCGCGCCGCTTCGGTCAAGGAGCAAGCTATGGCTGGAATGAAGGAAATTCGCGGCAAGATCAAGAGCGTGCAGAACACGCGCAAGATCACGAAGGCGATGGAGATGGTGGCCGCATCGAAGATGCGCCGCGCGCAGGAACGCATGCGCGCCGCTCGTCCGTATGCGGACAAGGTCCGTGCCATCGCCGCGCACATGAGCCGCGCGAACCCGGAGTACCGCCACCCGTTCATGGTGGCGAACGACGGCGCGAACACGGCCGGCATCATCCTCGTCACGACGGACAAGGGTCTGTGCGGCGGGCTGAACACCAACGTGCTGCGTGCGACGGTGCAGAAGTTCAAGGAGCTGGAAGAGAAGGGCCAGAAGGTCGAAGCCACGGCGATCGGCAGCAAGGGCCTCGGTTTCCTGAACCGCTTCGGCGCGAAGGTGCTGTCGCAGGTCGTGCACCTCGGCGACACCCCGCATCTGGACAAGCTGATCGGCGCGGTGAAGACGCAGCTCGACCTGTACTCGGAAGGCAAGCTGTCGGCGGTTTATATCGCTTACACGCGCTTCGTCAACACGATGAAGCAGGAAGCCGTGATCGAGCAACTGCTGCCGCTGTCGTCGGAACACTTCGAAGCCGATGACGGTACGCCGGCCACGTCGTGGGACTACATCTACGAGCCGGACGCGCAGGCAGTCGTCGACGAACTGCTCGTGCGTTACGTCGAGGCGCTGGTGTACCAGGCCGTCGCCGAGAACATGGCGTCCGAGCAATCGGCGCGGATGGTCGCGATGAAGGCCGCGTCCGACAACGCGAAGACGGTGATCAGCGAACTGCAGCTCGTGTACAACAAGAGCCGTCAGGCCGCGATTACGAAAGAACTGTCGGAGATCGTCGGCGGCGCAGCCGCTGTTTAAGCGCGCGCCCGGACGACAACTGCGCCTTTGCGCGAGTAAAGAATCAGGTATTTAAAGGAAAAGCGATGAGTACTGCTGCTTTGGTAGAAGGCAAGATCGTACAGTGCATCGGCGCCGTTATCGACGTGGAATTCCCGCGCGACAGCATGCCGAAGATCTACGACGCGCTCATTCTCGATGGCTCGGAACTGACGCTCGAAGTCCAGCAGCAGCTGGGCGACGGCGTGGTCCGTACCATTTGTCTGGGTGCATCCGACGGCCTGCGCCGCGGTCTGACCGTGAAGAACACGGCAAATCCGATCTCGGTGCCGGTCGGCAAGCCGACCCTCGGCCGGATCATGGACGTGCTCGGCCGTCCGATCGACGAGGCTGGCCCGATCGTGAGCGAAACGACGCGTTCGATCCACCAGAAGGCCCCGGCGTTCGACGAACTGTCGCCGTCGACCGAACTGCTCGAAACGGGTATCAAGGTCATCGACCTGATCTGCCCGTTCGCAAAGGGCGGCAAGGTTGGCCTGTTCGGCGGTGCTGGCGTGGGCAAGACCGTCAACATGATGGAGCTCATCAACAACATCGCGAAGGAACACGGCGGTTACTCCGTGTTCGCGGGCGTGGGCGAGCGTACCCGTGAAGGGAACGACTTCTACCACGAAATGAAGGACTCGAACGTTCTCGACAAGGTCGCGCTGGTGTACGGCCAGATGAACGAGCCGCCGGGCAACCGTCTGCGCGTCGCGCTGACCGGCCTGACGATGGCCGAGCACTTCCGTGACGAAGGCCTCGACGTGCTGTTCTTCGTCGACAACATCTACCGTTTCACGCTGGCCGGTACCGAAGTGTCGGCACTGCTCGGCCGTATGCCGTCGGCAGTGGGCTATCAGCCGACGCTGGCTGAAGAAATGGGCAAGCTGCAAGAGCGCATCACGTCGACCAAGAAGGGTTCGATTACGTCGGTCCAGGCCGTGTACGTCCCTGCGGACGACTTGACCGACCCGTCGCCGGCTACGACCTTCGGCCACTTGGACGCAACCGTCGTTCTGTCGCGTGACATCGCTTCGCTGGGTATCTACCCGGCGGTCGACCCGCTCGACTCGACGTCGCGCCAGATCGACCCGAACGTGATCGGTGAAGAGCACTACTCGATCACCCGTCGCGTTCAGCAGACGCTGCAGCGCTATAAGGAACTGCGCGACATCATCGCGATTCTGGGCATGGACGAACTGTCGCCGGAAGACAAGCTGTCGGTCGCGCGCGCACGTAAGATCCAGCGTTTCCTGTCGCAGCCGTTCCACGTTGCTGAAGTGTTCACGGGCTCGCCGGGCAAGTACGTGCCGCTGAAGGAAACGATCCGCGGCTTCAAGATGATCGTCGACGGCGAGTGCGACCACCTGCCGGAACAGGCGTTCTACATGGTCGGCACGATCGACGAAGCCTTCGAAAAGGCCAAGAAGATCCAGTAAGGGCTTGAGTGAGTAGCATGCCGGCGCGTGCCGGCCGGACCGTAAGTCAGTCGTGACTTGTGGTCCGGCCGGCCGCGCCGTAGCAACACGCTCAACCCGCCGTGCATGGATCGGAGTCAGCGCCAAAGCGCCAATTCCGATCGACAGGAGTCGATATGGCAACCATCAAAGTAGACGTCGTCAGCGCGGAAGAGCAGATCTTCTCGGGCGAGGCGAAATTCGTCGCGCTGCCGGGCGAAACGGGTGAACTGGGTATTCTGCCGGGCCACACGCCGCTGATCACGCGGATTCGTCCGGGTGCGGTGCGCATCGAAGTCGAGGGCGGCAACGACGAATTCGTGTTCGTCGCAGGCGGCATTCTCGAAGTGCAGCCGGGCGCCGTGACGGTGCTCGCCGATACCGCGATCCGCGGCAAGGACCTCGACGCGGCGAAAGCCGAGGAAGCGCGCAAGCGCGCCGAGGAAACGCTGCAGAACGCGAAGTCGGACCTCGACCTCGCGAAGGCGCAGTCCGAGCTCGCGACCGCGATGGCGCAGCTCGAGGCGATCCAGCGTCTGGCGAAGATCCGCAGCCGGCACTGAGCCGCACCGCGTATCCCGCGAAAGAAAGCAGCCTTCGGGCTGCTTTTTTTCGTCTGTACTTTGCGTGCCGCAGTGTTTCGTCCGGTCGTGCTATTTCATCCGTCCGCCGTGAATTGATGTCAGAGTGTCGTCAGCGGAGCGCGTCATCATCCGCAGTGAGGCCGCCCGTCGCGAGTGCGGCGACGGAGGCGGGCGCGGCAAGCGCGCGCGGGCCGATCAGACAAAAAGACGGAGACATTCATGGCAGCAGACCTTGGCGTGGGGGCGCTGATCGCGCCCGAAAACGGACTGTCGTACGTGCGCGGCGCGACCGACGTGCCGCTATCCGAAGCGACGATCGGCCGGTTCCTGCGCGATACCGCCGGCCGTTTTCCCGACCGTCCGGCGGTCGTGTTCCGCGAGCAGCAGGTGCGCTGGACCTGGCGCGAATTCGCGAACGAGGTCGACGTGCTCGCGGCCGGCCTCGCCGCACTCGGGATCGTGAAGGGCGACTGCGTCGGCATCTGGTCGCCGAACCGCAGCGAATGGCTGCTCACGCAGTTCGCGACCGCGCGGATCGGCGCGGTGCTCGTCAACATCAATCCGGCCTACCGGCTGTCGGAACTCGAATACGCGCTGAACAAGGTCGGCTGCAAGGCCGTGATCGCGGCCGAGCGCTTCAAGTCGTCGGCCTATGTCGAGATGCTGCAGACCATCGCGCCGGAGCTCGCGACCGCGACGCCGGGCGACCTGCATGCGGCCCGTGTGCCGAGCCTGCGCACGGTCGTGTCGATGGGCGACGTTGCGCCGGCCGGCATGTTCCGCTTCGCGGACGTGATGACGCGCGGCCGCCAGGCCGTCGACCCCGCGCTGCTCGATGCGATCGGCGCGACGCTCAACGCCACCGACGCGATCAACATCCAGTTCACGAGCGGCACGACGGGCAGCCCGAAGGGCGCGACGCTCACGCACCGCAACGTCGTCAACAACGCGCGCTCGATCGCGATGGCGATGCGCTTCACCGAGCAGGATTCGCTTTGCATCCCGGTGCCGCTGTATCACTGCTTCGGGATGGTGCTCGCGGTACTCGCGTGCGTATCGAAGGGCGCGGCGATGGTGTTTCCGGGTGAAGCATTCGACCCGGTCGCGACGCTCGCGGCCGTCGCCGACGAACGCTGCACCGCGCTGCACGGCGTGCCGACGATGTTCATCGCGGAGCTCGATCATCCGGAGTTCCCGACATTCGACCTGTCGACGCTGCGCACGGGGATCATGGCCGGTTCGCCATGCCCGATCGAGACGATGAAGCGCGTCGTGTCGCAGATGCACCTGTCGGAGATCACGATCGCATACGGGATGACGGAGACGAGCCCGGTGTCGTTCCAGAGCTCGACCGACGATCCGCTCGAGAAGCGCACGACGACGGTCGGGCGCATCCAGCCGCATCTCGAAGTGAAGATCGTCGACCCGGACGGCGCCATCGTGCCGGTCGGCGCGACGGGCGAGCTGTGCACGAAGGGCTATTCGGTGATGCTCGGCTACTGGGACGACGACACGAAGACGCGCGAGGTGCTGGTCGACGGCTGGATGCATACGGGCGACCTCGCGACGCTCGATGCGGACGGCTACTGCAACATCGTCGGGCGCCTGAAGGACATGGTGATTCGCGGCGGCGAGAACGTCTATCCGCGCGAGATCGAGGAATTCCTGTTCCGGCATCCGAAGATCCAGAGCGCGCAGGTGTTCGGCGTGCCCGATGCGAAATACGGCGAGGAGCTGTGCGCGTGGATCGTGCTGCGCGCGGACGAGCAGATGACCGAGGATGACGTGCGCGCGTTCTGCAACGGGCAGATCGCGCACTACAAGATTCCGCGCTATATCCGCTTCGTCGACGAGCTGCCGATGACGGTGACGGGCAAGGTGCAGAAGTTCGTGATGCGCGACCGGATGATCGAGGAACTGAAGCTCGACGTGCAGAAGACCGCATGACGCGGCGGCGGGAAAAACGCGGCGGCCTGCGGGCCGTTGCGCTTTCGATGGACGAAAAAAAGCGGGCTTATTAGCCCGCTAAAAACCACACGCTACGGGGTTAGCGCGAGGAGACCAAAGATGAAACCGGATCCGGCGGGGGGCCGGAAACGACTCCAACAGGGATGCCCCTGGGAAGGGCTTCGGTACGTGACCGACTGGCTCGCAGAGCTTCGCGTCCGCTCACACTTGGCACACGAGACCGCATCCGTGTTGAAACCGTTGAGGCCATTGTGGGCGAATTAATGACCCGTCGCGGTAACAAAGTGTTTCAGGTTGTAACGCCCGCCGGATAAGGCTTTCCGGGATTTTTTGCTGTTTTCGGGGTCCTGAAAAAGGTCATTTTTACCCATATTTTCCGCAGCGTTTTCATCGCATGCGCACGACGCGTTTTTCATGCGTATCGGGCGCGATGAATTGCCGAATTACACGCGAGAAAGTGCGCCGCGCGGCAGATACCGCGCATGACGATTCATTCGTCGGAAAGATTTTGAAACGTGATCGGAATGTGCGGAAGTCGGCCGTTCGGCCGATTCGGGGGATTTCGCGCCGGCAGCGGGTGCCAGCGTGCGGCGCCGATATGTAACGGCGGCAGGTCGGCCGCCGTCGCGCGGCGATGTCGGCGGGCAGCGGACACGGGGTCGATGCCCGTTATCGGCCGCCGCAAACGGACCCGCTTACTTCAGCCACTTGTCCGAAATCGCCTGGTATTCGCCGGTCGACAGCGCGAGATGCAGCCACTGGTCGACGTACTGCTGGAACGCGACATCGCCGCGCGGCACCATGTACGCCTTCTCGCCGAACTGGAACGGCTTGTCCGGATGCACCGAGCACAGCCCCGGATTCAGCTTTTGCTGCAGCAGCGTCTCGGACGCATCCGTCACCATCACGTCCGCCTTGCCCGCGAGGATCTGCTTGAAGATCGTCACGTTGTCCGGATAGACGCTCAGGTTCGCGTGCGTGAAGTACTGCTTCGCGAAACGTTCGTTGGTGCCGCCCGGGTTCACGATCACGCGGGTTTCGGGGCGGTCGATCTGCGCGACGGTCTGGTATTTGTCGGCGTCCGCGCAGCGCACGATCGGCGCCTTGCCGTCGACGACGTACGGCTGCGTGAAGAACACGCGCTTCTGGCGCTCGAGCGTCGTCGATACGCCGCCCACCGCGATGTCGCATTTCGCGACGAAATCGCCGGTCAGGTTCGACCAGCTCGTCTTCACGTAGTCGGTCTTCACGCCAAGCGACTTCGCGAGCGATTCGGCCATGTCGATGTCGATGCCTTCGAAGCGGCCGTCCGCGCGGTAGTACGAATACGGCTTGTAGTCGCCCGTCGTGCACACGCGCAGCGCGCCGCGCGCGAGCACGTCGTCGAGTCGCGAGCCGGCGCCCGGGGCGCTTGCGGCGGTGCCTACGGCGGTCTGCGCGTGCGCGGCGGCGCAGCAGAGCAATGCGGCCGCGGCGAGCGTGGCGAATGTCTTCATCGGTCTCCTCCTTCGTTTGGTTCGATATGAGCGTCCGATCATAACGGAGCCATCGCGCGCGTCATATGGCCGCCATCGCGTCGGCATGCGCGGCGTGGCGCCGGCTGTCCGGTAAAATGCCGCTTTGCCCTCGCATCGTCGCTCCTACCGTGGCCCATAACCTGCTCAACGACACCTTCCTGCGTGCGCTTCTGCGCGAGCCGACCGACTACACGCCGATCTGGCTGATGCGCCAGGCCGGCCGCTACCTGCCCGAATACAACGCGACGCGCGCGCGCGCCGGCAGCTTCCTCGGTCTCGCGAAGAATCCCGACTACGCGACCGAAGTGACGCTGCAGCCGCTCGAGCGCTTCCCGCTCGACGCCGCGATCCTGTTCTCGGACATCCTGACGATTCCGGACGCGATGGGGCTCGGCCTCGACTTCCAGGTCGGCGAAGGCCCGAAGTTCGCGCATCCGGTGCGCACCGAGGCCGACGTTGCGAAGCTCGCGGTGCCGGACATCGACGCCACGCTCGGCTACGTGACCGGCGCCGTGCGCGAGATCCGCCGCGCGCTCACCGATGGCCAGGGCCGCCAGCGCGTGCCGCTGATCGGCTTCTCGGGCAGCCCGTGGACGCTCGCGTGCTACATGGTCGAAGGCGGCGGATCGGACGATTTCCGCACGGTGAAGTCGATGGCGTATTCGCGCCCCGACCTGATGCACCGGATCCTCGACGTGAACGCGCAGGCGGTGGCCGCGTACCTGAACGCGCAGATCGAAGCGGGCGCGCAGGCCGTGATGATTTTCGATACGTGGGGCGGCGCGCTCGCGGACGGCGCATACCAGCGCTTTTCGCTCGACTACATCCGTCGCGTGGTCGCGCAGCTCAAGCGAGAACACGACGGCGAGCGCGTGCCGGTGATTACGTTCACGAAGGGCGGCGGGCTGTGGCTCGAGGAGATCGCATCGATCGGCGTCGATGCGGTCGGGCTCGACTGGACGGTCAACCTCGGCGCCGCGCGCGAGCGCGTCGCGGGGCGCGTCGCGCTGCAGGGCAACCTCGACCCGACGATCCTGTTTGCGCCGCCGGCCGCGGTGCGCGAACAGGCGCGCGCGGTGCTCGACAGCTACGGCAACCACCCGGGCCACGTGTTCAACCTCGGGCACGGCATCTCGCAATTCACGTCGCCCGATCACGTCGCCGAACTCGTCGACGAGGTGCATAACCACAGCCGCGCAATCCGTAGCGGAGCCGCCGGCTGAACGCAAGCGCTGTCATGCTGCAC
This sequence comes from Burkholderia pyrrocinia, assembly GCF_001028665.1. Taxonomy (NCBI): domain Bacteria; kingdom Pseudomonadati; phylum Pseudomonadota; class Betaproteobacteria; order Burkholderiales; family Burkholderiaceae; genus Burkholderia; species Burkholderia pyrrocinia. The sequence continues at coordinate 1,430,721 of NZ_CP011503.1, forward strand.
TGCGGGGTGACAGCGTTTCGCTGCCGGCACTAAACAGGGCGCAACCGCCCACGGGTTGCCGATTCGTTGCTTGTCAAGACTTGACTTATACACATTTTCCACGTTGCAGCGCGGTAGAGCCCCGTATCGGTCAAATTGTCTCGCTATGGTTTCGTAATTTGAATAGCAGCCTTATGGAATAAGGCTCCGCGGGGCACCGATACAAGCGGCGGAAAACAGCGGAAAGCACGGCCCCGCGCGCGTTGCGGCCATTGAGCGGCGAGTTCTCAACAAAGTTATCCACAGGCTGGGCAGGGTATACGGCGATTCCTAATGCGAATCCAAAACTTAGCGCCGAATCTGAAGTTTTACTTTAAGTTCGCTGCCGCGATGCGGGCGCGGATGCAAGCCGTCCATGCGGCGCGTACCGCGGCCGGAGCGCCGTGATGGACGGGACCTACCTGCGCGTCGCGCTCGACCATCCGCTCGCGACCCTGTTCGACTACCGCTGCGATGCGCAACCGGCCCCGGTGCCCGGCACGCTCGTGCAGGTGCCGTTCGGCAAGCGGCAGGCCGTCGGGCTCGTCTGCGAAGTGACGACTCACACCGACGTGCCGCCGTCCCGGCTGCGCGCGATCGACGCGATCTGTACCGACCTGCCGCCGCTGTCGGCGGACTGGCTCGCGCTCGTGTCGTTCGCGGCCGACTACTATCAGCGCGGGCGCGGCGAGGTCGCGCTGCCGGCGCTGCCGCAAGCACTGCGCGACGCCGGACGCTGGGGGCGGCTGCTGGCGCCCGAGGTGCGCTACCGGCCGACGGAAGCCGGCCGCGCGGCACTGCCCGATGCGTTGCCCGCACGCGGTGCCGCGCTGCGGCGGCTCGCGCAGGCGCTCGTCGACACCGGCTCGTTGGGTCTGCCCGACGCGCGCGCGCTGCATCCGAAGGCGGCCGCGACGCTCGACGACTGGGCCGCGCGCGGCTGGGTCGACGTCGAGGAGATCGGCTGGGCCGACGCGCCTGTGCCCAAAGCTGTGGATAACCTGTCGACAACCGGTGGACGAGCTGTGCCGCCGGCACTGACCGACCAGCAGGCCGAGGCGCTCGACGCGATCCGCGCCGCGCAGGGCTTCGCGCCGTTCCTGCTGCACGGCGTGACGGGCAGCGGCAAGACCGAGGTCTATCTGCACGCGCTCGCGTCGCTGCTCGACGTGCGGCCGGACGCGCAGGCGCTCGTGCTCGTCCCCGAAATCAACCTGACGCCGCAGTTCGAGGCCGCGTTTCGCGCGCGCTTCGCGGGCGCGCTCGCCGACGACGCGATCGTCACGCTGCACAGCGGGCTCGCCGAGGGCGAGCGCGCGCGCAACTGGCTCGCCGCGCACACCGGCCGCGCGCGGATCGTGCTCGGTACGCGCCTCGCGGTGCTCGCATCGATGCCGACGCTCGCGCTGGTCGTCGTCGACGAGGAGCACGAGCCCGCGTACAAGCAGCAGGAAGGGCTGCGCTATTCGGCGCGCGATCTCGCCGTGTGGCGCGCGAAGCAGCTCGGCATCACGGTCGTGCTCGGCTCGGCTACGCCGTCGCTCGAAAGCTGGTGGCAGGCCGAGCAGGGCCGCTACACGCGGCTCACGCTGTCGCGCCGTGCGGTGGCCGACGCGACGCTGCCGACCGTGCGGCTGATCGATCTCGAGGAGGAGCGGCGGCGCGGGCGCGCGTCGATGGGCGGGCTGTCGGGGCCGCTCGTCGCGGCGCTGAAGGCGCGGCTCGAACGCAGCGAGCAAAGCCTCGTGTTCCTGAACCGGCGCGGCTACGCGCCGCAGCTTGCGTGCGACGCGTGCGGCTGGGTCGCGGGCTGCCCGCGCTGCAGCGCGTATGTCGTGCTGCACAAGCCCGAGCATGCGCTGCGCTGCCATCACTGCGGCTGGGAAGTGCGCATTCCGCGGTCGTGCCCCGAGTGCGGGAACGTCGACATCGCGCCGCTCGGGCGCGGCACGCAGCGCATCGAGGAGGCGCTCGCCGAGGCCGTGCCGGGTGCGCGCGTGCTGAGGATCGACGCGGACAGCACGCGCCGCAAGGGCAGCGCGCAGGCGCTCTTTTCCGACGTGCACGCGGGCGAGGTCGACATCCTCGTCGGCACGCAGATGATCGCGAAGGGGCACGACTTCCAGCGCGTGTCGCTCGTCGGCGTGCTCAATGCCGACACCGCGCTGTTCTCGCACGACTTCCGCGCGAGCGAGCGGCTGTTCGCGCAGCTGATGCAGGTGAGCGGCCGTGCAGGCCGCGCCGGGCTGCCGGGCGAGGTGATGGTGCAGACGCGCTACCCGCGTCATGCGCTTTACCACGCGCTCGGGCGGCAGGATTACGTCGGGTTCGCGAATTCGACGCTCGGCGAGCGCCGCGACGCGCACCTGCCGCCGTTCGTCTACCAGGCGCTGCTGCGCGCCGAAGGGCGCACGCTCGACGCGGCGCTCGCGTTCCTGCTGCAGGCCGCGGCCGCGTTGCCGGGGCTGCCGGGCGCCGATCGCGTGACCGTGTACGACGCGGTGCCGATGACGATCGTCAAGGTCGCGAACGTCCACCGCGCGCAGTTGCTGCTCGAAAGCGCGTCGCGGGCGGCGCTGCAGCATGCGCTGCGCGCATGGCAGCCGGAGCTGCGCGCGCTGAAGGGCGTGCTGCGGTGGAGCGTCGAGGTCGATCCGCTGGATATCTGAGCGGCGCCCGCGCAACCGTCGCGCGGCGCGCTGTTGCGTTGAAGCCCGGGGCGCCGGGCACCTCCGAACTGTCTCTCGTCGCGCGCTCATACCCCGGCGGCACGCTCGCCGCCACACCCAGTGCAACCCGTTTCCGTCCGCTGCCGGGCGCGGCGGAGGTTGCACGCGCATGTCGAAACGGCACGATCAGGGAAAACACCGATCCCCGGACCACGGGCAACCCCTAGGTTGCAACCTTCTAAGTGGCTGATTATATTGACTAACCAAAGGGTGCAACCCATCTCTCAATTTGGTTGCACCTTTTTATTGCGTGCCGTAGGATTTCGCGCATCCTCTCACACCACATTGCCGGGCTCGCACCGGCGCACGAACCCACCATGGCAAGCACGACTCTCGGCGTCAAAGTCGACGACCTTCTCCGCTCGCGCCTCAAGGACGCAGCCGCGCGTCTCGAGCGCACTCCTCACTGGCTGATCAAGCAGGCGATCTTCGCGTATCTCGAGCGGATCGAGCACGGCCAGCTGCCGCCCGAGCTGTCGGGCCACAGCGGTGTCACGGAGCTCGCCGACGGTCAGGCCGCGGACGGCGACGACGACAACTCGCCGCATCCGTTCCTCGAGTTCGCGCAGAACGTGCAGCCGCAGTCGGTGCTGCGCGCGGCGATCACGGCCGCGTACCGCCGCCCCGAGCCGGAATGCGTGCCGTTCCTGGTCGGCCAGGCGCGCCTGCCCGCGAACCTGCAGGCGGACGCGCAGGCGCTCGCGACGAAGCTCGTCGAGGCGCTGCGCGAGAAGAGCTCGGGCGGCGGCGTCGAAGGGCTGATCCACGAGTTCTCGCTGTCGAGCCAGGAAGGCGTCGCGCTGATGTGCCTCGCCGAAGCGCTGCTGCGCATTCCCGATCGCGCGACGCGCGATGCGCTGATCCGCGACAAGATCAGCAAGGGCGACTGGCGCTCGCACGTCGGCCACGCGCCGTCGCTGTTCGTGAACGCGGCGACCTGGGGGCTGATGATCACCGGCAAGCTCGTGACGACCAACAGCGAAGCGGGTCTGTCGTCGGCGCTCACGCGCCTGATCGGCCGCGGCGGCGAGCCGCTGATCCGCAAGGGCGTCGACATGGCGATGCGCCTGATGGGCGAGCAGTTCGTCACCGGCGAGACGATCTCCGAAGCGCTGGCCAACAGCCGCAAATACGAAGCGCGCGGTTTCCGCTACTCGTACGACATGCTCGGCGAAGCGGCGACGACCGAAGAGGACGCGCAGCGCTACTACGCGTCGTACGAACAGGCGATCCACGCGATCGGCAAGGCGGCCGGCGGCCGCGGCATCTACGAAGGCCCGGGCATCTCGATCAAGCTGTCGGCGCTGCACGCGCGCTATTCGCGCTCGCAGCAGGACCGCACGATGAGCGAGCTGCTGCCGCGCGTGCGCTCGCTCGCGCTGCTCGCGCGCCGCTACGACATCGGCCTGAACATCGACGCGGAAGAAGCCGACCGCCTCGAACTGTCGCTCGACCTGCTCGAGGCGCTGTGCTTCGATCCGGATCTCGCGGGCTGGAACGGCATCGGTTTCGTCGTGCAGGGCTACCAGAAGCGCTGCCCGTTCGTGATCGACTACCTGATCGATCTCGCGCGCCGCAGCCGTCACCGCCTGATGATCCGCCTCGTGAAGGGCGCGTACTGGGATAGCGAGATCAAGCGTGCGCAGGTCGACGGCCTCGAAGGCTATCCGGTCTATACGCGCAAGATCTACACCGACGTGTCGTACCTCGCGTGCGCGAAGAAGCTGCTCGCGGCACCGGACGCCGTCTACCCGCAGTTCGCGACGCACAACGCATACACGCTGGCCGCGATCTACCAGCTCGCGGGCCAGAACTACTACCCGGGCCAGTACGAATTCCAGTGCCTGCACGGGATGGGCGAGCCGCTGTACGAGGAAGTCACGGGCCGCGACAAGCTGAACCGCCCGTGCCGCGTGTATGCACCGGTCGGCACGCACGAGACGCTGCTCGCATACCTGGTGCGCCGCCTGCTGGAAAATGGCGCGAACACGTCGTTCGTGAACCGCATCGCTGATAAAACCGTGTCGGTGAAGGAGCTGGTCGCCGATCCGGTCGACGAAGCGATGAAGGTCGTGCCGCTCGGCGCGCCGCACGCGAAGATCCCGCTGCCGCGCAACCTGTACGGCGACGAGCGTCCCAACTCGATGGGCCTCGACCTGTCGAACGAACACCGTCTCGCGTCGCTGTCGTCCGCGCTGCTCGCGAGCGCGCATTTCCCGTGGCGCGCGGCGCCGATGCTCGCCGACGACGCGCTCGCCGACGCACCGGCCCGCGACGTGCGCAACCCGGCCGACCAGCGCGACACGGTCGGCACGGTCAGCGAAGCGACGGCCGAACACGTGAGCGCGGCGCTCGCGCACGCGGTGGCCGCCGCGCCGATCTGGCAGGCAACGCCGGTCGACGCGCGCGCCGATTGCCTGGTGCGCGCCGCCGACCTGCTCGAAGCGCAGATGCACACGCTGATGGGCCTGATCGTGCGCGAAGCCGGCAAGTCGCTGCCGAACGCGATCGCCGAGATCCGCGAAGCGGTCGACTTCCTGCGCTACTACGCTGCGCAGATCCGCGACGAATTCTCGAACGACACGCACCGTCCGCTCGGCCCCGTGGTCTGCATCAGCCCGTGGAACTTCCCGCTCGCGATCTTCATGGGCCAGGTGGCGGCGGCGCTCGCAGCCGGCAACACGGTGCTCGCGAAGCCGGCGGAACAGACGCCGCTGATCGCCGCGCAAGCCGTGCGCCTGCTGCGCGAGGCCGGCGTGCCGGCCGGCGCGGTGCAGCTGCTGCCGGGCGACGGCGAGACCGTCGGCGCGGCGCTGGTCGCCGATCCGCGCACGCGCGCGGTGATGTTCACGGGCTCGACCGAAGTCGCGCGCCTGATCAACAAGACGCTCGCCGCACGCCTCGACCCGGACGGCAAGCCGATCCCGCTGATCGCGGAAACGGGCGGCCAGAACGCGATGATCGTCGATTCGTCGGCGCTCGCGGAGCAGGTCGTCGCGGACGTGATGCAGTCGTCGTTCGACTCGGCCGGTCAACGGTGTTCGGCGCTGCGCGTTCTGTGTCTGCAGGACGATGTCGCGGACCGCACGCTGACGATGCTCAAGGGCGCGATGCACGAACTCGCGCTCGGCAACCCCGACCGGCTGTCGACGGACGTCGGCCCGGTGATCGACGGCGAAGCGAAGCAGACGATCGACACGCACGTCGCGGCGATGAAGGACAAGGGCCATGCGGTCACGCAGCTGCCGGCGCCGGATGCATGCGCGCACGGCACGTTCGTGCCGCCGACGCTGATCGAGATCGGCAGCATCGACGAGCTGAAGCGTGAAGTATTCGGCCCCGTGCTGCACGTCGTGCGCTATCGCCGCAGCCAGCTCGACAAGCTGCTCGAACAGATCCGTGCGACGGGTTACGGCCTGACGCTCGGCATCCACACGCGGATCGACGAGACGATCGCGCACGTGATCTCGAACGCGCACGTCGGCAACATCTACGTGAACCGCAACGTGATCGGCGCGGTGGTCGGCGTGCAGCCGTTCGGCGGCGAAGGGCTGTCGGGCACGGGCCCGAAGGCCGGCGGCGCGCTGTACCTGCAGCGCCTGCTCGCGACGCGTCCGTCGGGCCTGCCGCGCTCGCTCGCGCAAACGCTGATGGCGGACGGCGCGGTCGAAGGCGATGCGCGCGGCAACCCGGCGGCGGCGCTCACGACGCTGCGCGACTGGCTGATCGAGCAGCGCGAACCGGCGCTGGCCGCACGTTGCGACGGTTATCTCGCGCAGGTGCCGGCCGGCGCGACCGCGGTGCTGACCGGCCCGACGGGCGAGCGAAACACGTATACACTCGGCCCGCGCGGCACGGTGCTGTGTGTCGCGGCGACGCCGGGCGGCGCGCGCGCGCAGTTCGCGGCGGTGCTCGCCACCGGCAACCGCGCGTTGTTCGCCGGCGCGGCCGGCGAGGCGCTCGTCGCTGCGCTGCCGGCGTCGCTGAAGCCGCACGCGGCCGTGCGCAAGCAGGCCGATGCGGCGTTCGACGCGGTGCTGTTCGAAGGCGACAGCGACGAACTGCAGACGCTCGTGAAGGACGTCGCGCAGCGGCCGGGCCCGATCGTGTCGGTGCAGGGCGTGTCGGTGGGCGCGTTCGAGAACGGCGACGCGGAAGACTACGCGCTGGAGCGGCTGCTGACCGAGCGCTCGGTCAGCGTGAATACGGCCGCGGCGGGCGGCAATGCGAATTTGATGACGATCGGCTGACCATCCTTGCCGTTCGGATCAAACAAAGGAAGCGGCAAGGCGATCCCGAAGCCGCTCCATTTACCCTGGTACCAAGGAGATGCTATGCAACACACGATGAAAAAGGTGGCAGGCGCGACGTTCGTCGCGGTCATGTCGCTGGCGGGGACGGCCCATGCGGATGACGTGAAGATCGGTTACGCAGGGCCGATGACGGGCGCGCAGGCGCACTACGGCAAGGATATGCAGAACGGGATCGTGCTCGCGCTGGAAGACTTCAACGCGACGAACCCGAAGATCGGCGGCAAGCCGGTGAAGTTCGTGCTGAGCACGCAGGACGACCAGGCTGACCCGCGCACGGGCACGACGGTCGCGCAGAAGCTGGTCGACGACGGCATCAAGGGCATGCTCGGCCACTTCAACTCGGGCACGACGATTCCCGCTTCGCGCATCTACGCGAACGCGGGCATTCCGGAAATCGCGATGGCGACGGCGCCGGAATACACGCAGCAAGGCTACAAGACGACCTTCCGCATGATGACGTCCGACACGCAGCAGGGCTCGGTGGCCGGCACGTTCGCGTCGAAGGATCTCGGCATAAAGAAGATCGCGATCGTCGACGACCGCACGGCCTACGGCCAGGGTCTCGCCGACCAGTTCGAGAAGGCCGCGAAGGCCGGCGGCGCGACGATCGTCGACCGCGAATTCACGAACGACAAGGCTGTCGACTTCAAGGCGATTCTGACCAAGCTGAAGGCGGCGAAGCCGGACCTCGTCTACTACGGCGGCGCGGATTCGCAGGCAGCGCCGATGGTCAAGCAGATGAAGGCGCTGGGCTTCAACGCACCGCTGATGAGCGGCGAAATGGTGAAGACGCCGACGTTCCTGAAGATCGCGGGCAACGCGGCCGACGGCACGATCGCTTCGCTGGCCGGCCTCCCGCTGGAAGAAATGCCGGGCGGCAAGACCTACGCCGACAAGTACAAGAAGCGCTTCGGTGAAGACGTGCAGACGTACTCGCCGTACGCGTACGACGGCGCGATGGCGATGCTGAAAGCGATGCAGAAGGCCGATTCGACCGATCCGGCGAAGTACCTGCCGGTGCTCGCGAAGACCGACATGGCCGGCGTCACGTCGACGCACGTCGCGTACGACGCGAAGGGCGACCTGAAGAATGGCGGCATCACGATGTACAAGGTCGAGAAGGGCGAGTGGAAGCCGCTGAAGAGCATCGGCGGGAAGTAAGCAGGTTGATGTGAGGTGAGGCGCGGGCGGTGTTGCAAGGCGTCGTCCCGCGTCTCATGCGAAAAAGCCACCGGGCCCGTCGGGTCCGGTGGCTTTTTCTTTGATGGGACACGGCCGACAGGGTATAGGGATCTTGCAGGCAGGGGCGCATCAAGGGCGCCGCATGCGTACGTCGATACCGCATCGCCGTGATCGGCGGCAGTGTGACGTTACTTGCCGTCGCAGCACTTGTTAGGGCAATCGGGCAGGAAGGATATTTCCACACGCCGCCCATTGTCCACGTCGCCATGCGAATAGACGCGGGCACTCTTCTTGATGGTCCCGCGTAAAAAACCGAGTTGCTCCAACAGCGCATACGCGGTTTGCAATCTTGATTGCGCAAGGGCCAGTGCTTCCGATTCACTTTCCTCGGCATGGCCGCTGATCAGTGTTGTCTCTTTGGCTAGGTGATTTGCGTAATTGAGCTTTTGGTCGGCTGTCCATTTTGCAATGCGGACGATCTCAGCATTCGATATGTGCGAACTATCTCTCGAAAAGTAGATGTCGAAATTCTCGCTGGCGATGCATGCGAATACCGGGTTGGAGATGAGGGGGATTAGGCAAAGAATAAATTTAAGCATTGTAAATGACGTATCCTGCGATACTGTCGGCATTGTTGATTGCTTGATTCGGGTTTTCGGCTCCGAACGTCAAACACTCCTCCATGAAATATCTGTGATCCCGGGTTCCCATTGTGTCGTCAAAATGACTCACCTCATGAATCAGAGTGGAAACTATGGAATCTTTTTCCCACGAGAAGTCCCGCATTGTACAAAAATCGGGATGTATTGCGATCGTATGAGTTGCGGTATCCGGAGAACACACTGATGCTGCGATTCCCGATTTATTTGGATTTGGAACGCATCCAATATGTTTGAATCGCGCGCTATCCCATCGCGTGAAATTGTATCCCGTGAGTGCCTTCAGTACTTGGGCGATTGCAGTCAGGCCTGTTAATAGCGTCATGCGGGTGCCTTCGTCAGTTCTGCCGAACCACTGTAAGACGCGTGCCTTATCAGCGCTGGACCAGCGCTGCAAATCATCGATTCTTTTGTCGACGAGAGAAGCGGCTTGATCGCGTTTACTCAATACCATTTCCCGGAATTCCTTGTTTGTCATGTTGTGACATATTTTTTCGGTATTGATCGTTACTTCCACCATCGAGCCAGGATTGGTATTGGTGACTGCACCTGAGTGAACGAGGAACCATTCTCCGCCGTTATTCACATCAAAATCTTTCATTGTTTCAATGTTCCATCGTATAGATTTTCAGCGTTGCCGAGGCGTCGGTGGCGATTCGATGTGTTTGCCCGGCCGTGTCCGTGGTGCCAGTGAAAATTTGCCCGGTGTCGGTAACGATTCGGTAGCGAATGTTCACGAGCGGGCGACGGGAGTCATCGAGCAAGGTGAATTGCTCGTCGTGTACGACAGCCGATCGAACAAATGACCGCTTGATTGCATCCGGTTGGCGCCCACTCAGCGTCGCAACCTCTCCCGCAGTAAAAGTCATCCGCATGCTGCGCTCAGCGTAGAAGATCGGCGGTGGGTTGCATCCGCAGACATTGATATCCCCGCTCAATGCCCACTGTTTGCCGTTCGGGCCCGTACCTGGCCAGCGCGGCCCTTGCGGTGCGATGTACCCTTCACGCTTGCAGGCCGAACAGTAGGTCTTCATATCGAGCGTGGCGATATGAACCCTCGGCGGTGGATTGGAACAGGTCACGGTGTCGAGGCCTTCGACAATCACCGCTTCCCCGGCGCGGTCGCCTTTGGCAAGAAAGTAGCGGATCATCGGCGCTACCTCAGCGGGGCATGGCCGAGCGGGTGATGACGCTAAATACGACGGACGACGCTATGCCTTGTCGCTCGGGACTATCGGTGATCGTGTCGCCGTTATCGAGTTCGCTGCCAACGAATGCGAGCGGTGCGAAGTCGGGTCTGTCGGCCAATCCAAGACCGCTCACAACGCGCGCGGTTGAACCGTCCGGATAGTGGATCAGGTCGCCCACCGTGGCAGCCTTGCCCAAGTGCGGCGCGACCTCCCATGTGCCGGACGGCTCGCGCAATGCACCCCCTCGCGCTGTTGTCGCGCCACATACCGCCAATCTGTAGGCGGGCGGCGCGGGCGGCGGCACATAGGTCGGATCGAACAGGCCCGCAACGCTTTGCCCATCCCGCACATGAATGCCCCATGACGTGCGCAGCGTTTCGGTAATGCGGTCACCGTTGCTCAACCGGCTGCCGACCAACGCGAACGGCTTGCCGCCGCTATGGTTGTTTCCCGCGCCGTCGATAATCGCGGCCTCGCTGCCGTCGTCATAGGTCACTACGTCGCCCACGCAGGCGACTTCCAATCCAGCCAGGGTCAGGCCGCTGGTTGCGGTGGTGACGCGTCCACCGCGTTCCGTAAGTGCGCCAACGGTGGCAAAAAAATGGGTCGGTGCTTCGCGTTCGTTTTTCATCCGGCGTCCCTGTCTCAATAGATGGAATGACTGCCTTGAGACGCTATTCCAGATAAGAAACGTCGATCAATCGGACGAATATGATTTAGAGCTGGTAACTTCTATTACTTGTTCCGTTCTGCCTTTTGCATTGACCGCGCGTGCGCGAATGCGCTGGCTCAATCGCGGATATTCAGTCCCCGCGCACGCGCAGCAGGAATTTCTGCAGCTTGCCGGTCGGCGTGCGCGGCAGCGCCTGCACGAACGTGAATTCGCGCGGGACCTTGTACGCCGCGAGCCGCTCGCCGCAGAACGTGCGCAGCGCATCCGCATCGGGCGCCGCGTTCGCCCGCAGCACGACGTGTGCGACGACCGTCTCGCCCCAGTCCGGATGCGCGGCGCCGACCACGGCCGCCTCGGCGATGTCCGGGTGCGCGCCGAGCACGTCCTCTACCTCCTTCGAATAGACGTTCTCGCCGCCGGTGACGATCATGTCCTTCAGCCGGTCGACGATGAACAGATAGCCATCCTGATCGATCCGCGCGAGGTCGCCGGTGCGATACCAGCCGCCCGGCGCGAACGCGGCGCGCGTCGCGGCCGCGTCGTCGAGATAGCCGAGCATCATGCTGTCGGTCTTCAGCCAGATCTCGCCGGTCTCGCCCGGCTGCGCGTCGACGCCGTCCATCCGCACGACCCGCAGGTCGACACCCGGGCCGCCGTGGCGGCCGATCGAGCCGGCCTTCGCGATCTGCTCGTCCGGATACAGCGTCGTACCGGCCGGTCCGGTTTCGGTCATCCCGTACACCTGGAAAAATGCGCGGCTGCGATACGCGTGCGCAAGCCGTTCGGCCTGCGCGGCGCCGATCGGGCCGCCGCCGTACAGCCACGCGCGCACGCTCGACAGGTCGAACGCCGCGAAGCCGTCGACCGTGTCGAGCGGCAGCGTATACGACACCGGCGCGCCGAAATACAGCGTCACGCGCTCGCGCTCGACGGTCTGCAGGAAGCGCTGTGGGTGGTATTCGCGCAGCAGCACGACGGTGCCGCCCGCGACCAGCGTGCCGCCGAACCAGTTGTTCAGCGGCGACGAATGCCAGATCGGCATCGCCATCAGCGTGCGCTCGTTGCGGCCGATGCCGATCGCGAGCGCCGCCTGCATCGCGGCGAGCGTCACGGTGCGATGACTGTGCACGCAGCCCTTCGGGCGGCCGGTCGTGCCGGACGTGTAGAGGATCTGCGCGATGTCGCCGTCGGCCGGCTCGATGCCGGCGAGGCCATCCCTCGTCGCGCACATCGTGTCGAAGTTCGGCACACCGTCGAGTTCGCCTTCGGTCACGAGCCGCCGCGCCGGATGCACGATGCGTTCGACCACCGGTGCGAGGGCCACGTCGAACAGCAATACGGTGCTGCCGCTGTGTTCGAGCACGTAGTCGACTTCCGGCGCCTGCAGCTTGTGGTTGATCGGCACGAACGCCGCGCCGAGGCGCCATGCGCCGAACATCAGGTCGACGAAGGCCGGCGTGTTGAAGCACATCGCGGCGACGCGGTCGCCGGCCGCGACGCCGAGCGCGCTCAGCACGGCCGCCGCGCGGTGCGAACGCTCGCGCGCGGCCGCATACGTGATCGTCGCGGATTCGCTGACGAGGAACGGCTTGTCGGGCGTCGCACGGGCGGCGCGGTCGAGGGCGGCGACGAGGTTCATCGAGGCTCCGGGCGGACGAACGAACGCGAATCAGGTGAACGGGCCGGCGTCAGGCCGGGTACGCGCGCTGCAGCAGCGCGGCGACGTCGAGCGCATGCGGATCGAAGCCGCCCGCGATACGGCCCCAGTCGGGCGCGGCGAGCCGCGTCGCGACGAACGCGTCGGCGACGGCCGCCGGCGCATCGCGGCGCAGCAGGCACGCCTGCGCGACGAGCGCGAGCCGCTGCGCGAACACGCGGCCCGATGCTTCGAGCGTGTCGGCCGGAGCGGCGAGCATCGCGCGCAGCGCGTCGAGCGCCGCGCGGATGCGCGGTTCGCCCGCGCCGAGGTCGGCCAGTTCGTCGAACAGCGCGGCGGCCGCGTCGGGCTCGCGCGACACCGCGCGCAGCACGTCGAGACACATCACGTTGCCGGAGCCTTCCCAGATCGAGTTGACGGGCGCCTCGCGGAACAGGCGCGCGATCGGGCCGTCGTCGACGTAGCCGTTGCCGCCGAACACTTCCATCACCTCGCCGGTCAGCTCGACCGCGCGCTTGCAGACCCAGAATTTCGCGGCGGGCGTGACGATCCGCTTCCATGCGCGTTCGCGCGGCGAGTCGTCGCGCTCGAACGCGTCGGCGAGCCGCATCGCGAGCGACAGCGCCGCCTCGCTTTCGAGCGCGAGATCGGCGAGCACGGTGCGCATCAGCGGCTGCTCGGCGAGCGCCCGGCCGAACGCGTGACGCTGGCGCGTGTACGCGATCGCCTGCACGACGCCCTGGCGCAGCATCGCCGCGCTGCCGAGCACGCAGTTCAGCCGCGTGGTGGTGGCCATCTCGATGATGGTCGGAATGCCGCGGCCTTCGTCGCCGAGCATGATCCCCCACGCATCGTTGAGCTCGATTTCGCTGCTCGAGTTGCTGCGGTTGCCGACCTTGTTCTTCAGCCGCTGGATCTCGACCGCGTTCTTCGTGCCGTCCGGCCGCCAGCGCGGCACGTAGAAGCACGACGGGCCGCCGGCTTCGGTGCGCGCGACGACGAGGTGCGCGTCGCACATCGGCGCGGAGAAGAACCACTTGTGGCCGCGCAGCAGGTATTCGCCGCCGCGGCCGCCCGCGCCGACGGCGGTCGCGAGCGTCGTGTTCGCGCGCACGTCGGAGCCGCCCTGTTTCTCGGTCATCCCCATGCCGAACCAGATCGAGCGCTTGTCGGCGACCGGCACGTCGCGCGGATCGTAGTCGTCGCTGTAGAGCTTGTCGCGCAGCAGGTTCCACAGCGCGGGCTCCTTCTGCAACACGGGAATCGCGGCCTGCGTCATCGTCGCCGGGCACAGCGTGCCGGCCTCGATCTGGCCGTGCAGGTAGAAGCCGGCCGCGGTCGCGGCCCAGCGGCCGCGGCGTGTGTCGCGGAACGCGAGCGACACGAAGCCTTCGTGACGGTACTGGCCGAGCAGCGTGTGCCACGCCGGGTGGAAGTCGACGCGGTCGATGCGCCGGCCGCGCCGGTCGAACGTGTTCAGTTCGGGCGTGTGCTGGTTCGCTTCGTCGGCGAGTTGCGCGGTGTCGGCGCTGCCGAGCCGCGCGCCGTACGCGTCGAGCTGCGGCACGGCCCAGTCGGCGCCCGCTCGGGCGAGCGCGTCGCGCAGCGCGATATCCGTCGCGAAGAGGTTATAGTCGACCAGTTCGTCGAACTGGTTCGTGACGGCGTGAGTCGATTCGGTCATCGAGATTGTCTCCGGTCTCATGCTTCGCGGGCGGCCGGCGTCATGCAACACGGGTGGCGCTTCGGCGCAGGTTCCGGCTCCCGGTAAACGCATTCCCTGCTGAATTCCAGAGTAGCAAATATGCCGCCGCGACATGTTCAGGTTCCGGCGCCGCCCGGCCCGCCGGCGGCGCAACCCGTGCCCGCGTTGCGCCGCCGGCCGCGCCAGTCGCGCGCGCAGGCGAGCTCCGACGCGCTGCAGCAGGCGTTCGTTCAGCTTTTGCTCGAACGCGGCTACGCGAAGGCGACGATCCGCGAGATCGCGGCCGTCGCGGGCGTGAGCGTCGGCACCTTCTACGAGTATTTCGGCGACAAGCAGAGCCTCGCGGCGCTCTGCATCCACCGCTATGTACTGGCGATGGCCGACCGGCTGCGCGACGCGGCAGAGCGGCTGCGCGGCGCGCCGCGGGCCGAACTCGCCGTGGCGCTCGTCGACCTGCAGGTCGACGCGATCGGCGCCGACGCGGCGCTGTGGGGCGCGCTTTTCGCACTGGAGCGGCAGGTGTCGCCGCTCGCCGCATACCGCCGGCATTACGACGCGTATGTCGCGCTGTGGCGCGATGCACTCGCGCACGCGGCCGATCCGCCGCCGGCCGCGCGGCTCGACGGGCTCGCGCGGATGGCGCACACGGTCTGCTACGGCGGCCTCTCGCAGGCATTGCTGACGCTCGGGCCCGCGCTCGACTTCGCCGCGTTGCGCGGCGAACTGCGGGCCGTGCTGCTCGCGTATCTGGCGGCGGCGGGCGCGTAGCATCCCCTACGGGTAATGCCTGATTCGCATATCGGGCCAGCAGGCCAGCCTTGCCGCTGCTTGCTTCATACCCTGAGCCATGAGAAAAATGCATGGCCGCCATGACGAACTTTCGATTGTCCGCCGATATTGGCTGGGGCTAAATCATGCGGCAGATGCAGGCCGCGCGCGTCGCGCGGGCCAGCCCGAAGGACATCAGAAGGAGGAGTCATGCGAAGCGCCACCGCGCCCCGTTCGAAACTGCCCGACGTCGGCACGACGATCTTCACGGTGATCGGCCAGCTGGCCGCGCAACACGATGCGTTGAACCTGTCGCAGGGCGCGCCGAATTTCGCGCCCGATCCGGCGCTCGTCGAAGGCGTCGCGCGCGCGATGCGCGACGGGCACAACCAGTACTCGCCGATGGCCGGCGTGATGGCGCTGCGCGAGCGGCTCGCCGAGAAGACCGAGGCGCTGTACGGCGCGCGCTACGACCCGGCGACCGAGATCACGGTGATCGCGAGCGCGAGCGAAGGGCTGTACGCGGCGATCAGCGCGCTCGTGCATCCGGGCGACGAGGTGATCTATTTCGAGCCGTCGTTCGACAGCTATGCGCCGATCGTGCGGTTGCAGGGCGCGACGCCGGTCGCGATCAAGCTGTCGCCCGAGCATTTCCGCGTGGACTGGGACGAGGTGGCTGCGGCGATCACGCCGCGCACGCGGATGATCATCGTGAACACGCCGCACAACCCGACCGCGACCGTGTTCTCCGCCGACGATCTCGAGCGGCTCGCGCAGCTCACGCGCGACACCGGCATCGTGATCCTGTCCGACGAGGTCTACGAGCACGTCGTGTTCGACGGCGCGCAGCACCAGAGCGTGGCGCGCCACCGCGAGCTGGCCGAGCGCAGCGTGATCGTGTCGTCGTTCGGCAAGTCGTTCCACGTGACCGGCTGGCGGGTCGGTCATTGCCTGGCGCCGGCCGAGCTGATGGACGAGATCCGCAAGGTGCACCAGTTCATGGTGTTCGCGGCCGACACGCCGATGCAGGTCGCGTTCGCGGAGATCCTCGCGCGGCCGGAGAGCTATCTCGGCCTGTCGGCGTTCTACCAGGCCAAGCGCGACCTGCTCGCGCGCGAGCTGGCCGATTCGCGTTTCGAGCTGTTGCCGAGCGAAGGGTCGTTCTTCATGCTCGCGCGCTTCCGGCACTTCTCGGACGAAAGCGACAGCGATTTCGTGCTGCGCCTGATCCGCGACGCGCGCGTCGCGACGATTCCGCTGTCGGCGTTCTATACCGACGGCACCGACGCCGGCGTGATCCGGCTCAGTTTTTCGAAGGACGACGCGACGCTGGTCGAAGGCGCGCGGCGGCTGCGTTCGCTGTAACCGTACGGAAACCGGCGACGAGGACGTCGCATCGACCAGACCCAGGAGATCACGATGAAGCACACGGCAACCCTGAAACTCGCATTCGCACTCGCGTGCGCAATCGGCTCCGGCACGGCGCTCGCCGACGCGCAGACGCTGCGCTTCGGCCTCGAGGCGCAATACCCGCCGTTCGAGTCGAAAGCGCCGAACGGCGACCTGCAGGGCTTCGACATCGACGTCGGCAATGCCGTCTGCCAGACGGCGAAGCTGTCGTGCAAATGGGTCGAGACGTCGTTCGACGGCCTGATTCCCGCGCTGAAGGGCCGCAAGTTCGACGCGATCAACTCGGCGATGAACGCGACCGAGCAGCGGCGCCAGGCGATCGACTTCACGACGATCATCTATCGCGTGCCGACCCAGCTGATCGCGCGCAGCGGCAGCGGCCTGCTGCCGACGCCCGAATCGCTGAAGGGCAAGCGCGTCGGCGTACTGCAGGCGTCGATCCAGGAAACCTTCGCGAAGGCGCACTGGGAACCGGCCGGCGTTGCGGTCGTCGCGTACCAGGACCAGAACCAGGCGTATGCGGACCTCGTGGCGGGCCGCCTCGACGCGACGCTCGTGCTCGCACCGTCCGGCCAGCGCGGCTTCCTGTCGCGCCCGGACGGCAAGGGCTTCTCGTTCGTCGGCCAGCCGGTGCACGACGACCGGATCCTCGGCAGCGGCATCGCATTCGGCCTGCGCAAGGGCGACGACGCGCTGAAGGCGAAGCTCGACGCGGCGATCGACAAGCTGAAGGCGGACGGCACGGTGAAGACGCTCGGCCTGAAGTATTTCGGCGATATCGACATCTCGACGAAGTAAGCGGGGCCGCGCGCGATGCCGAACCCGAACCCGGCCGCCACGGGCGGCGAACAGGACGGCGTGCCGCTGTCGGGCGATGCGCTCGATACCGTGCTCGTCGCCGAACTGGGCGACGCGCTCGTCACGCGCGCGGCCGATATCGATCCGCGTTATTTCACCGCGTACAACGAGCCGGCCGGCGTGCGGCCGCGTGCGCTGGTGCGCCCGCGCAGCGTCGACGACGTGTCGCGCACGCTTGCGCTGTGTGCGCGGCTCGGCCAGCCGGTCGTGCCGCAAGGCGGGCTGACGGGGCTCGCACGCGGCGCGGTCGCGCTTGGCGGCGAGGTCGTGCTGTCGATGGAACGCTTTGCGGGCATCGAAGCGCTCGACGCGGCGGCCGGCACGATGACCGTGCGCGCCGGGACGCCGCTGCAGACGGTGCAGGAAGCCGCGGAAGCGGCGGGCTTCACGTTCGGCGTCGA
This sequence comes from Burkholderia pyrrocinia, assembly GCF_001028665.1. Classification (NCBI taxonomy): domain Bacteria; kingdom Pseudomonadati; phylum Pseudomonadota; class Betaproteobacteria; order Burkholderiales; family Burkholderiaceae; genus Burkholderia; species Burkholderia pyrrocinia. The sequence goes on from NZ_CP011503.1 coordinate 1,448,284, forward strand.
TCTCGGCGCGCGCGGCTCGTGCCAGATCGGCGGCATGCTCGCGACCAATGCGGGCGGTACGCGCGCGATCCGCTACGGGATGATGCGCGAGCAGGTGCTCGGGCTCGAGGCCGTGCTCGCGGACGGCACGGTCGTGTCGTCGATGAACCGGATGCTGAAGAACAACGCGGGTTACGACCTGAAGCAGTTGTTCATCGGCAGCGAGGGGACGCTCGGCGTCGTCACGCGCGCCGTGCTGCGGCTGCACCCGTTGCTTGCCGCGCCGGCCACCGCGCTCTGTCGCGTGCGCGACTACGACGCGGTGGTCGGATTGTGGAACCGCGTGCGCACGCTGCCCGAGGTCGTCAGCTTCGAGGCGATGTGGCCGGCGTTCTACGACTACGTCGCGCGCCATACGCCGGGCGTTACCGCGCCGTTCGCGGGCGACGGCGGCTTCGCGGTGCTGATCGAGTGCGCGACGAGCGCGCCGGGCGGCGATGCGCATCAAGCGCTGGAAACCGGCCTCGCGGCGGGGATCGAAGCAGGGCTCGTGGACGACGCGGTGCTCGCGACGTCGGAGCGGCAGGCACGCGACCTGTGGACGCTGCGCGAAGGCCTCGCGATCGATGCGCTGCCGCAGCTCGTCAACTTCGACGTGAGTTTGCCGACGGGCGAGCTCGGCGCGTTCGCCGAGCGCTGCGAGGCGGCGCTGCGCTCGCGCTGGCCGGAGCTTACGTGCCTGTTCTTCGGCCATGTCGGCGACGGCAACGTGCATATCGGCGTGTCGCTGGCCGGGATGACCGACGCGGACGCCGACGCGCTCGATCACGGCGTGTACGCGGTGGTGCGGGACATGGGCGGCTCGGTGTCGGCCGAGCACGGGATCGGCGCGCTCAAGCGTCCCTATCTCGCGCACACGCGCAGCGACGCTGAAATCGGGCTGATGCGACGCCTGAAGGCCGCGCTGGACCCGCGCGGCATCCTGAATCCCGGCAAGGTACTTTGACCTGGGCGATTCCCGTTGCTTGCGGGAATCGACCTTCGTTGCTGGTCAGCCGTCCACCCAGCGCAGCGCGCCGATCTTCAGGTGTTCGACGACGCTGCGCGCCCAGTCGAGCTCCGCATTGAGCAGCACGAGCGCGTGTTCGTTTTGCAGCAGGAACAGGCGCGGCACCTGGTCGGCCTGCGCGGCGTTGCGCAGCGCTTCCAGGCGCTCGCGTTCGGCGTCGAGCCGGGCAATCCGGAGTTCGAGCTGGTGCCGCGCGTCTTCCGCGTCGAGCAGCGGCAGGAACGCGAGGCCGGCGCCGAACACCGGAAATTCACGCGCGGGCTCCGCGAGCAGTGTATGCAGCCACGCCTGGCCCGCCGTGTGCCCGGCCTCGGTCAGCGCATACAGCGTGCGCTCCGGAAACGCGCCGTCGCGCTCGGTGTCGTGCACGGCGATCAGCCCGTCGCGCAGCAGCCGGTCGATCGTCTGGTAGAGGCTCGTGCGCTGCCGCACGTTGACGACTTCGTCGTACCCGCGGGCCTTCAGTTGCTGCAGCATCCCGTACGGATGCATCGGTGTTTCGGTGAGCGTCGCGAGGACGGCCAGTGCGAGCGGGGACGGGCGGCTCGGTGACATGAATAGTTATGACATATCTAGTAAGAACATAACTATTCTCAACCAGACTATCTTATTTCACAAGGGTTTCAGCCGAGGTGCGAGCGCTTCGCGGCCGGCGCGACGGTTTCCATCGTCGCGAGACCGTGCACGATTCCGCAATCCTCGACCGAATGCTCGCCGACGCACTGGCGGCGCAATTCGGTGAGCTGGTCGCGCAGATGCGTGAGTTCCGCGAGGCGCGCGTCGACGTGTCCGATGTGATCGTCGAGCAGCGAATTGATCGAATCGCAGCGGTCGGCCGGCGTGTCGGTGAGCTGCAGCAGCGCGCGGATCTCGTCGTGCGCCATGTCGAGCGCGCGGCAGTTGCGGATGAAGCGCAACCGTTCGACGTGCACGTCGGTGTAGTTGCGGTAGTTCGAGTCGGTGCGCTCCGCGTCCGGCATCAGCCCCTCTTTCTCGTAGAAACGGATCGTCTCGGGGGTGCAGCGGGCCGCTTTGGCCAGTTCGCCAATCTTCATGCCTTTCTCCCGTGTAAGGGTTGACCTTGTAGTGGCTTCAGGGTGTTAACTCTACACCGTCAAGCCACAAAGGAGGTTGTCATGACCGACGCCCAGCGTACCCACGACCCACGACACCGTCATGCCGGCGGCCCCGATACGTGCTGCGCCGACGCGCGCGACACGCACGCGGCGACCGTTGCCGATGCGGCGCCGGCGGCCGGCGAGCACGCGCACGGCGACGCCGCATCGCGCGGCCACGACCATGATCACGGTCACGACGGCGGTGAGGGGCACGATCACGACCATGCACACGGCGACGCGCATCGGCACGGAGCCGGGTGTTCGCACGACGAGGCGGCGCACGGCGATACGGGTCGCGACCACGACCACGACCACGACCACGACCACGACCACGCGGCCGGCGACTGCTGCGCGCCTGCCGCGCTGACGCTCGCGCCGCTGCCGGTCGCGCAGGCGACCGCATCGGGCCACGTGCGCTCCGCGTTCCGGATCATGCAGATGGACTGTCCGACCGAGGAAACGCTGATCCGCAAGAAGCTCGGCGGGATGAACGAAGTGTCGGCGCTCGAATTCAACCTGATGCAGCGGATGCTGACCGTCGAGCACGTGCCGGGCGCCCAGCCGGCGATCGAAAGCGCGATCCGCACGCTCGGGATGACGCCCGAGGCTGCAGCGGCCGGCGCACCGGCGGCGCGCGTCGCCGACGCGCCCGCGAAGCCGTGGTGGCCGCTGGCGCTGGCGGGCGTCGCCGCGATCGCGTCCGAGGGGGCGACCTGGGCCGGCCTGCCCGTGTGGCTGTCGGCGGCGCTCGCGCTCGTCGCGGTGCTCGCGTGCGGGCTCACCACGTACAAGAAGGGCTGGATCGCGATTCGCAACGGCAACCTGAACATCAACGCACTGATGAGCATCGCGGTGACGGGTGCGATGGCGATCGGCCAGTGGCCGGAAGCCGCGATGGTGATGGTGCTGTTCACGATCGCCGAGCTGATCGAGGCGAAGTCGCTCGACCGTGCGCGCAATGCGATCCAGGGCCTGATGCAGCTCGCGCCGGACACCGCGACCGTGCAGGATGCCGACGGTTCGTGGCGCACGATCGAGGCCGCGCAGGTCGCGCTTGGCGCGGTCGTGCGCGTGAAGCCGGGCGAGCGGATCGGGCTGGACGGCGAAGTCGTCGCGGGCCGCTCGACGGTCAACCAGGCGCCGATCACCGGCGAGAGCCTGCCTGTCGAAAAGACGGCCGGCGACGCCGTGTACGCGGGCACGATCAACGAAGCGGGTTCGTTCGAATACCGCGTGACGGCCGTCGCGGCCAACTCGACGCTCGCGCGGATCATCCACGCGGTCGAGGAGGCGCAGGGCGCGAAGGCGCCGACGCAGCGCTTCGTCGACCAGTTCGCGCGCGTCTACACGCCGATCGTGTTCGCGGTCGCGCTGCTGGTCGCGGTGGTGCCGCCGCTCGTGATGGGCGGCGCGTGGCACGACTGGATCTATCGCGCGCTGGTGCTGCTCGTGATCGCGTGCCCGTGCGCACTGGTGATCTCGACGCCGGTGACGATCGTGTCGGGGCTCGCAGCCGCGGCGCGGCGCGGGATTCTCGTGAAGGGCGGCGTCTATCTGGAAGAAGGGCGCAAGCTCGCGTGGCTCGCGCTCGACAAGACCGGCACGATCACGCACGGCAAGCCGGTGCAGACCGACTTCGACGCGCATGCGACCGACGTCGATGCCGGGCGTATCCGGCACCTCGGCGCGAGCCTCGCCGCGCGCTCGGATCACCCGGTGTCGCAGGCGATCGCGGCCGCGGCGCGCGACGCCGGAACGGCCGCGTTCGCCGATGTGCAGGACTTCGAAGCGCTGGTCGGGCGCGGCGTGCGCGGCACGATCGACGGCGCGCGCTACTGGCTCGGCAACCACCGGCTCGTCGAGGAGCTCGAACGCTGCTCGCCGGCCCTCGAAACGAAGCTCGACGCGCTGGAGCGGCAGGGCAAGAGCGTCGTGGTGCTGGTCGACGACGCGCGCGTGCTCGGCATCTTCGCGGTGGCCGACACGATCAAGGACACGAGCCGCGACGCGATCGCCGAGCTGCATGCGCTCGGCATCCGCACCGCGATGCTGACGGGCGACAACCCGCACACCGCGCAGGCGATCGCGCAGCAGGCCGGCATCGACGACGCGCGCGGCAACCAGTTGCCCGAAGACAAGCTCGCGGCGGTCGAGGAACTGTCGGCCGGCGGCGCGGGCGCGGTCGGGATGGTCGGCGACGGGATCAACGATGCGCCGGCGCTCGCGCGCGCCGACATCGGTTTCGCGATGGGCGCGATGGGTACCGACACGGCGATCGAGACGGCCGACGTCGCGCTGATGGACGACGACCTGCGCAAGATTCCCGCGTTCGTGCGGCTGTCGCGCGCGACGCACCGCGTGCTGGTGCAGAACATCGGCTTCGCGCTCGGCGTGAAGATCGTGTTCCTCGGCCTCACGGTCGCGGGGCTCGGCACGATGTGGATGGCGGTATTCGCGGACGCGGGCGCGAGCCTGATCGTCGTCGCCAACGGCTTGCGGCTGCTGTCGTCCTCCGGGGCGTTCGGCGGCGCGCAGGCCACGCGTTGAGGAGCGTGCGATGAGCTTTCTGAAACGGATCCTGGGCGGCCACGGCGGTGGCCATGGCAGCGGGCACGGCAACAGCGGAAGCGGCGGTAGCGGCAGCGGGCATCACGGCGGGCAGCGCCGGGACGGACACGGCGGCCACGACGCGCGCGGCCGCGATCGTTACGGCTGGGGCTGGCAGGCGCCGGCCGACGGTAACGGTGGGCAGGGCGGCAACGTACCGCTGAGCCAGCTTGCGTGCGCGGGCTGCGGCGCGCTCAACGCGGCGGATGCGCGTTTCTGTGCGCAGTGCGGTGCGGCGCAGCGCGGCAAGGCTTGCAGCCGCTGCCACGCGGCGCTGGCTGCCGACGCGCGTTTCTGCCCAGGGTGCGGGACGCAGGCCGCCTGAGCGTGCCTGCCATCCGGGCCGGCGGCGGGTGAACGCCGGCGGGCGCGCTTCGTTTCAGGGCCGGCGCACCGGCCCTTCGATCAGCGCAGCGGCAGGTAAATCTCGGTGCGCAGGTCGGCCGGCGCCGCATCCATCGGCGTGTTGAGGTACAGCTCGAACGGCGGCGCGTCGGCGGCTTCGCGGCCCGAGTGACGCAGCCAGTCGCCGTAGAGCCACTGGTAGGCCGTCGTCAGGTCCGCATACGGCCCCGTATGCAGCAGCACCGCGTATTCGCCGCCCGCTACCGTCACGCGCTCGACGGGCGGCACGGGCTCGACGTCCGGCGCACCGTCGGCCGGCGTGAAGCAGGCCTTCGCGCGCAACTGCGCTTCCGGCGTCGTGTCCGGATCGTCGTAGAAAATGCCGATCATCTTCGCGCCCGGGCCGATCAGCCCGTGTTGCCCGACCCACGCGCCGATCCGCGCGAACGCGTCGCCGACCTTCATGTACGCGCCGGTGTGCGCCACCGCGTAGCCGCGCAGTTCCGGCAGGCGCCGGATCTCGACTTCATGCTTGAACATGTCTTCCTCTCCTCTCTGTAGCGGATAGATGGGCCGGTGAACGCCCGTAAGCCGGTGCTGCGCGGGCGGTACGCCGTATGTGTCGCGAAACGCCCGGGCGAACGCGTGCGTCGACCCGTAGCCCGCGCGCCGCGCTATCTCGTCGATCGGCCGCGCCGTGCAAACGAGATCCTCGGACGCACGCACGATCCGCATCCGTCGCACCGTCAGCACGATCGACTCGCCGTACAGCGCCCGGTAGACGCGCTGCCAGTGATACGGCGACAGGCACGCGACTTCGGCGAGCCGGTTCAGGTCGAGCGGGCCGTCGAGGTGCGCGCGGATGTACTCGTGAACGCGCGCCACACTGGCCGCATAGCGGATCCACGCGGGTTTGTCGGTTTTCGTTTCGACTGTCATCGACGTGTCCGGGCAAGAACCGACGCCACGGTAGCACGGCCCGGATGGATAAATCTTGCGGAAATGCGTAGCGGCCGATAAATCGGACCCTTTTTATTTTGCCGAAATGGGGTCTTGCCCCCCTGCGATCAACAACTAAAGTTAAAGACGGTGAAATCGGGTGAAGGCGTCATTTTTCTCGGGTAAGTTGCTCGAGCGGCAACACATGTTTTTCGGAGTACGCAGGTAGTTCGTCGATGTTCAATCGCAACGCCACGCTTTTCGGGAGAACAAGAAATGGATGCTTCCAGCTTCATCACGTCGCTGCAGACCACGCTAGGCGGATATCTGCCAAAGATCGCCGGCGCGATCGGCATCCTGGTGATCGGCTGGCTGATCGCGGTGGTGGTGCGGGCCGGCGCACTGCGCCTGCTCAACGCGCTGAAGGTCGACCAGCGGATCAACGAAAGCACCGGCCAGGGCGCGTATGTCGAGCGGATCATCGCCGGCGGCCTGTTCTGGCTCGTGCTGCTCGTCACCGCGGTGGGCATCTTCAACGTGCTCAACCTGTACGCGGTCTCCAATCCGTTCTCGCTGCTCGTCACGCACATCGTCAACTACCTGCCGAACCTGATCGGCGGCGCGGCGCTGACGCTGATCGCGTGGCTCATCGCGTCGCTGCTGCGCAGCCTCGCGAACCGTGCGCTGAAGGCCAGCAAGATCGACGACAAGCTGTCCGAAGGCGCGGGCATGCAGCCGATGAGCGGCTATCTCGGCGACGTGCTGTTCTGGCTCGTGATCCTGATGTTCCTGCCGGCGATCCTCGCGTCGTTCGCGCTGTCGGGCCTGCTGTCGCCGGTGCAGGGGATGGTCGACAAGCTGCTCGCGATCGTGCCGAACCTGTTCGCGGCCGCGGTGATCGGCTTCGTCGGCTGGGTCGTCGCGCGCGTGCTGCGCGGCCTCGTGACGAACCTGCTCGTCGCCGCCGGCGCCGACCGCCTCACGCAGCGTCTCGACAGCCCGACGCCGGTGCGCGTGTCGAGCCTGGTCGGCACGATCGTCTACGTGTTCGTGTTCGTGCCGACGCTGATCTCCGCGCTCGACGCGCTGAAGATCGACGCGATCTCGGGCCCGGCGACCAACATGCTGAACCAGTTCCTCGGCGCGGTGCCGGACATCGTCGCGGCGATCGTGATCGTGCTCGTCACGTTCTACTTCGCGCGCTTCGTCGCGTCGCTCGCGCAGAAGCTGCTGGAAGCCGCCGGGGCCGACGGGCTGCCGGCCGTGCTCGGCGTCGAACGCGTGTTCTCGGGGATCCTGCAGCCGTCGGTGCTGGTCGCGCGGCTGATCGTGTTCTTCGCGATGCTGTTCGCGTCGGTCGAAGCCGCGAACCGGCTCGGCTTCTCGCAGGTGCGCGACGTTGTCACGCTGTTCATCGAATTCGGCGGCCATGTGCTGATGGGCGGCGTGATCCTCGTGATCGGCGTGTGGCTCGCGGGCCTCGCGCGCCGCGTGATCGAGCAGGCCGACCGCGAGCACAGCGTGCTGTTCGCGCGCATCGCGCAATTCGCGATCCTCGGCCTCGTGTTCGCGATGGGGTTGCGCGCGATGGGCATCGCGAACGAGATCGTTCAGCTCGCGTTCGGCCTCGTGCTCGGCGCGATCGCGGTGGCCGTCGCGCTGTCGTTCGGCCTCGGCGGCCGCGAAGCGGCCGGCAAGCTGCTCGACCGCTGGTTCAACCAGCGCAGCGGCGGCCAGTAAGCGTGGGGGACCCGGCCGCGTCGTGCGGCCGGACGGCACGCGCGACGACCGCGGTTGGCGTTTCCGTCAGCGAAATGTCAGCCGCGATCTTTGCCGAATTTCGATAACACGTCGTTTAATGACTCTCTAGCATCGATTCTCAGTCGCGCAGGCCGGCAGGCCCGGCGCATTTGAGGAGAGAGTCCGATGAAAGCAGAGTCGAATGGCCGGCCCGCCGCCGGCGCCAAGTCGTCCGGCCAGCCCGCGCTGCAGCAGACGCTCGGGACCTGGCAACTGTGGGGCATCGCGGTCGGCCTCGTGATTTCCGGCGAATACTTCGGCTGGAGCTACGGCTGGGCGAGTGCCGGTACGCTGGGCTTCGTCGTCACCGCGCTGTTCGTCGCGGCGATGTACACGACCTTCATTTTCAGCTTCACCGAACTGACGACGTCGATCCCGCACGCGGGCGGCCCGTTCGCGTATGCACGCCGCGCATTCGGCCCGACCGGCGGTTATCTTGCCGGTGCGGCGACGCTCGTCGAGTTCGTGTTCGCGCCGCCCGCGATCGCGCTCGCGATCGGCGCGTACCTGCACGTGCAGTTCCCGGGGCTCGAACCGAAGCACGCGGCGATGGGCGCGTATCTCGTGTTCATGGCGCTGAACATCGTCGGCGTGCAGATCGCCGCGACGTTCGAGCTCGTCGTCACGCTGCTCGCGATCTTCGAGCTGCTGGTGTTCATGGGCGTCGTGTCGCCGGGCTTCGCGTGGAGCAACTTCATGAAGGGCGGCTGGTCGGGCGCCGATCATTTCAGCGTCGGCGCATTCCACGGGATGTTCGCGGCGATCCCGTTCGCGATCTGGTTCTTCCTCGCGATCGAAGGCGTCGCGATGGCCGCCGAGGAAGCGAAGAACCCGAAGCGCTCGATTCCGATCGCCTACGTGGCCGGGATCCTGACCCTCGTTGCACTCGCGATCGGCGTGATGGTGTTCGCCGGCGGCGCGGGCGACTGGACCAAGCTCGCGAACATCAACGACCCGTTGCCGCAGGCGATGAAGTACATCGTCGGCGCGAACAGCGGCTGGATGCACATGCTCGTGTGGCTGGGGCTGTTCGGGCTCGTCGCGTCGTTCCACGGGATCATCCTCGGCTATTCGCGCCAGATCTTCGCGCTGGCTCGCGAAGGCTACCTGCCGGAGTGGCTCGGGAAGGTGCATCCGCGCTTCAAGACCCCGCATCGCGCGATTCTCGCGGGCGGCGTGGTCGGCATCGCGGCGATCTACAGCGACGAGCTGATCCAGTTCGGCGGGCAGACGCTGACCGCGAACATCGTGACGATGTCGGTGTTCGGTGCGATCGTGATGTATATCGTGAGCATGGCGTCGCTGTTCAAGCTGCGCCGCTCGCAGCCGAACATGGCGCGGCCGTTCCGCGCACCGCTGTACCCGATCTTCCCGGCATTCGCGATCCTTGCGGCGGTCATCTGTCTCGGTACGATGGTGTACTTCAACGGGCTGGTCGCGCTGGTGTTCCTCGGTTTCCTCGCGGTGGGCTACGCGTACTTCCTCGCGACCCGTTCGCAGCGCGAGAGTGCGCCGGGCGACGCGCTGCTGGAGGAATGAGCATGGCGAACGTGAACGGCCGTTCCTGACGGCATCCGGCGCGCCCCGTCGAACGGGCGCGCCGTCGGCTTTTGGCAAGGAGACTCGCACGATGTCCTATACGGAGACGATCGGTCCGCGCACGTACCGCTTCGCGGACCTGAAGACGCTGCTCGCGAAGGCGAGCCCGCTGCGTTCCGGCGACCAGCTCGCCGGCGTCGCGGCGGCGAGCGAGGAGGAGCGCGTCGCCGCGAAGATCGCGCTCGCGGGCGTGCCGCTGAAGGCGTTCCTGAACGAAGCGGTGATCCCGTATGAAGACGACGAGGTCACGCGCCTGATCGTCGACGATCACGACGCAGCCGCGTTCGCGGAAATCTCGCATCTCACCGTCGGCGATTTCCGCAACTGGCTGCTGTCGCCCGCGGCCGGCGGCGCGGCGCTCGAACGGATCGCGCCGGGCCTCACGCCGGAGATGGTCGCGGCCGTGTCGAAGCTGATGCGCAACCAGGACCTGATCGCGGCGGCAAGGAAGCGCCGCGTGGTCACGCGCTTTCGCAACACGGTCGGGCTGGCCGGCCGGATGTCGGTGCGGCTGCAGCCGAACCACCCGACCGACGACGTGAAGGGGATCGCCGCGTCGATGCTCGACGGGCTGATGTACGGTTGCGGCGACGCGATGATCGGCATCAACCCGGCGACCGACAGCCTCGCGGCGATCATGAAGCTGCTCGCGATGATCGACGGGTTCCGCGAACGCTACGGCGTGCCGACGCAGTCGTGCGTGCTCACGCACGTGACCAACACGATCGCGGCGATCGAGAAGGGCGCGCCGGTCGATCTCGTGTTCCAGTCGATCGCGGGCACCGAGAAGGCGAACGCGAGCTTCGGAATCTCGCTCGCGCTGCTCGGCGAGGCGCATGAGGCCGCGTTGTCGCTGAAGCGCGGCACCGTCGGCAACAATCTCATGTACTTCGAGACGGGCCAGGGCAGCGCGTTGTCGGCGAATGCGCATCACGGCGTCGACCAGCAAACCTGCGAAGTGCGCGCGTATGCCGTTGCGCGCAAGTTCGAGCCGTTCCTCGTGAACACGGTGGTCGGTTTCATCGGGCCCGAATACCTGTACGACGGCAAGCAGATCATCCGCGCGGGGCTCGAGGATCACTTCTGCGGGAAGCTGCTCGGCGTGCCGATGGGCTGCGACATCTGCTACACGAACCACGCGGAAGCCGACCAGGACGACATGGATACCTTGCTGACGCTGCTCGGCGCGGCCGGCATCAACTTCATCATGGGGATTCCGGGCGCGGACGACGTGATGCTGAACTACCAGAGCACGTCGTTCCATGATCAGCTCTATGTGCGCGAGGTGCTCGGCCTGCGCCGCGCGCCGGAGTTCGAGGAGTGGCTGGAGACGATGGAGATCGCCGATTCGCACGGCGCGCTGCGCGCCGCGTCGGCCCGCGTGCCGCTTCTGGCCGGCGCGAACGACTGGATGGGGTTGTCAGCATGAGCGATGCCGTCGAAAAGAATCCGTGGGGTCAGCTGAAGTCGTTCACGAACGCGCGGATCGCGCTCGGCCGCGCGGGTAACAGCCTGCCGACCGCGCCGCTGCTGGCCTTCAACCTGTCGCACGCGCAGGCGCGCGATGCCGTGCACCAGCCGCTCGATGCGGACGCGCTGCGGCGCGAGATCGAGGCGGCCGGCCTGCTGCCGACGCTCGGCGTGCAGAGCGCTGCGCCGGACCGCGACCACTACCTGCGCCGGCCCGATCTCGGCCGCAAGCTGTCGGACGACAGCCGCGGGCTGCTGGCCGGTTACGGCGCGGCGCTCGACGAGGCGCCCGACGTCGTGTTCGTGGTCGGCGACGGGCTGTCGGCGTTCGCGGCCGCGAAGCAGGCGCTGCCGCTGCTGCAGGCGGTGCGCCCAAGGCTCGACGCGGACGGCTGGCGGATCGGCCCGGTGGTGGTCGCGAAGCAGGCGCGCGTTGCGCTCGGCGACGAGATCGGCGAGCTGCTGCGCGCGAAGGTGGTTGCGATGCTGATCGGCGAACGGCCGGGGCTCAGCTCGCCGGACAGCCTCGGCGTGTACCTGACGTGGGCGCCGAAGGTCGGCTGCCACGATGCGCTGCGCAACTGCATCTCGAACGTGCGGCCCGAAGGGCTGCCGCACGCGGCCGCCGCGCACAAGCTGCATTACCTGATGACGCATGCGCGCAGGCTCCAGCTGACGGGCGTCGGGCTGAAGGACGACAGCGACGCGCTGCTGCCGCCGGCGGAAGCGGAGCGGATCGGCGCGGCGTGACAGCGCGGTGCGCGACTGCGCGTGGGGCGGCTACCTGAACAGCCGCTCGCACAGGAAATCGACGAACACGCGCAGCTTCGGCGACAACTGCCGGCTCGACGGCCACACGATCGAGAACTGCCCCGGCGCGATCCGGAAGTCGTCGAGCACGGTGACGAGCGCGCCGTGTTCGAGCGCGTCGCGCGCGAGGAAATCGGGCATGTAGCCGATGCCGAGCCCCGCGAGCACGGTGCCGCGCAGCGCTTCCATGTTGTTGCAGGTCATCGCGGTGCGCAGCTTCAGCGGCGTGCCGTCGTCGGCCGCGAGCGCCCAGTCCTGCAGCTTGCCGGTGGTCGGGAAGCAGTAGCGCACGCATTCGTGCGCTTCGAGATCGCGCGGCGTGCGCGGCGTGCCGGCCTGCGCGAGATACGCGGGCGTTGCGCACAGCACGAACGCGAACGGGCCGAGCCGCCGCGACATCAGGCTCGAATCCGACAGCGGGCCGCTGCGGATCACCGCATCGAAGCCGCCTTCGACGACGTCGACCATCCGGTCGTTGAAATCGAGATCGAGCTCGACATCCGGATAGCGCTGCCGGAACTCGGGCAGCACGGGCAGCAGGAAGCGGTAGCCGATCACCGGCAGGCTCACGCGCAGCTTGCCGCGCGGGCGCTGCGCCGATGCCGTCACGGTCGCTTCGGCATCGCGGAAATCCTCGAGGATCCGCTGGCAGCGTTCGTAGAAGTGCCGCCCCTCTTCAGTGAGCGTGACGCGCCGCGTCGTGCGGTTGAACAGGCGCACGCCAAGCGACTGCTCGAGCTTTGCGATCGTCTTGCCGACCGCCGACGCCGAGATGCCGAGCGCGCGGCCGGCCGCGACGAAGCTCAGCGCGTCGGCGGTGCGGACGAAGGCGACGATGCCGGTCAGGTTTTCCATCGAATCGAAGTGCATGCGCCGACGGGCGCGGCCGAGTGAATTGCGGAATTCTAGTCCGTTATATCTGGAACTTCGCGTGGTTTTTCGCGGATTGAATCGGATTTATCTTCTGTCGCTCTGGCGGCGCATCCGCGCCGGCGTTTCGAGGAGCGATGATGGATCACCCGTTTTCAGCCGTATCGGCGGTTTCGGCGCGGCGGCGCGCGTGGGTGCTGGCCGCCGTCTGCATGGCCGCCGTCGCGCTGCCGCTGTCGTTTTCGGGCGGCGCGGTCGCGACGCCGGCGATCGGCCGCGACTTGCACGGCGGCACGGTCGCGATGAACTGGATCACCAACGCGTTCATGCTCGCGTTCGGCAGCTGCCTGATGGCGGCCGGCGCGCTGGCCGACCAGTTCGGCCGCAAGCGGCTGTTCGCGATCGGCGTCGGCGGTTTCACGCTGATGTCGGTTGCGCTTGCGTTCGCACCGTCGATGCTCGCGGTCGACCTGCTGCGCGGCGCGCAAGGGCTCGCGGCAGCCGCGGCGCTCGCGGGCGGTACGGCCGCGCTCGCGCAGGAATTCGACGGCGCGGCGCGCACGCGCGCGTTCAGCCTGCTCGGCACGACCTTCGGCATCGGGCTCGCGTTCGGGCCCGTGCTGGCCGGCGCCCTGATCGGGCATTACGGCTGGCGCGCGATCTTCGTCACGAGCGCGGTGGCCGGCGTGCTGTCGCTCGGGTTCGGGCTGCCGCGCATGCGCGAGTCGCGCGACCCGCACGCGACCGGGCTCGACTGGCCCGGCACGGCCGCGTTTACCGCCGCGCTGACGCTGTTCACGTTCGGCGTGATCGAGGCGCCCGCGCGCGGCTGGACGAGCACGCTCGTGATCGTGCTGCTGGCCGGTGCGGCGCTCGGCGCATGCGCGTTCGTGATGATCGAGACGCGCGTCGCGCGGCCGATGCTCGACCTGTCGCTGTTCCGCATCGCGCGCTTCGTCGGCGTGCAGGTGCTGCCGGTGTCGACCTGCTGCTGCTACATCGTGCTGCTCGTCGTGCTGCCGCTGCGCTTCATCGGCATCGACGGCTTCAGCGAGATCGACGCCGGCTGGCTGATGCTCGCGATCTCCGCGCCGATGCTCGTCGTGCCGTTCGTCGCGGCGACGCTCACGCGCTGGCTGTCGGCCGGCGTGATCTCGGCGCTCGGGCTGGTGGTCGCGGCGGGCGGTCTCGTGTGGCTGGGCGTCGCGTTGCGCGGCGGTGCGGGGCCGGCGGCGATCGCGCCGATGCTCGCGATCGGCGTCGGCGCAGGGATGCCGTGGGGGCTGATGGACGGGCTGTCGGTGAGCGTCGTGCCGAAGGAGCGCGCGGGGATGGCGACGGGGATCTTCAGCACGACGCGCGTGGCCGGCGAGGGGATCGCGCTCGCGATCGTCGGCGCGGTGCTGGCCGCGCTCGCGCAGACCGGGCTGCGGCAGGCGGCTGGTGTCGCCGGCACGCCCGACGCGACGCTGCGTGCGGCCGCGCGGCTCGCGACCGGCGATCTGGCGGGCGCGGCTGCTGCGTTGCCGGGCGTCGGTCATGCGGCGCTGCTCGCGAGTTATACGCACGCGTTTGATCGGTTGCTGACCGGGCTGGCCGTCGTCACGGTGCTGTGCGCGGTGGTGGTGTTCGCGTTTCTCGGTGGGCGGCCGGCGGTTGAAGCGGGCGACGACGCGGACGGGCATGCGCCAGCCGACGTGCCCACGCGCAGCCGGATCGAACCGGTCTGCGCGGAGACGCACGGGCGTTGAGCGTCGCGTCGTTGCGCATGGGCGCTTTGGCGATGGCAGCCGGAGCTCCCGTGCAGCGCTGCATCACCACCTTCGCGCGCCGACGATCCGCCAAACGCGTCACGTCACGCCAGCACGAGCGGCGGCAGCGCCGCATCCGCGCGCACCTGCGCGTGCTCCACCTCGATCACCACATAGCGCCGCGCATCGGGCCACAGATGCGCGCGGCTTCCCGCATCCTCGTCGATCGTCGCGCGGCCCTGCACGAGCCAGGTCGTCTGGCGCATGAAATCGACGAACAGCAGCGCGATGGCCGGATTCACGAGCAGGTTGCCGATCGTGTTGAACAGGTTGTTGCCCGCGAAGTCGGGCAGCACGAGCGTGCGGCAGTCGGGGACGTCGACGAGCGGCTCGAACGAACCGTCGGCGCGCGGCTGGCGGCCGCGGTACGAGCAGTCGCTGTTGCCCGCCGCCTCGGCGGTCGCGACGATCAGGAACGCCTGCTCGCGGATGGACGCGATTGCATCGTCGGTCAGGGGGCCGGAGTCGCTCATGGTGTCGGTCGACGCGAACGCCGCTGCGTGTGGATGCGCGATTCGCACGCAAGCGACATGCCACGCGTCGCGGCCCACGTACCGGTGCCGTCCGGCACAGCCACTGTGGAAAATCCGAACACCGGCCACGTCGCTGCGCCATCGCGGTGTTCCGAATCGGCACACCCGCCGTGCTGCATGCGTGAACACGGCACCGCGCGCACGCGGGCCGGCCGTGGTCGTCGTGCTTTCGTTCCGCTCCCGTCCGTTTGGCACGCATGTTGCGTAAACGGGTGCAGCGCGATCCAACCGGCGCTGTACTGACACAAGCACGATGAACAGGAGACATGTATGAACCCGTTTGACCTGAAGCAACTGGGCCTCGACGTCGAATACCCGTACCGTCAGCAGTACGACAACTACATCGGCGGCAAGTGGGTGGCGCCGGTGAAGGGCGAGTATTTCGAGAACGTGTCGCCGATCAACGGCCAGCCGTTCTGCCGCATCCCGCGCTCGGGCGCCGACGATATCGAGCTGGCGCTCGATGCCGCGCATGCCGCGCGCCGCAAGTGGGGCAAGACGTCCGTGGCCGAGCGCGCGAACCTGCTGCTCGCCGCCGCCGACCGGATGGAAAAGAACCTGAAGCTGCTGGCCGTGGCCGAGACGATCGACAACGGCAAGCCGCTGCGCGAGACGATGGCGGCCGACCTGCCGCTCGCGATCGACCACTTCCGCTACTTCGCGGGCTGCATCCGCGCGCAGGAAGGCGGCATCTCCGAAATCGACGACAACACCGTCGCGTACCACTTCCACGAGCCGCTCGGCGTCGTCGGCCAGATCATCCCGTGGAACTTCCCGCTGCTGATGGCCGCGTGGAAGCTCGCGCCGGCGCTCGCGGCCGGCTGCTGCGTCGTGATGAAGCCGGCCGAGCAGACGCCTGCGTCGGTGCTCGTGCTGATGGAACTGATCGGCGACCTGTTCCCGGCCGGCACGATCAACATCGTGAACGGCTTCGGCAAGGAAGCGGGCGAGGCGCTCGCGACCAGCAAGCGGATCGCGAAGATCGCGTTCACGGGCTCGACGCCGGTCGGCAAGCACATCCTGCGCGCGGCGGCCGAGAGCCTGATCCCGTCGACGGTCGAACTGGGCGGCAAGAGCCCGAACATCTTCTTCGCCGACGTGCTCGACCAGGACGACGCGTTCCTCGACAAGGCGCTCGAAGGGCTCGCGATGTTCGCGCTGAACCAGGGCGAAGTGTGCACGTGCCCGTCGCGCATCCTGATCCAGGAATCGATCTACGAGCGCTTCATCGAGAAGGCCGTCGCTCGCGTCGAGCGCATCAAGTCCGGCCACCCGCTCGACATGCAGACGATGATCGGCGCGCAGGCGTCGCAGCAGCAGCTCGACAAGATCCTGTCGTACATCGACATCGGCCGCGGCGAAGGCGCGCAATGCCTGACGGGCGGCGAACGCACGGCGCCGGCCGCCGGCCTCGACACGGGCTACTACGTGAAGCCGACGATGCTGCTCGGCAACAACAAGATGCGCGTGTTCCAGGAAGAGATCTTCGG
Organism: Burkholderia pyrrocinia; assembly: GCF_001028665.1. Lineage (NCBI taxonomy): Bacteria > Pseudomonadati > Pseudomonadota > Betaproteobacteria > Burkholderiales > Burkholderiaceae > Burkholderia > Burkholderia pyrrocinia. The sequence continues at coordinate 1,464,724 of NZ_CP011503.1, forward strand.
GCCGGTCGCATCGGTGATGACGTTCAAGGACGAGCAGGAAGCGATCGAACTCGCGAACGACACGTTCTACGGGCTCGGCGCGGGCGTGTGGACGCGCAACGGCACGCGTGCGTACCGGATGGGCCGCGAGGTCGAGGCCGGCCGCGTGTGGACCAACTGCTACCACCTGTACCCCGCGCACGCGGCGTTCGGCGGCTACAAGCAGTCGGGGATCGGCCGCGAGACGCACAAGATGGCGCTGTCGAACTATCAGCAGACGAAGTGCCTGCTGGTCAGCTACCAGGCCGAGGCGCTCGGGTTCTTCTGACCTGGTCGTCAACGCAGTGGCGAAGCGCCGGGGCCGGCCGGTCGGCAGAGCAGTGCCGGCCGTACGGTTGCCGGTGTTCGGCGGTGACACGCGCGATGCGCGGGCTGCGTTGAACGTTCGACGGCCGGGTGACGATTTCCCGGCCGTCGAGCGGCGCACACGCGGTTGCGATGCGCGGACTACCGGCCATCCGGTCACCCGGCGCTTCGCCATGTTCGACTTCGATATCCGACCCCCGGCGCTGGCCGCGCATCGTCGCGGCCAGCGCCGGAAACGATACCGGCAGCCGCGCGTTCGCGGCGGCACGGTGCGCCGAAGCGTGTAACGAGAACCGGCATGGCAGAACCGCCCCGATCCTTTCCGCGCCACCCCGTATTCCACGCGGGCGAACTCGACGCGCAGCACCGCTTCGGCGTGGCCGACGAAGCCGAGCGGATGAGCGACGTCGTCACGACGCGCGTGAGCATCGGCGTGCGGCAGTTCGTCGAATCGCAGCCGTTCATGTTCGTCGGCGCCGCATGCGGCGGACGCGCATCCGTGACGTGCGACATCGTGCAGAGCCTGCGCGACGCGAACGGCGACCTGCTGCCCGTCGTCCGCGTGGTCGACACGAAGACGCTGCGGTTTGCGTTGCCCGCCCGCGGCGACGGCAGCCGGATCGACGCGGCAGCGTGCGACGGCAGCGGTGTCGGGTTGCTGTTCGTCGATTTCGTGCGCGGCATCCGCTACCGGATCAACGGCCGCGCGACGCTGCGTGCCGAATTGCCCGAAACGGATGCGGCGCCCTGGCCGGCAGGCAGTGCGATCGTCGAGCTGGCGGTTGCGCAGGCCTTTGGCAACTGCGGCACGCGGGTCGTGCGGCTGAAGCCGGCCGGGTAGCGCGGGTAGCGGGTAGTCGGGTAGCCGGCGGCGGTGGATATGCGCGGTCGCAGCGCGGATCGCACCGGCGGCGTGCGCGGCACGCCGTCTTCGGGTGCGCCCGCATCGCGCGCACCGGCCGGGCAGTGTGAAATGACGGGTTGTTCGCCGGGCCGCGCGGTTCGGCACGGGAATTGCGTGACAGGCGCGGTTCCGGGCAGGTGAGGGAGAACACGATGGACCAACACGTGGCGAGTATCGAAGAACCGACGGCCGAAGACACGCGTCGCAACGCGCAAGGCGACGACGCACCGGCCGGGCAGGCCGTCGTCAGCGTCGCGCACGACGCGGACGAGCAGGCGCGCAACCTGATCGGCTGGCGGCAGACCTACGACCAGCTCGCGGCCGGCCGCTTCGTCGGCACGCTGACCGAGCTGCCGCTCGACACGATGAAGCTGTTTCGCGAATCGACGAGCCACCTGCTGCGCCAGGCATGCGAGGTGCGCGGCGATGCGTACTGGTTCGGCATTCCGCTCGTGTGCGACAGCACGGCGCGTGTCGACGCATGCCGCATCGGGCCCGGCGCGCTTGCGTTCCGGCCCGGCAATGTCGAATTCGAATTGCTGACGCCCGCGCAGTTCTCGATCTACGGCGTCGTCGTGCGCGGTGATGTGCTGCGCCGCTATGCGGAGGAGGTCGAACGCTGCGCGCTCGACGAGCGGCTGTTCACGCAGTGCGTGATGCAGGTCGGCGATGCGCGGCTCGCGCGCCTGTGCGCGCTGCTCGGCCGCCGGCTCGATGGCGCGGTGGCCGTGACCGGCCCGCTGCCCGATGCGCAGCGCGACGACCTGCAGGCCGAGGTGCTGGCCGCACTGTTCGATGCATGCGCGCAACCGGGCGACGACGGCGCCGGCCGTGCGCCGTCGACACGCCGCTGGATCGTCGAACAGGCGCGCGACTACGTGCTCGCGCACCGCACGCGCCCGGTCGGCGTGCCCGAGCTGTGCGAGCAGTTGCACGTGAGCCGGCGCACGCTGCAGTACTGCTTCCAGGATGTGCTCGGGATGGCGCCCGCGACCTATCTGCGCACGCTGCGGCTGAACGGCGCGCGGCGCGACCTGTGCGGCCGCGCGGCCGGCTCGGTGCAGGACGTCGCGGAGGCGTGGGGCTTCTGGCATCTCAGCCAGTTCGCGACCGATTACCGGCGGCTGTTCGGCAAGCGGCCGTCGGAGACGCTGCGCGACCGCGCGGTGATGGTCGCGGCGGGGTGACGGCGGCGGCGCCGGCCTTCCGGCTGGCTGCCGCGTCCTGTTTTCTTATCCGGTTGACGCGGCCGCTTCGCGCGGCGCCGGCCACGCGAGCGCATCCCAGTCGAACGCGCGATACGCGGCTTCGATCGCCGCGAGATCGTCCGGCCGCTCGCTGCGATGCAGCCCGCGCAATTCGGCCGGCACGTCGAGTTCGACCGCCACGCAATGCGGATAGTCGCGCACGCGCAGCGCCGGCCCGATCGTCGTGAAACACGCGAGCGTCGGCACGTCGAAACCATCGGCGAGATGCAGCGCGGCCGTGTCCGGCGCGAACAGCAGCCTTGCACCCTTGACCCAAGCGATGAAGCGCGCGGTGTCGGTCGCGTTGCCGCTCACGTCGGTGTAGGCCGGATGTGCGACGGGCCCGAACCCGGCCACCGGCAGCCCGTAGCGTTGCGCGAGCCGCTCCACGAACGCCGCGCGCAGCGCGGGCGGCACGCTGCGCACCGCGGTGCTCGCGCTCGGACAGAACAGCACGTACGGCCGCTGCCATGCGGCCGGCAGCGCGGGCAGCGGCAGCCGCGCGAGCCAGCGGTTGCGCTTCGCGGCGGCCGGCACGGCGGCCGGATCGACACCGAGCGCGTCGAGGAAGAAATCGATCATCGGCAACCGTGCGAATGCGGGCCAGTACAGGTGATTGCCGACGTCGATGCACGGCGCGTCCGCGGGCAGCGCGTCGACGGCGCACGGCAGCGCGCGCGACGGCGCGACGATATCGGCCGCGAGCGCATACAGCGCATCGACATAGCGCGGCGCGCGGGCCGGCCGGTACACCGTGAAGCGCAGGCCCGCGTGCGCTGCGCGCAGCGCGGCGAGCGCGGTCAGCCCGATCACCGAATCGCCGAGCGTGACGCCCATCCCGTTGATCACATGCACATGCCGCACACCGTCGTAGTCGAGCCGGAACGGCTGGTGCGCGGCGTGCAGCAGGCCGAGCGCGGCCGCGGCCGGCACGTGGCCGACGGCGCGGGCATCGCCGTGTTCGATGTCGTACGGCGCGACGAGCGTGCCGTCGGGCGCGAGCAGCGTGCCGGGGAGCGCGAGCGCGTCGTCGTGCGACAGCGCGGCGACGGGCGGCGCGGTGCGCATTTCCACCGTCATCCGCCGCGCGCGCGGCGGCCCTGCTCGCGGATCTGTTCGAGCGTCGCGGCCGGCGTGCTGGCGTCCTGCGGGATGCGGATCTCGATCAGCGCGGGCAACCCGCAGGTCAACGCGCGCTCGAGCGCGGGCGCGAAATCGGCGGTGCGCTCGACCGTCTCGCCATGCGCGCCGAACGCGCGCGCATACGCGGCGAAATCGGGATTCGTGAGCCCCGTGCCGTGCACGCGGCCCGGGTAGTTGCGCTCCTGATGCATGCGGATCGTGCCGAAATGCCCGTTGTTGACGACGATCGCGACGATGTTCAGCCCGTACTGCATCGCGGTGGCAAGCTCGTTGCCGGCCATCATGAAGCAGCCGTCGCCCGCGAGCGCGACGACGGTTCGCGACGGGTACAGCGATTTCGCGGCGAGCGCGGCCGGGATCCCGTAGCCCATCGCGCCGCTCGTCGGCGCGAGCTGCGAGCGGTAGTGCCGGTACGCGAAGTGGCGATGCAGCCAGATCGCATAGTTGCCGGCGCCGTTGGTCAGGATCGCGTCGTGCGGCAGGCGCTCGCGCAACTGCACCATCACGTCGCCGAGCTGGACGTCGCCGGGCATCGGCAGCGGCGCGTGCCATGCGAGGTACGCACGATGCGCATCGGCGGCCGCGCCGGCCCACGCGGGGCGCTCGGGCGGTTCGAGCGCGGCGAGCGGCGCGGCGATCTCGGGCATCCCCGACACGATCGGCAGGTCGGCCGCATACACGCGGCCAAGCTCGTCCGCGCCCTGGTGCACGTGGATCAGCGTCTGGCGCGTCTTCGGGATGTCGAGCAGCGTGTAGCCGCCGGTCGTCGCTTCGCCGAGGCGCGGCCCGATCACGAGCAGCAGGTCGGCGTCGCGGATGCGCTTCGCAAGCGCGGGATTGATCCCGAGCCCGACGTCGCCCGCGTAGTTCGGGTGCGCGTTGTCGATCGTGTCCTGGTAGCGGAACGCACACGCGACCGGAAGTTGCCAGCGCTCGACGAAGGTGCGCAGGTTCGCGCACGCGCCGGGCGTCCAGCCGCTGCCGCCGATGATCGCGAACGGCCGTTCCGCGCGCGCGAGCCGCTCGCGCAGCTCGTCGATCTGCGCGGCCGACGGCGCGGCGGCGACGCGTTTCGCGGCCGGCACGACGGGCTGCGGCGCGCACGCTTCGGACAGCACGTCTTCCGGCAGCGCGAGCACGACCGGGCCGGGCCGGCCCGACATCGCGACGTGGAACGCGTGGCTCAGGTATTCGGGGATGCGGCGCGGATCGTCGATCTGTGCGACCCATTTCGCCATCTGGCCGAACATCCGGCGGTAGTCGATTTCCTGGAAGGCTTCGCGGTCGAGGTGCTCGCGCGCGCACTGGCCGACGAACAGGATCATCGGCGTCGAATCCTGGAACGCGGTGTGCACGCCGATCGACGCATGCGTCGCGCCGGGCCCGCGCGTGACGAACGCGATGCCGGGGCGGCCGGTCAGCTTGCCGACGGCCTCGGCCATGTTCGCGGCGGCCGCCTCGTGACGGCAGACGACCGTCTGGATGCGCGCGGTGTCGTCCGCCAGCGCATCGAGTACGGCGAGGAAACTCTCGCCCGGCACGCAGAACACGCGTTCGACGTGATTGGCGAGCAACGCATCGACGAGCAGTCGCGCACCGGTGGTGGCGCGCGGCTCGAGATCCTTGGAATGCGACATGGGCTGCCGTCTCCCTGGGTAGCGGGACGTACAGCTTACGCCTGTCGGTGGGGCGCCGGTACGCCGGCCGGTGAAAAGTGTCGGAACACGGAGGGATTCGGACGGCGCGTCGCCCGCGTTGACCGGTTGCGGTTGGCCGAAAGGGCAGCTTGTGCGTGATCGCTCGACAGGGAGAATTGAGGGCTGCGGATGTCGAGGTGAATACGGGTCTCGATCATCGATGTCGTGTTTCCCGAATAACAATAAATCGGGAGGCCGTTCAATAGTAAAATTTCCGGGAATGACTCACGGGATCGAGGATCCATCATGGCAACCGAAACGATCGATCAAAAGACGCTCGTCCAGCTCGTCGAGGCCGGCGCCGTGCGCGCCGCGCGTGTGATCGGCTGCGGCAACGGCTGGGCCGTTTCGGCCCGTTGCGGCGCAAGCGAACGGCTCCTGTCGGCCAAGCGCGGCGACGTGCGCGTGTTCCGCCGTTTTGAAACGCTGGTCGGGTTTCTGCGCGATATCGGCATCAGCCGGTTCGATGTGGACGCGTCGGATTTCGACCCGGATGCAGCCGGCCGGGCGACCCGGCCCGATCGTGCGGCCGCGCTGAAAGCGGCCCATGAAGCGGCTGTCCACGACCGCTGGTTTCGCGAGCAGGTGCAGCAGGCGCTGGACGATCCGCGCCCGTCGATTCCCGATGCCGAGGTCAGCGCGGAGTTCGCGTCGCGCCGTGCCGCGCTGCGCCAACGGATCGCGGGCAAGCGGGGTAATGCTGCTTGACCCTCGCGCTGCATTGGCATCCGAAGGCGTGCGAGGACCGCGCCGCGATCATGGACTACATCGGCCGGGACGACCCGCTGGCCGCGCTCGAGCTGGACGAGCGGCTGGAGGAGCGGGCTGCGGCATTGCCCGCGCGCGCCGAGCTGTATCGGCAAGGGCGCGTGGCGGGCACGCGCGAGCTGGTGGTCGCGCCGAACTACGTGCTCGTGTATCGCATCCGGACGGCCGACAACATCGTGGAGATTCTCCGCGTATTGCATGCGCGGCGGCAGTGGCCGTGATGCATGGCGCTCTCAAGAAAAAGCGGGGTCGCTCCAGGTTCTCCGCCTCGAAGTGAGGCCCTTTGGGGAATAAGCCCCTCGGGGGCCTGGCGCGAAGCGATGGGCCCGGGGGCGTTCAGCACTCGACGATATTCACCGCCAGCCCGCCGCGCGACGTTTCCTTGTACTTCGTCTTCATGTCGGCGCCCGTCTCGCGCATCGTCTTGATCACGGAGTCGAGCGACACGTAGTGCGAGCCGTCGCCGCGCAGCGCCATGCGCGCCGCGTTGACGGCCTTCACCGACGCCATCGCGTTGCGCTCGATGCACGGGATCTGCACCATCCCGCCGACCGGGTCGCAGGTGAGGCCGAGGTTGTGCTCCATCCCGATCTCGGCCGCGTTCTCGACCTGGTGCGGCGTGCCGCCGAGCACGGCCGCGAGCGCGCCGGCCGCCATCGAGCAGGCGACGCCCACTTCGCCCTGGCAGCCGACTTCCGCGCCCGAGATCGACGCGTTGAGCTTGTAAAGAATGCCGATCGCGGCGGCCGTCAGCAGGAAGTCGATCACGCCCTGTTCGTTCGCGCCGGGCGTGAAGCGCGTGTAGTAGTGCAGCACGGCCGGGATGATGCCGGCCGCGCCGTTGGTCGGCGCGGTGACGACCCGGCCGCCGGCCGCGTTTTCCTCGTTGACCGCGATCGCGTACAGGTTGATCCAGTCGATCATCGACAGCGGGTCCTGCAGCGCGCGCTCCGGGCTTCCCGTCAGCGTGCGGTACAGCTGCGGCGCGCGGCGCTTGACCTGGAACGGGCCGGGCAGGTTGCCGTCGGCCTCGGGGTTGCCGATCCCGCAGCCGCGCGACACGCACGACTGCATCACGGCCCAGATCTTCAGCAGCCCGTCGCGCGTCTCTTCCTCGGTGTGCCACGCGCGCTCGTTTTCCCACATCAGCTGCGCGATCGACTTGCCGGTCGATTCGGTCAGCGCGAGCAGCTCCGCGCCGGTGCGGAACGGGTGCGTCATCTGCTCGGCCGCGCTCAGCACCTTCGTGTTCGGTGCACCGGCCGTCACGACGAAGCCGCCGCCGACCGACAGGTACGTGCGCTCGACCAGCACCGCGCCGTTCGCGTCGGATGCGCGCAGCTTCATCCCGTTCGGATGCTCGGGCAGCGCCTGGCGGTAGAACGCGATGTTCTCCTTCAGCACGAACGGCACCGGATGCGTGCCGAGCAGCGCGAGCTGCTTCGACTTGCGGACGTCTTCCAGCCGCGCGTCGATGGTTTCGGGATCGACGGTGTCGGGCGCGTCGCCGAGCAGGCCGAGCATCACGCCGCGGTCGGTGCCGTGGCCCTTGCCGGTGGCACCGAGCGAGCCGTACAGCTCGACCTTCACGCTCGCGGTCGCGTCGAGCTGCCCGTCGCGCTCGAGGCCCTGCACGAACATCAGCGCCGCGCGCATCGGTCCGACCGTATGCGAACTGGACGGACCGATGCCGATCTTGAAGAGGTCAAACACGCTGACTGCCATTTCGATACCTGCCTTGCTTTAAGAGTAGTGCTAGCGCGCCTGCAATGGCAGGCACGCGGCGAGCCATGCGGGCGGCGTTGGGGAAAGCTGCTGCGCGACGCGGGCATAGCGCCCGTCGAGCCGCGCGGCCAGATGAAAGAGTTCCGTGGCGTTTTTCGGGTCCCACTGCCCCGTGTAGCCCGGCAGGCCGGCCTCGCGGCGCTTCGCGTCGAACGGCACCGGCGAATTCACGAATTCCTCGTGGGTTTTCTCGCCGAGCGCGTACGGCACGAGCCAGTCGAGCGCGGCCGCGAGCGTCGCGCCGTTCGCGCCCCGTTCGCGCAGCCAGTTGCGGTTGAAGCGGCGCGCGGCGAGCGCGGCCGTCACCAGCGGTTGAAGGTCGTACACCGCATAGTGCAGCGCATCGCGCTCCTCGAAGTCCCACGTCTTGCCGTCCGGGCCGATATTGTCGGCAAGATGCTCGACGAACAGCCGCTGCGCGGCGTTCATCATCCTGCGGTCGCCGAGCGTGAACGCGGACAGCGCGATCAGCTTGATCCGGTGGCTCTGCCAGTTGTTGCGCCAGGTGCCGGCGAGCGGGCGCTTCTGCGCGTCGATCTGCGCGACATAACCGGCGCCGAGCTTCGCGATGAACGCCGCCGTCGCGTTGCGGGTCTTCACCGGCAGCGCGCTCGCGGTCATGTCGTACGCGACGATCAGGCTTTCGAAGCGCGTCTCGTCGATCGGGTTGAAGCTCGGCTGGTAGGTCGCGACCCACGCGGAAAGGAAGCGGTCGACGAGCTGCAGGTAGCGCGGCGCGTTCGTCACGCGCCACGCGAGCGCCGCGTCGCGCATCAGGTCCATGTCCTTCAGCGCGGCGGCACTCTGGTCGTAGATGCCTTCGTGCGGCAGCGTGCCCTCGGTGTGCACGCGCGCCATCGCCTTCGGCTGCTCGCCGATGCGCGCGTCGACGCTGCGGATCAGCGCCTGCACGCCCGGCTCGGCCTGGGTCGTCTCGCTCGCCTGCAGTGCCGGCGCCGCGCAGAAATTCATCGCCGCGCGCGCGCTGCCGGCCGCGCCGAGGCCGGCGGCGGCAAACGACAGCGACGCGACGAGCATCGGCACGAACCGGCGCGTGCGCGGCCGACTCTGCATTGCACCAGGGCCCGGAAACATCGGACGCACCATGCGGAACTCCTTCATTGGCTGGATCGCGTGTGATGTTAGCCGGATTGGCGGACGAACGCGCACCGGTTCGGGCGGCGCATGCAAAAACCGCACGCAACACGGAGTTGCGTGCGGTGCGACTGCCATCGGACGGCTCCGGGCCTGGCGTGCGTTATGCGTATTCCGACATCGGCACGCACGAGCAGAACAGGTTGCGGTCGCCGTAGGCGTTGTCCGCGCGGCCGACCGGCGGCCAGTACTTGTTCGTGCCGAGCGATGCGACCGGGTACGCAGCCTGCTCGCGCGAGTACGCGTGCGGCCATTCGTTCGCGGTGACGACGGCCGCCGTGTGCGGTGCGTGACGCAGCGGGTTGTCCTCGCGGTCGGCGCGGCCTTCCTCGACCGCGCGGATTTCCTCGCGGATCGCGATCATCGCGGCGATGAAGCGGTCGAGTTCTTCCTGCGATTCCGATTCGGTCGGCTCGACCATCAGCGTGCCCGGCACCGGGAAGCTCATCGTCGGCGCGTGGAAGCCGTAGTCCATCAGGCGCTTCGCGACGTCGTCGACGCTGATGCCGCTCGAATCCTTGATCGGACGCAGGTCGAGAATGCATTCGTGCGCGACCAGCCCGCCCGGGCCCGAGTACAGCACCGGGTAGTGCGGCGCGAGGCGCTTCGCGATGTAGTTCGCGTTGAGGATCGCGGTTTCCGTCGCGGCGGTCAGGTTCTTCGCGCCCATCATCGCGATGTACATCCACGAGATCGGCAGGATCGACGCCGAGCCGTACGGGGCGGCCGACACCGCACCGATGCCGCTTTCGTCGCGCGAGTAGCCGGTCGAACGCTGGTTCGGCAGGAACTTCGCGAGGTGCGCGCCGACTGCGACCGGGCCGACGCCCGGGCCGCCGCCGCCGTGCGGGATGCAGAAGGTCTTGTGCAGGTTCAGGTGCGACACGTCGCCGCCGAACTGGCCCGGCGCGGTCAGGCCGACCATCGCGTTCATGTTCGCGCCGTCGACGTACACCTGGCCGCCGTGCGCATGGACGATCTCGCAGATTTCGCGGACGTTCTGCTCGAACACGCCGTGCGTCGACGGATACGTGATCATGATCGCCGCGAGGTCCTTCGAATGCTCGTCGGCCTTGGCCTTCAGGTCGGCGATGTCGACGTTGCCCTGCGCGTCGCACGCGACGACCACGACCTTCATGCCGGCCATGTGCGCGGATGCCGGGTTCGTGCCGTGCGCGGACGCCGGGATCAGGCAGATGTCGCGGTGGCTCTCGCCGCGCGATGCGTGATACGCGTGGATGATCAGCAGGCCCGCGTACTCGCCCTGCGAGCCCGCGTTCGGCTGCAGCGACACGGCCGCGTAGCCGGTGGCCGCGACGAGCATCTGCTCGAGCTGGTCGATCATCTCGCGGTAGCCGACGGTCTGGTCGGCCGGCGCGAACGGGTGGATCTGGCCGAATTCGGGCCACGTGACGGGCAGCATTTCCGACGTCGCGTTCAGCTTCATCGTGCACGAGCCGAGCGGGATCATCGAGCGGTCGAGCGCGAGATCCTTGTCCGACAGGCTGCGCAGGTAGCGCAGCATTTCGGTTTCGGAATGGTGGCGGTTGAACACGTGGTGCGTCAGGTACGCGCTCGTGCGCTCGAGGCCGGCCGGCAGCGCGGCGACGCCGGCGAGGCCCGCGTCCAGCGCGTCGACGGCCGGCGCGGTGCCGCCTGCGGCCTGCGCGAACACGGCGAGGAGATCGGCGAGGTCGTCGCGCGTCGTCGTTTCGTCGACCGACACGCCGACTTGCGTGTCGCTCACGCGGCGCAGGTTGATGCGCTTGCCCTTCGCGAATTCGTGAACCTGCGCGGTGCGCGCGCCGGTGTCGATCGTCAGCGTGTCGAAGAACGTGTCGTTGACGGTCGCGAAGCCGAGCTGCTTCACGCCGGCGGCGAGCAGCGCCGCGATGCGGTTCACGCGCAGCGCGATCGTCTTCAGCCCGTGCGGGCCGTGGTAGACCGCGTACATGCTGGCCATGATCGCGAGCAGCGCCTGCGCGGTACACACGTTCGACGTCGCCTTTTCGCGGCGGATGTGCTGTTCGCGGGTTTGCAGCGCGAGGCGCAGCGCGGGCTTGCCCTGCGCGTCGACCGTCACGCCGACGAGGCGGCCCGGCATCTGGCGCTTGAATTCGTCGCGCACCGCGAGATACGCGGCGTGCGGGCCGCCGAAGCCCATCGGCACGCCGAAGCGCTGCGTGTTGCCGATCGCGACGTCCGCGCCCCATTCGCCGGGCGGCGTCAGCACGGTGAGTGCAAGCAGGTCGGCTGCGACGACCACGTGGCCGCCGGCCGCGTGGATCGCTTCCGTGAGTGCGCGGTAGTCGCGCACGTCGCCGTTCACGCCCGGGTATTGCAGCAGCACGCCGAACGCGTTCGATTGTGCCGCGTCGGCGGCCGGGCCCGTCTTGACCTCGATGCCGATCGGCAGCGCGCGCGTGCGGATCACTTCGAGCGTCTGCGGCAGCACGTCGTCGGCGACGTAGAACACGTTCGACGCCGGCTTGCCGGTGCGCTGCAGCAGCGTCATCGCTTCGGCCGCCGCGGTCGCTTCATCGAGCAGCGACGCGTTCGAGATCGCGAGGCCCGTGAGGTCGGCCACCATCTGCTGGAAGTTCAGGAGCGCCTCGAGGCGGCCTTGGGAAATTTCGGGCTGGTACGGCGTGTACGCCGTGTACCACGCCGGGTTTTCGAGCACGTTGCGCAGGATCACCGCCGGCGTGTGCGTGTCGTGGTAACCCTGGCCGATATACGAGCGGAACACCTGGTTCTTGTCCGCGAGAACCCGCAGCGCGGCGAGGGCTTCGGCCTCGCTCTTCGGCTGCGCGAACGGGCCGAGCGGCAGCGTTTCGGCGCGGCGGATCGAGGCCGGGATCACGGCGTCCATCAGGGCGGCGCGCGACGCGAAGCCGAGCGTGTCGAGCATGGCCTGCTGGCTGGCGGCGTCGGGGCCGATATGGCGTTCGGCGAACGCGTCGTGCGTTTCGAGCGCGGCGAGCGAGAGGGGCGTGCGGTTCATCAGGCGGTCCGGGTGTTCGAGCTTCATGGCGTGACTCTGGTCCCGCGCGGGACGGGGCGGCTCGCCGGCCCCGCGCGGTTCGGGTAAGGAAATTAGTCGATCAGCTTGGTGTAGGCGGCAGCGTCGATCAGCTTGTCGGTCGATGCGCCGGCCGCGAGCTTGATCTTGAAGAGCCACACGCCGTACGCGTCGCTGTTCACTTCTTCCGGTGCGTCGGCGGCTTCCGTATTGACGGCGACGACCTCGCCGGACACCGGCGAGTAGATGTCGGATGCAGCCTTCACCGATTCGACGACGCCGACGGCGTCGCCTTCCTTCACCTGCTTGCCGACTGCCGGCAGCTCGAGGAAGACGATGTCGCCGAGCGTGCTTTGCGCGTGATCGGTGATGCCGACCGTCAGCGTGCCGTCTGCCTCGGTGCGGATCCACTCGTGTTCGTCGGTGTATTTCAGATCGGCCGGGACGTTGCTCATCGGATGCTCCTGGATAAAAGGGTGTGATTCGTTCTGCTGGCGCGCCGCCGGGGCGCGCCGGATCTGGTTTGCGCCGGGCGCCATCTCCCGGCTTCCCGGGAGGCAGGCCCCCCGGCCGTTACGCAGCGAGGACCTTGCCGTTGCGCACGAACGGCAGTTTTACCACGCGCGCGGGAAGATTCTTGTCGCGAATTTGCACCTGGACCGTGTCGCCGACCTGGACGGCCGCCGGCACGCGCGCGAACGCGATCGATTCCTGCATCGACGGCGAGAACGTGCCGCTCGTGATCTCGCCTTCGCCGTGCGGCGTGACGACCTTCTGGTGCGCGCGCAGCACGCCGCCCGCCTTGCCGTTTTCCTTTTGCAGGATCAGGCCGACGAACGCGGCGCGCGTGCCGTCGCGCTCGAGCGCGGCGCGGCCGACGAAGTCGCGCGGCGCGGTGAGGTCGACCGTCCACGCGAGGCCTGCGTCGAGCGGCGAGACGGTGTCGTCCATGTCCTGGCCGTACAGGTTCATGCCGGCCTCGAGGCGCAGCGTGTCGCGCGCGCCGAGCCCGCACGGGCGCACGCCGTTTTGCTGCAGTGCGTTCCACAGCGCTTCGACATGCACGGCCGGGACGATCACCTCGAAGCCGTCTTCACCGGTATAGCCGGTGCGCGCGACGGTGAGATCGCCGAACGGCGTGCCGGCGACCTGCGCGGCGTTGAACGGCTTCAGCTCGCTCGTCGCGGCGCGCGCGGCGGGCACCGTCGTCCAGGCCTTTTCGCGTGCGTTCGGGCCCTGTACGGCGACGATCGCGAAATCGCGGCGCGGCGCGATCGTGACGCCGTAGCCGCCCTGTTCGTTGAGCTGGTTGAACCACGCGATGTCTTTCTCGGCGGTGCCGGCGTTGACGACGACGCGGAAGAATTCTTCGGTGAAGTAATAGACGATCAGGTCGTCGATGACGCCGCCCTGCGGATTGAGCAGGCACGAGTAGAGCGCCTTGCCGGGCGTCTTGAGCTTGCCGACGTTGTTCGCGATCGCGTGCTCGAAGAACGCGCGCACGCGGCTGCCGGTGAAATCGACGACGCACATGTGCGATACGTCGAACATGCCGGCGTCGGTGCGCACGGCTTCATGTTCTTCGATCTGCGAGCCGTAGTTGACGGGCATGTCCCAGCCGCCGAAATCGACCATGCGGGCATTGAGCGCGCGGTGCGCGGCGTTGAGCGGGGTGTGATTCAGTGCAGTCATCGAGGCCTCAGGCAAGGCGCTTGCGCGCGGATCAGAACGGCCATGTGCCGACCGCCGCGGCCGACGGGCTGCGAGCGATCCGATACATGCCCCTCTGTCCTCGATACCTGAGAGATTGCACTGCGGGCAAAGCCCGGCGAGTGCGCGCCCCTTCGGTGGGCAGCTTGCCCGCGCAGCATGTGCGCAGCGGGCTACTGCCGCTCTCCAGAGTGCGGGGAGTGCGGCCCGCGCAATGCGCGGACGGGATTCCCCGACGCGGTCGGTCCTTTTGCCTGAGAGTTTGCGGGTGTGCCCCTTCGGCGGCGCGACCGGCGTTTCAGCAACGCGGTCACACGCTCTCCCGACGCGTGCGGGCGACTGTACGCGAGCGGGTGGGCCTTGTCAATTTGAGCAAAAGAATGTCGCTTCGCGACAAGCGGCGGCAGCCGGTGCCGCCGCTTTTTCCGCTCCGGCGGGCGCCGGTGCGTTACTCGCCGATCGCGCGCGCGGCCGTGTCGAGTTCCTGGTTCAGCACGCGCTGCTCGTCGCCGGACAGGCCGCCGCTGTGCTGCGCCGACATGTCGTTCGCTTCCTGGCGGATCACGTCGAGGCGGTGGTGAAGCTGCGCGCCGTACGGCGGTGGATAGTAGCCGCCGTTCACGCGCGCATCGATGCGGCGGTGCAGGTTGTCGATCCGGCCCTGGATCTGTTGCGTCCGCTCGTTCGCGACGACCTGCGGATTCGGCCGCGGCGGGGGCGCCTGACGGACCGGCTGCTGCGGCTGCACGATACAGGCCGCGAGCGAGGAAACCAGCACGCAGCACACTGCTGCGCGAATCAACCGTTGCATCAACATTCTCCTGACGGATTGGTGTCGGATCGACTTTTTTGAGAAACGCATCAGACAGGTGTACCGCTGACTTTCGTTCCCTCGGCATTTGTAACCGAATGTTCGGGCTGATCCAAGCGTACGCGCGCCGGCCGGCCGCAACCGGCCGGTGCGCGGTGTCAGACCGTGCGGCGCACGAACGGCACCCGGCGGCCGTCGTGCTCGCTTTGAGCGGCGAGCTCGATGATCGTCATCACGTCGACGGCGTCCTGCGCGGTGACCGGGAACGGTGCGCCGTCGCGGATCGACGCGGCGAGCGCGCGGTAGAACTCCGCGTACTGGCCGTCGAGCGTCGGCACCGGGCGCTCGACTTCGAGTTCGCCGTCGAGCACGCGCAACAGGCCGGGCGGGTTGCCGCCGCCGAACTCGACGTCGTCCGCGGTGAGGCCGGCCTTGAGCTGGTCTTCCTGCGTGTCGAGCCCGAACTTCTGGTAGCTGCCGCGCGTGCCGTGCAGCGTGAAGCGCGCGGGCTCGATCGCCGACAGCGCGCTCGCATGCAGCGCGACGTCCTTGTCCGGATAGCCGAGCAGCAGGTGCACGAAATCGGGCGCCGTGCCGTTGTCGCGGCGCGTCTTGACGGTCGCGCTCACCGTTTCCGGCACACCGAACAGCGCGAGCGCCTGGTCGATCAGGTGCGGGCCGAGGTCGAGCAGCAGGCCGCCGCCGCGTGCGGGCTCCTCGCGCCAGCGCGTGCGCGGCGTCGGCCGGAAGCGGTCGAAGTGCGACGCGAAGCAGGTCAGCCGGCCGAGCTCGCCCGATTCGACGACACGGCGCACGGTGAGGAAATCGCCGTCCCAGCGGCGGTTGTGGAACGGCGCGAACAGCCGGCTGCGCGCGTTCGCGAGCCGCGCGAGCGCGAGCGCTTCGTCGGCCGTGAGCGTGACCGGCTTGTCGACGACCACGTGACGGCCGGCTTCGAGCACCTGGCGCGCGAGCGTGAAGTGCGTGTCGTTCGGCGTGGCGATCACCACGCACTCGATGTCGTCGAGGCCGAGCAGCGTGTCGAGGTCGGGGACGACACGCGCGCCCGGATACGCGGCCTGCGCGCGATCGGGCTGGCCCGTCGCGATCGCGGTGACTTCCGTGCGGCCGCTCGTGGCGATCACGGGCGCGTGGAACGTCGCACCGGCGAAACCGAAACCCATCAAACCAATCCTGAGCAATGACGACATGGCAATTCCTGGCTGCGAAGGAAATTAAACGATGGCGCGCCGAGACGGCGCGAAGACGACCGGCTATTTTGGCATGACGCCGCCGCTTGTACTGGCGCGTTGGGCGAAATGCGCGGAGAGGCGCGGCGCATGCGCAAAGGAAGCCGGCATTTGCGCGGCGCCGGGTTGCGCCCCGCGTGCTCGGCCGCCCGGCCCGTTCTGCCGCACGCGGCAAGCGCACGGGCGCCGCGCAGCATCACGCGGCCGCCCACTGCCGCACGGCAGCAGCGACCTGTGCGGCCCACACGGCGCACGCGGCTGCGCCGGGGTGGAAGCCGTCGGCGGCCATCAGGTGGCGCTCGAGCGGCAGCGCAACCCGCAGGAACGTGCAATGCGGCTGCGTGGCGGCCCAGCCGGCGAGCGCCGTGTTGAGCCGCTTCGCGCGTCGCCCGAGATACCACGCGAGCGGCTGCGGCAGCGCCGGAAAGCGTTCCATCGGCGGCACCGCCGACAGGATCACGTGCCCGACCCGGAAGCGCGCGGCGAGCAGCCGGACGAGTTCGGCCTGCTGCGACCGCCAGCGGGCCGGCGGCACGCCGCCCGTCACGTCGTTGACGCCGAGCGACGTGACGGCCACGTCGAACGGTTCGGCCGGCTCGGCGGCGAGCCAGTCGACGAGATCCTGCGTGGTCAGGCCGGTGTGCGCGAGCAGCTTCCAGTTCACGCGGTGCGTGGCCGCCAGCACGCGCGCCAGTTGCCCGGACAGCGCGTCGCGCTGCGTCGCGACGCCGACACCCGCGGCGGCCGAATCGCCGACCACCAGCACGCGCAGCGGCGGGCCGTCGCCGGCCACGCCGGCGCGCGGGCCGGCCGCCTCGGGCAGCCGCGGCGTGACGCGACGCACGTAGCGCCCCTGCGCGAACAGCAGCGGGCCGAGGGCGGCGGTGGCGAACGGGTATCCCATGATGTCGATCCGGTGGCGGTTCAGGGCCCGGCGCGGGGCGGCGCCGGTGTGTGCATATTGTGGCCGATCGATGCGCGAACGGGGCCGGATTGGCCGGACGGACAGGGCGCGGTCGGCCGATCGGCCCGCGCGGCCCCGCCCGGCGGCGCTCCCGAAATACGCGCCGCCGACGTGTTAACATGCGCGTCCTGCCCGCGTGTCCGCCTGCTTCGCCAGCCTGCCGCGCACGGCATCCTCCCGGCGTCCCGCCGTCAACCGCAACACCATCCGCCATCATGTCCGCAGGCCTCAATCCCGCCCAGAACGAAGCGGTGCGCTACCTCGACGGTCCCTGTCTCGTGCTCGCCGGCGCGGGCAGCGGCAAGACCCGCGTGATCACGCAGAAGATCGCGCACCTGATCGAAGCGAAAGGCTTCGAGCCGCGCCACATCGCCGCCGTCACGTTCACGAACAAGGCGGCCGCCGAGATGCGCGAGCGCGTGGGGAAGCTGCTCGAGGGCAAGACGCTCACCACGCCCGGCAAGGAAGGCCGCAAGGTGCCCGTCAACCAGCTCACCGTCTGCACGTTCCACTCGCTCGGCGTGCAGATCCTGCGCCAGGAGGCCGAGCACGTCGGCCTGAAGCCGCAGTTCTCGATCATGGATTCGGACGACTGCTTCGGGATGATCCAGGAGCAGCTCGGCACGACCGACAAGGGGCTGATCCGCAAGATCCAGAGCATCATCTCGCTGTGGAAGAACGGCCTGATCATGCCCGACGAGGCGATGGCGATCGCGGCCAACGAGGACGAGCACCAGGCCGCGCTGGTCTACCGCAACTACGTCGCGACGCTGCACGCGTACCAGGCGGTCGACTTCGACGACCTGATCCGCCTGCCCGCCGAGCTGTTCGCGAAGAACGAGCAGGTGCGCGACCGCTGGCAGAACAAGCTGCGCTACCTGCTGATCGACGAGTACCAGGACACCAACGCGTGCCAGTACGAACTGCTGAAGCTGCTCGCGGGCCCGCGCGCCGCGTTCACGGCGGTCGGCGACGACGACCAGGCGATCTACGGCTGGCGCGGCGCGACGCTCGAGAACCTCGCGCAGCTCGGCAAGGATTTCCCGAAGCTGCACCTGGTCAAGCTCGAGCAGAACTACCGGTCGACGGTGCGGATCCTGACCGCCGCGAACAACGTGATCGCAAACAACCCGAAGCTGTTCGAGAAGAAGCTGTGGTCCGAGCACGGGATGGGCGATTCGATCACCGTCACGCCGTGCAACGACGAGGAGCACGAGGCCGAATCGGTCGTGTTCCGGCTGTCCGCGCACAAGTTCGAGCGGCGCGCGCAGTTCCGCGACTACGCGATCCTGTATCGCGGCAACTTCCAGGCGCGCATCTTCGAGCAGGTGCTGCGGCGCGAGCGGATCCCGTACGTGCTGTCCGGCGGCCAGTCGTTCTTCGACAAGGCCGAGATCAAGGACCTGTGCGCGTACCTGCGGCTGATCGCGAACGCCGACGACGATCCCGCGTTCATCCGCGCGGTCACGACGCCGCGCCGCGGGATCGGCAACACGACGCTCGAGGCGCTCGGCTCGTTCGCGGGCCAGGCGAAGGTGTCGCTGTTCGAAGCGGTGTACATGGGCGGCATCGAGGCGCGGCTGTCGGCGCGCCAGGTCGAGCCGCTGCGGATGTTCTGCGATTTCATCCAGCGCCTGACCGAGCGCGCGGACAAGGAGCCCGCGACCGTCGTGCTCGACGACATGATGGAGGCGATCCACTACGAGGCGTACCTGTACGACGCGTTCGACGAGCGCCAGGCGCAGTCGAAGTGGCAGAACGTGCTCGAATTCCTCGAATGGCTGAAGCGCAAGGGCACCAAGCCCGAGACGGAGGCCGTCGACGGCGAGGCCGAAGGCTTCCACAACGCCGACGGGCTCGCCGATACCGGCAAGAACCTGCTCGGCCTGATCCAGACCGTCGCGCTGATGTCGATGCTCGAGGGCAAGGACGAGGATCCGGATGCCGTGCGGCTGTCGACCGTCCATGCGTCGAAGGGGCTCGAGTATCCGCACGTGTTCCTGGTCGGCGTCGAGGAGGGCATCATGCCGCACCGCGGCGGCAGCGAGGACGACGGCCCGATCGACAGCGAGCGGATCGAGGAAGAGCGCCGGCTGATGTACGTCGCGATCACGCGCGCGCAGCGCAGCCTGCACCTGAACTGGTGCAAGAAGCGCAAGCGGGCGCGCGAGACGGTCGTGTGCGAGCCGTCGCGCTTCATTCCCGAGATGGGCCTCGACGAAGCGCCGCCGCCCACGCCGGAAGAAGCGCCGATGTCGCCGAAGGATCGGCTCGCGAGCCTGAAGGCGTTGCTGCAGAAGTGATGTGAGGCGGCGGCGCCGTCGGGCGCACGGCGATCCGGCGGCCCGGCAAAACAAAACCCCCCGCGATGCGTGTGCTTCGCGGGGGTTTTTTACTGGTGGGCCGGCGTTACTTCGACGCGTTGACCATGTAGTCGACGGCTGCCTTCACGTCGGCGTCCGACGCGGTCGATCCGCCCTTCGGTGGCATCGCACCCTTGCCGTGCAGCGCGTAGTTGTAGACCGTATCCATCGATTCCTTCAGGCGCGGCGCCCAGTCTTCCTTGCTGCCGAACTTCGGCGCGCCGAGCACGCCGGCCGCGTGGCAGGCCTGGCAGGTCGACGTGTACAGCGCCTTGCCGGCGGTTGCCGCATCGGCGCTGGCCGGAGCGGCCGCGGGCTGTTCGCCGGCCTTCGGGATCGCGGCCATCGCGGCCTGCGCCGCGGCGATCTGCGCGCTCGCGGCGTCGGCCGCGCCCGACGCGCCTGCCGCGCCTGTCGCGCCGCTGGCGGGCTGCGCCGCGTTGGCGGCCGGCGCGGCCGGTTCGGGGAAGTTCGCGCCGTCGTTGTTCGCCATATAGACGATCGCACGGGCGATTTCATAGTCGCTGACGTCGTCGGGGCTCGTGCCGCCGCGCGGCGGCATCGCGCCCTTGCCAGCGAGGGCCGTCTTGAGCAGCGTGTCGAAGCCTTGCGAGATGCGCGGCGCCCAGTCGTCCTTGTTGCCGAACTTCGGCGCGCCGGCGGCGCCCGTGCCGTGGCAGGTCACGCAGACGGCCTTGTAGACTGCCTCGCCGGTCTTGTACGTGCGGGGCGCGTTGGCGTCCTTCACGTCGACCTGCGCGAGCGGCTTGATACGTGCGGCGACCTGCTCGTCGGACAGCGCGTCCGTGCCGGCGCCGGAACGGAACGCATGGTTCGCATAGGTGGCGAACAGGATGATCAGGACGATCGGGATCGCGAACGACGCGATGATGACGGCAACCAACTGCCCGGGGGTTTTGACGGGAGATTCGTGGGGTGCTTCGCTCATGCTTGCCTCGTCTCCGTGAATAGGAATTGTGAGCGCGGTGCAACGGCAAAATGGCAGTTCAATGAAGCCCGGACGATTATAGACGGAACGTTTACATCACGGCGAGCGGCACGATGGCGCGTGTTTACCCGCACGCAGCGCGGCCCGGCGGCGATTCGGCAGGCAAGGTGGACGCGTCATGGGAAACCGGGTATCCTTGCCGTCTTGCCAATTGTGGGCGGCCTGTATATTGGGGTCGTTTCACTGTCACACGCGCCCGTAGCTCAATGGATAGAGTACTGCCCTCCGAAGGCAGGGGTTGCTGGTTCGATCCCAGCCGGGCGCGCCAAAACATGCCTGTTCAGGCTCTCGTCGGTTTCTCCGTACTACCGCTTCCCTTCCCGCAGTGAAATCGCAGCCAGCTGGCGGCCGTCGGCGCTTTTCGATGTCGTGATCTTCAATCGGCTGAGTCTGTGCTTGCCTAGCGCCCCCCTTCCGAGCCAATCGCATCGCCCGGCTCCTGGCAGGACCGGCGGACCGGCGTCTCACCGCCGCACCGTTATGCGAGAATCGCCCGCAACGACAACTCCAAGCGTCGATCGCGGCGGCCGTCCGCGCATCGCGCCGACTCCCGATGGCTGCCATCCCGTCTTCCTCGACCGCAGTCGATGCCCGCACGCTGACCGATGCGCAGCAAGCCTTGCTCGCACGCCTGCACGCGTATTCCCCCGACGACCCGAACGCGCCGCTGCCGTACAGCCGGCGCCTCGCCGACGCCGAAGGCTGGTCGCACGAGCACGCGCTGGCCGTGATCGACGAATACAAGCGCTTCGCGTTTCTCGCGCAGGCGGTCGGGCACCCGGTCACGCCGTCGGTCGCGGTCGATGCCGCCTGGCATTTCCACCTGCAATACACGCTCGAATACTGGGACGTCTTCTGCGCCGGCGTGCTGCGCGCTCGGCTGCATCACATGCCCGGCACGGGCGCGCCGGACGAGGCCGCCGTGTACGCGCAGCGCTATCGCGACACGCTCGACAGCTATCGACGGCTGTTCGGTTGCGAGCCGCCGGAGTCGATCTGGCCGCGGCCCGCCGGCCTCCACGCCGCGTCCGGATCGCCGGAGCCGGCCCTGCCGGCCGCGGACGAGCCGGTCGAACCGGATTCGCCGGCTACCCAGCCGGCCGGCAGGACCTGGCGCAACCGGCTGCCGAAACTCGTGTGGCCGGCGGCCGCCGCGAGCGTCGCCGCGACCTGCGCGTCGGCGCAGGACTTCAACGTGCTGAACTTCACGGGGCCGCAGTTTCTCGCGTTCTACGTGCCGGCGTGCGTCGCCGCGCTGTTGCTGATCGCGGGCCTGCAATGGATCGAGTACCGGTGGCGGCGTTGGGGCAAGCGCACGCGCAAGACGTCCGACGGCCTGACGGCCGACGAAGCCGCCTTTCTCACCGGCGGCGAAGCGCGGCTTGCGCAGGTCGTGACGATGTCGCTCGCGCATGCGGGCGCGGTCGAGTTGCGAACCGTCCCGAAGCACGGCGCGTATGTGAAGATCGGCGACCTGGAGCGCGCGGGCCCGTACGACGACCCTTGTTCATGGCTGAACGAACAGCCGGACGGCGAAGTGCGCTTCAGCGCGTTTCGTCAGCGGCTCGCGCGGTATGCGCAGGAGCTGGCCGACGGGATGCGCGCACAGGGCTGGCTCTGGGCACCCGGCGAGATGCACGCGTCGCGCCTGGCTGCGCGGGGGATCACGCTGCTCGTGCTCGGCACGGGGGCGGCAAAGCTCGCAGTTGGCTTGAGCCGCGGGCGGCCCGTGCTGCTGCTCGGTATCTGCATGGCGGTCTTTGTCATCGCGTACCGGATCCTCGCGCGGCGGCTGACGGGCTTCGGGCGCGGCGGCATGACGGCTGCCGCACAGGCCGCGCTCGTCGCGCGCAGGATCTCGCACGACGCGCAGGCAGGGATCGGGTACCGGGCCGGGAATGCGCCGAATACCGTGCGGGCGGGCAACGGCTGGTACGACGAGTCGGAGCGCCTGCTGTGGACGGCCGCGCTGTTCGGCGCAGGCGCACTGGCTGGCACCGCATGGGCGGCGTACTCCGACACGGTGCTGGCACCGCCGCCTTTGGGGCCGCTGGCGGCGAAAACGGGCGGCGGCTCATCCGGCTCGAGCGACAGCAGCTGCTCGTCGTCGAGCTGCAGTTCGTCGAGTTCGTGCAGTTCCAGTTCATGCAGCTCGAGCAGTTGCGGCGGGTGCTCGTCGAGCAGCTGAACACGAGCCGTGCAGCGCCGGCCACTGATGACGGGCAGCGCGTCGCAGGCGGCACAGCGATGACACGCCGTCGGTTCGGCTGAGCCCTGCCGGCGGAACGGGGTGGCCGGGGGGGCGACGCGACGATTCCGCGGAAGCCGACGCCGGGGCGCCGTGATGGAAAAGCGGGCGCCTGCCGTCGCGCGCTGAAGGCAAGTCCGCTTCGACGCCTCGCGTATCCAGGCGCGGACTCGGGATCACACCGGCCCTATCGGCGGAACAGAAGTCAGAACGCCGTTCTTATTCGTTGTCGATCGTTGCCGCGCGCTTCCTATACTGCATCGTCCATGATCGCGGCCGATGTGCCGCATCGTTTCCCCGTTCCTGCCAGGCGGCCTCGGCATCGAGCCGCAGCGCCGGCACACTTGCTACCGCGAATGAACGTTACGACCTCCGACGACTGTATTGGCGTGCTGCCCGACCATCCGTGGGCGAAGCATTTCATCGTGCTGGGCTACCGGGATGGCGCCGTTTCGTCCATTCCCAACAATTTTTTCCGCGACTGGCTCGACGAAGAGGCGCAGGTCGGCACCTTCCATATCGGCCGTTGCTCGGGGCTCGGTGTGGGCTCGATCGTGAAGTACGACCAGGGCCATCAGAAACTCGTGATCGGCAAGAACGTGGCCGGCGGAATGCGGCTGCGATTCCTGCTGAACGGTCAGCACGAGATGCGCACCATTTCCACGAGCATGTTCAGCATCTACGGTAACGGCCTCGTCAATGCGCCGATGCCGCAATACGCGGACACCGTGATCCACAACGATGTCTGGATCGGCGATGAAGCGCTGTTCCTTGGCGGCAGCCAGATCGAGAGCGGATGCGTGATCGGCGCGCGGGCCGTCGTTCCGCCCAATTTCCGCACCGAGGCTTACGGGATCTATGCGGGCTCGCCGGCCCGTCTGGTTCGCTTCCGCTTCACGGAGAAAGTGCGCGAACAACTGCTGCAGCTCGCGTGGTGGGATATGCCGCTCGACTGGATCAAGCAGAACAACGACGCATTTCTTGTCGATCTCGCGGCCGATGAAGGGCTCGCGCTCGATACGCTCGCGGCGCTTAAAGAGGCGAAGGATCGCGCAACGAGCGAGTCCGGCAGCCCGGCCGCCGCACCGACGCCCGTCTGATCGTTCGCGCGGCGCGGCCAGCCGCGCCGCGCGTATTCACCGACGGGCTGCCGGCCGCGCATTGCCGACCGATCAGGGCGGCGCCACGCGCCGGCCGATCTCGTACGGCATGCCCCATCCGCCGAACAGCCGCGCGGAATGGACTCAGATCGCCGCATCGCGGCCACGTCCGCTTCGGTAGCCTGTCATTCGAAGCTGTCCGCACCGAAACGACGACCCGAGCGCATCGCGCGCCCGCGCATGCAGCACCGTCGCCGTGCCGGCCGGACGTGACGAACCTCCGCCTTGCCCAGCTTTCCATGACGACGCCTGCCCCCGACGATTCCGCGCCTGTTCAACAAGCCGCTACCCTGTGCCAGAACGGACGGTTCGCCGACGCGCTGTCGCTCGTCGCGCCGCTGCTCGACGCACCGGTGCCGGTCGTTGCGGCGCTGCACGTCGCGGCCGTCTGCGCGCTCGGCCTGAACCGGCTGGCCGACGCGGAGGCCTGGTGGTGGCGCGCGATCGATGCGATGCCGGCATTCGATCCGCCATACGACGGCCTTGGCGCGCTGCTCGTGTCGCAGGGCCGCCTGCCCGACGCCGAGGCGATCCTCCGCCGGCAACTCGCGTCCGTGACGCCGTTGCGGGCGTTGCACCATCACCGGTTCGGCAAGGTGCTCGAAGCGCTCGGCCGGCTCGATGAAGCCGAACAGGCGTTCGGGCAGGCACTGCTGATCGAGCCGCAGTCCGCCGACGTCTTGACCGATCTCGGCAACGTGCTGCGCGTTCTCGGCCGGCCGGCCGAGGCGGAACTCGCCTATCGGCTCGCGATTGCCGTGCGCGCCAACCACGCGCTCGCGCACGCGAATCTCGGCGCGATCCTCGTCGACATGCAGCGGCTGCCGGAAGCGGAAGCGGCCAGCCGGCAGGCTATCGCGTTCTGCCCGGATCACCCGGAGGCGCATTACAACCTCGGCGTCGCGCTGCAGAATCTCGATCGCCTGCCCGAAGCGGAAGCGGCCTATCGCGACGCGATCCGCTGCCACCCCGGCCTGCCGCAGCCACACAACAATCTCGGCTGCGTCCTGCGCGCGCAGGGCCGCCACGACGAAGCGACGGCCGCGTTCGCCGACGCGCTTGCGCTCGCGCCGCAGATGGCCGAAGCGCACTACAACCTCGGCACGACGTTCGCGCATGCCGGCCGCCACGACGACGCCGAACGCGCGTACCGCCGCGCACTCGAACTGCGTGCCGATTACGGCGATGCACGTTTCGGGCTGGCGACGCTGCTGCTCGGCCTCGGCCGGTTCGAGGAAGGCTGGCGTCGCTACGAATCGCGCTATGAGCAGTCGACTTTCGTGCATTGCCGGACGCGCGAGGTGCTGCGGTGCGCGCAGTGGCAAGACGAGCCGCTTGCCGGCAAAACGCTGCTCGTTTGGCAGGAGGACGGCCTCGGCGACATGCTGCAGTTCAGCCGCTATTTCGCGGAATTTCGCGCGCGGCATGCGTTGCGCGTCGTGTGTGCGTGCCAGCCCGCGCTGCATCGGCTGATCGAGACAGTCGACGGCGTCGACGAAGTGCTCGACCACGAGACGGCCACGGCGCGTGCGCAGGAGTTCGACTACTGGACGAGCCTGCTGAGCGCGCCGATGCACGCGGGCACGACGCTCGATACGATCCCGCCGCCGGTGCAGCTCTCGCCCGATTCCGAGCGCGTCGCGCGCTGGCGCGCGCGCCTAGATGCGCTGCCGGCCGGCCCGCGCGTCGGGCTCGTGTGGAAAGGCAACCCGAAGCATCACAACGACGCGCACCGCTCGCTGCCGTCGCTGGCGTTGCTGACGCCGCTGTGGAGCGTGCCGGGCGTGAATTTCGTGAGTTTGCAAAAGGGGCAGGGCGAGGACGAGGCGCGCGATCCGCCGGGCGGGCTGCCGTTGCTGCATCTCGGTTCGGAGATCGACGATTTCGCGGATACGGCCGCGATCGTTGCGCAGCTCGATCTCGTGGCGTGCGTCGACACGTCGATTGCGCATCTGGCCGCGTCGATCGGCAAGCCTTGCTGGGTGCTGCTGCCGAATCAGGACGTCGACTGGCGCTGGATGCACGAGCGCGACGATTCGCCATGGTATCCGGGCACGGTGAGGCTGTTCCGGAGAGGACGCGACGACAACTGGATCCAGGTGGCCGAGCGCTTGCGCGAGGCGTTTGCCGCGTATTTTGCAGCCCGTTGCGCGAAGGCGGACGAAATGGCGCCTACCGTGCTGACGTAAAATGGCGCGTGCCGAATGGGCGCGACGACGCGGCATACTGCGCGGAACGCGGCCATGCCTTACCTGCTTGTCAGATCAATCGAGGCCCTCGTGGAAAACATCGTCATCGTCGGCTCATCTGGTCACGCCAAGGTCGTGATCGACATCGTCGAACAGGCCGGCCGGTACCGGATCGCCGGGCTGATCGACTCGTTCCGGCCTCGCGGCGAGGAAACGCTCGGCTATGCGGTGCTGGGCGCCGAGCACGACCTGCGGCAGCTGATCGGCACGCACGGGATCACCGGGCTGCTGGTGGCCATCGGCGACAACCACGCGCGCGAGACCGTGACGGCCGGTCTCGCGGCCATCGCGCCCGGCCTGCCATGCGTGTCGGCGGTGCATCCGGCCGCGCGCATCGGCAAGGCGTCAACGATCGGCGCGGGCTCGGTCGTGATGGCCGGCGCGGTGATCAATCCGTGCTGCACGATCGGGGAAGGGTGCATCGTCAACACGAATGCGTCGCTCGATCACGACGGCGTGATGGAGGGTTTTTCGAGCCTCGCCCCGGGCGTCGTCACGGGCGGCAACTGCCGGATCGGCCACGGCGCGGCGGTCGGCCTCGGCGCGATGCTGCGGCACCGGATCGCGGTCGGCGAGTACAGCGTCGTCGGCGCGGGTGCGGTCGTGCTGCGCGACGTCGCGCCGTACTCGGTCGCGTACGGCAATCCGGCGCGCCGGATCCGCGACCGCGCGGCCGGCGAGCGCTATCTGTGAGCGTCGCGCTTCAGTAAGCGATCAGCTCGACGATGCGGCGGACCATCGCGTCGGTGAGCGCCGGGTAGATAGGCAGGCACAGCACCTTGTGCGCGGCTTCCGACGCGACAGGCAGGTTGTCGCGGTTCGCGGACGGCAGCCCGCGATACATCGGGAATTCCGAAATCAGTGGATGGAAGTAGCGGCGCGCGTACACGTCGTATTCGCGCAGCTTGTGGTAAAGCGCATCGCGGTCGAGCGGATAGTCTTCGTCGACGAGGATCGCGAAGTACGCGTGGTTCGCGACGGTCTGGCCGCCGAGCGGCACGCAGCGGATGCCGCGCACGTCGCTCAGCAGCGCGCGGTACAGCGCGTCGATCTCGCGGCGGCGTGCGAGCGCGCCGTCGATGTGCTGCAGCTGGAGCATCCCGAACGCGGCGTTGATCTCGCTCATCTTGCCGTTGATGCCGGGCGCGACGACCGTGACTTCGTCGACGAAACCGAAGTTCTTCAGGTGATCGATGCGTTGCTTCGTCTTCGCGTCGGGGCAGATGATCGCGCCGCCTTCGAACGTGTTGAACACCTTCGTCGCGTGGAAGCTCAACACCGACAGGTCACCGTGGGTGAGCACGCTGCCGGCGGCGTTTCGCACGCCGAATGCATGTGCCGCGTCGTAGATCACGCGCAGGTTGTAGTTGTCGGCGATCTTCTGGATCGCGTCGACGTCGCACGGATTGCCGTAGCAGTGCACGGGCATGATCGCGGTGGTCTGCGGCGTGATCGCCGCTTCGATGCGCGCGGGGTCGAGATTGAGCGTGCCGGGCGTGACGTCGACGAATACCGGCTTGATGCCGTTCCACAGCAGTGAATGCGCGGTCGCGACGAACGAGTATGGCGTCGTGATCACCTCGCCGGTGATGCGCAGCGCCTGCAGCGCGGTGACGAGCGCGAGCGTGCCGTTCGCGAACAGCGACAGGTACGGCACGCCGAGGTACTCGCACAGCGCGCGCTCGAACTGCTGATGGAACGGGCCGCCGTTGGTCAGCGTGCGGGTTTCCCAGATCTTCTCGAGGTACGGCAGGAATTCTTCGAGCGGCGGCAGGTGCGGCTGCGTGACATAGATGCGTTCGTGCGGCAGTTGCGCGACGGACGACGCGGGCAGGCTGGCGGTCATGGCGGTCTCTCTTTTTCGATAGCGCGTGGCGTTCAGGCCTCGGCCGCGGCCTGTGCGGTGGCCGTGTCGTCGAACAGCGGCGTGTCGAATGCGGTGACGGGTTCGCCCGCGCACCAGCGGGTCCACATCGTGCGCAGCGCCGACGACAGCCCGGCCGCGACGATGGCCGGCCGGAACGCGGCGGATTGCAAGCAGCGCGCGCGCAGGCCTGCGCGCAGCGTCTGCAGCGCGGCGGTGTCGCGGCCGAGCGCCAGCGCTTTCGCGACGAAATCGTCTTCGTCCGTCGCGATGTATTCGTCGAGCCCGACGTGCTGCAGCCAGCCCGCGCTGCCGCGCCCGGCCATCGTCGCGCCGGGGAGCGTCACGGTCGGCACGCCCATCCACAGCCCGTTCAGCGTGGTCGTCGAGCCGGTGTACGGGAACGTGTCGAGGCAGAGATCGACGCCGTGGTGCTGCTGCATGTAGACCGGAATGTTCGAACGGCGGTGGAACGTCAGGCGGCCGACATCAATGCCCGCGGCGGCGAACCATGCGGTCAGCGCGTCCTGGTCGCGGTCGTTGCCGACCGCGCCGAGCGCCATGCGCGCAGTCGGGTCCGCATGCAGCACGCGCGCCCAGACCTCGATCACGTGCTGGCTCAGCTTGTTCAGGCGGTTGAAGCTGGCATAGGTCGTATAGCCGTTGTGCAGCGCCGGCAGCACGTTGACGGGCGGGCAGTTCGGCGGCGGCATGAACGGCGCGATCGCTGGCAGCCGCACGATCTGCTCGACGAACTGGTCGTCGAATGCGCCGTGCGGCGCGACGAAGCGGTCCGTCAGGTAGTAGTCCATCTTGCCGAGGCCGGTCGTGGCCGGATAGCCGATCCAGGACGCCTGCACCGGCGCCGCGCGTTGCGCCAGCGCGACGAGCCGGTTGCGGCCGGTATGGCCCGACAGGTCGATCACGATGTCGATGCGGTCGTTGCGCACGCGTTCGAGGAAGGCCTGGTCGCTCATGCCGGCGACGTTGCGCCAGGTCGTGGCGTGGGCCTTGAAGCGCTCGGATGTGTGATCTTCCTCGAAGTGATTGTGATAGAAGTGCATCGCAATGCCGGGATCGGCCGCGAGCTGCTCGATCACGGGCACCGCGTAGGAGGAAACCGCGTGGCTGAACAGGTCGCCCGACACGAAGCCGACCTGCAGCTTGCGCGCCGGGTCGCGCGGGTTCGAGAACACGGCCGCGCGCTTGCGTTTGTGGTTGTCGTAGCGTTCGCCGAACTTGCGGTGTTCCGCAACGAGCGCCTGCGGATCGAATTCGCTGCTGTGCGCGATACAGAACAGCATGCTGCTGTGGGTGACGCTGTCGGTCGGGTTGATTTCGATCGAGCGCTTCAGCCAGCCTACCGCCTCCTGCGTGGCGCCCAGTTCGAGCAGCACGAAGCCGAGCGTGCTCATCGGGGCGGCCGCGCCGGGTGCGAGGTCGACTGCGCGCCGGCAGGCCGCGATCGCTTCGTCCGTGCGGCGCATCGCGAACAGCACGAGAGCGCGGACCCGCATCGCCTCAGGGTGATCCGGCTGGAGCTCGAACAGGCGCTGACACTGTTCGTCGGCTTCCGCGAGACGGTTCATCGCTCGCAACGTATCCGCGAGCAGGATGCGCACGAGCACTTCGTTCGGCAGCAAGGCGACCGTGCGCAGGCCGGCCTCGATCAGCTCCGCGAAGCGACCTTCCCGGTGATGCGATGCGGACAGCGCGCGCCAGCATGCGCCGTCTTCCGGGTAGTCGGCGACCAGTTTCCGCGCAAGCGCGGTGGCTTCCGCGTGCTTGTTCTTGTCGAACAGCGCCGCGTGCTTTTGCAGCAGCGTCTGGCTGGGGCGGCGGACAGGCTTGCCGGCGTCGTTCCGCCCGGCCGGGCCGGCCGCGGTTTCAAGGACGATCGCCGCGTCGATGCCGCTTGTGGCGACGGCGACCGCTGCAGTCGTGAGCACGATGTCGGGCGATGCCAACTGCGCGATCAGGCCGTCCAGTGCGGGGCCGTGCACGCCGCGTTGTTGCGCGATCTCGACGGCGATCCATGCAGCGGCCGTTTGTCCGCTGCGATGCAGTGCGTGGATGTAGCTGACCCAGTAGTAGCCGTTGGCCGGATTCGAGCCGATGGCGGCTTCGAAATGCGGTATCGCGTCGGCCGGGCGGCCCGTATCGACCAGCAGGACCGCGAGGTTGTAGTGCGCGTCCCCGTGCGTGGGCACTGCGTCGAGGATGGCCTCGTACAGCGCCCGGGCGTCGTCGAAAGCACTGGCGCGCTGGCGCTCGAGCGCGTTGTCCAGGACGAGCGCGATGTCCTGCGCAAGCTGCTGTTCGGGCGTAAGCGTGGCGGAGGAGGACAGTTCGAACGAGAGCATGATGGGATCTACGGAAAGTCGGTCGATACCATTATGGGTAGCGTGCCGCGGCGCCGATGCCGCGAGATGACGGTAAAAGCCTGGTCAGTTTGGGTGATTGAACGGGCGGTCGCGGCACCGGGCGGCGCAGCCGGCGGCGCGCAAAAAAACGCCCGCGCGAGGCGGGCGGAGGCGAACGAGCACGCCCTCACATCAGCGCGTAGTTCTTGTTGTCGGGTTGGCGCGCGCGGTTTGGCGCGGCGCTTGGGGTGCGTCAGCGGCTCGCGACGCTCTGGTACTGGCCGACGGCCTGCACACGGCCCATCGCCGCCTGGTATTCGTCGGTCAATTCCTGCTGCGCACGTTGCGCGTCGGCGAAGATGCGGTCGTTGCTCGACTGCATGCGGCGGATCGCGGCGATGCCGGCCGGCGGCTGGTCGGCCGCGAGCAACGCGACGAGCGGCTCGCGCGCGTCGACGAGGCGTGTCGCCTCGATCCAGTCGGCCATCGCGGCCGCATGTTCGATTGCGTCGGTGAGCGCGTCGAGCTGCGCGATCAGTTCGGTCTGTGCCATCGTGGCTCTCCTGTCCGGGTGGCGGTCAGCCCTTGTTGTTCGACATCGCGCCGGCGCTGTTCGCGCCGCCGAACAGCTGCGTCAGGTACTGCGAGTTGCTGTTCATCGTCGCCATCAGCTTGTTGAGCGCGGTGAACTGCCCCTGGTACTGGCTGGTCAGCTGTGCCGCGTAATTCGACAGGTTCGTCTGCTGCGTCGTGACGCTCTTCAGGTCGTTGCTGAGCGCCGTCGTGCGCGCGGCGATCAGCCCGTTCGTCTTCGTGTAATTCGTGATGTTCGTCGTCAGCTGCTCGCCGATTCCGTTCGTCGAGTTGAACAGCGACGCAACGCCCGACGGGTTGGTCTGCAGCGCGGTGTTGAGCGTCGCGCTGTCGGTCTTCAGCGTGCCGTCCGCCTGCAGCGTGACGCCGATCGACGCGAGGTTGATCGTCGAGCCGTTGTTGTTCACGCCGCTCGCGACGATCGACGCGAGCGAGTTCTTGATCGTGTTCAGCGTCGAGTCGCCAAGCAGCGGTCCTTGCGAAGACGCGCCGGACGTGAAGCTCGACAGCGAGCCCATCGTCGTGACGAGCGTGTTGTAGAGCGTCACGAAGTTGTTGACCGCGGCGGCCTGGGTTTTCGTGTCGGTGGCGACCGTCAGCGTCTGAGTCTGGCTCGCGTTGACGGCGGCCGTGGTCAGGTTCAGCGTGACGCCGGTGATCGCGCTCTTCACGGTGTTGCTCGCGCTCGTTCCGGCGATGCCGTTGATCGTGAACGCGGCGTCCTGCGCGGCCGTGCTTTGCTTCCACGCGGCGCTGCCGTTCGCGGACGTAAAGGTCGACTGGCCGCCCGTCGTGCTGGCCGTCGACGTGACGCCGAGGCTGGACAGGCCGTTGTCGCCGGACACGTTGCTGAGCGCGACGCTGATCGTGTTCGCCGCGCCGGTCGGCGTCGAGCTGAGCACGAGGTGCGCGCCGTCGCTGCCGTTGACGACCGATGCGACGATGCCCGGGTTGCCGGTCGTGTTGTTGATCGCGGCGGCGATGCCGGACAGCGTGTTGTTCGTGCCGTTCACGTTGACCGTGAACGACTGGCTGCCGAGCGACAGCGTCATCGTGCCGGTGCCGAGCGCCGTGGACGAACCGAACGCGGCCGACGACAGCGACTGCGACGTCGCGATCTGCGTGACGCCGACCGAATAGCTGCCGGCGACGGCGCCCACGCCCGCGGTCGCGGTGAGGCCGGTGCCGCTCGCGGTCGCGGTGAAGGTGTTCTGCAGCGAGCCGTTCGACAGCGTCGCGAGGCCGGCCTGCAGTGCGCTCAGCGCCGCCGAAAGGGCGCCATACGCGGAAATCTGGGTGTTGTCGCTGCTCTGCTGCGCGCTGAGCGCGGCGGCCTGACCGGCGGTCTTGGCATTGACGAGCGCCGTCACGAGCGAGTTGACGTCCATCGACGAGTTGCCGGTCGAACCGCTGATGATCGATTGCGCGGCTTGCTGCAACTGGCTGTTGGCCGCGTTGGTGGCGGAATTGATCGTCGACATCGTATTGCTCCGTGCGGCGGATGATCCGTGAAATGCTGGGTGAAGACCTGGCTGCGGGGCAAAGCCCCGCATGCCAAGCGCTTGCGGCCAGGCCGCGCGTTACGCGGGGCCCGGCCGTCGGTTGCTACGCGATTACTGCAGGAGCTTCAGGACCTGCTGCGGCAGCGAGTTCGCCTGTGCGAGCACCGAGATGCCTGCTTGCTGCAGCACCTGGTTCTTCGACATGTTCGCGGTTTCCTGCGCGAAGTTCGCGTCGGTGATTTGCGACTGTGCCGACGACAGGTCGGTCGATTCTGCCTGCTGCGACGTGGCGATTGCCGTGAAGCGGTTTTGTGCCGCGCCCAGTTGTGCCTGAACGTTGTTCACCGTTTGCAGCGCGTTGTCGATCGATACCATCGCGACGTTTGCACCGCTGACCGTGCTGATGTCGAGGCCCGACACGGTTGCCGGCTTGTTGACGGCGTTGATCTGCGCAACGGCGTTCGTGATCGCGGTGAGCGACGCTGCCGACATGCTCGAGCTGGTTGCGCTCGTTTGGATCGACAGAGCGCCGACTGCCGTGCCCGTGCCGGTCGTTGCGCTTGCGCCGAACACAGACTGGGCAACGGTTTGCGCGATGGCACCGCCGTTCTGGTCGGTGAACGTGTAGCCACCTTGACCGTCCGACATCACGTTGATCGCGGTAATCGCTGCGCCCGACGACGTGTACTTGCCGGCGGTGTCGAGGCTCAGGCCCGTCACCGTGCCGACCGTCTGACCCGTCTGCACCAGGCCGCCGCCGATCTTCGCGGCCGACATGCTTTGGCTCAGGTCCAGCGAGATCGTCTGGCCGACGTTCGCGCCAACCTGGAACGACACGATGCCCGCGTTGCCGTTCAGGATGTTCGTGCCGTTGTACGTCGTTTGCGACGCGATACGGTTCACTTCCTGGATCTGCTGCGCGACTTCCTGTTGCAGTGCTGCCTGGTCGGTCGTGGACATCGTGCCCGTCGACGCCTGGACGGCCAGCGTGCGGATACGTTGCAGGCTGTTCGTCAGCGACGACAGTGCGCTCGATGCCGTTTGAATCATCGACACGCCGTCGTTCGCGTTCGACACGCCCTGGTTCAGGCCGTTGATCTGCGTTTGCATCCGCGTCGAAATCGCGAGGCCGGCTGCATCGTCCGCTGCGCTGTTGATGCGCTTGCCCGACGACAGACGCGTGATGGCTTGCGACAGTGCGTTTTGCGAGCCGTTGAGGTTCTGCTGAGCAACCAGCGAGTTGATGTTGCTATTGATTCCGAGCATGGAAAAATCTCCTGTTTAAGCCGAAAGCCCTGGGAAGCCGTTTTTGGCGTCGGCGGAAGCACTCGTTCATTGCTGGCCGCCTCAGAGCAGGATTTCGGCGTACCAAAACAAAACTTGAGGGCCGAGTTGAGATTCGGCCCGATTTTTTATCCTTCTTTGTCATTTCGGACGGGCCCGGCCAGACGCTCGACTAACGGGAGCAGAGGCCGGCCCGTCGACGGAGTTGCAAGGCTGTGCATACGGAATCGACAAAAGGATGGTTTTGTCTGTGATTCCCTGCTATGATGGCGGGCTGAATTGAGATTTCTGTCACGCCTTTGCCGTTTTCGGCATGTCTGCTGGCAGTCAAACGCGGCGCTGCACGCGGTTGTGAAGCGTACTCGCGGTGCTTTCCGCCTCTCTTTTCCGGCCTCCGAGGCCGTATTTCCGCTCGTTTCGCCTGTTGTGGGGACGCTCGGTTGGCCGGTGCGTGGCGCTTGGCCGCTACGTTTTTGACCGTTTAAGCAATTTAGGAACGACATGACGACGATTCTTCTGAAAGAAAACGAGCCGTTCGAAGTGGCGATTCGCCGCTTTCGTCGCGCTATCGAAAAAAATGGCCTGATCGCTGAGCTGCGCGAGCGCCAGTCTTACGAAAAGCCGACCGCAGTCCGCAAGCGCAAGAAGGCAGCAGCCGTCAAGCGCCTGCACAAGCGCCTGCGCAGCCAGATGCTGCCGAAGAAGCTCCACTAAGAGCGTCTTACGGCTCGCCGCTACGGTTCGCCGCGAAACGGCGGAGTGTGCCTCGAAAGAGGCCGCTCCGCCGTTTTGCTTTTGGGGCCGGGAAAGGCCTGATGCCGTGGCGGCGGGGACGGTAGCGGGGGGCGGTCGGTCGTGCCTGCGTCGCCACGCGCGGCGCGGCGCGGTGAGCGGGCGGGGCGGAGCCGTTGCAGGCTCCGGGCGATGGCTGGTGCCCGTCAGCCGGCCTTGCGCCGGCGTGCCGGCTGCTTGCCGCCGAGCGCCGCACATTGCGCGTGGCACGGGCAGCCGACCTCGTGATCGTTGACCATGCCGGTCGCCTGCATCAGCGCATAGCAGATCGTCGAGCCGACGAACTTGCAGCCGTACGCCTTCAGTGCCTTGCTGAGCGCGTCGGACTGCTCGGTGGACGCGGGCGCGTCGCGATACGACTCCCATGCGTTCTGAACCGGCGTGTTGCCGACGAACGACCACAGGAACGCGGCGAGCGACCCGTGCTCGTCGCGGATGCGCTGCACGGCACGCGCGTTGGTCACCGCCGATTCGACCTTCGCGCGGTTGCGCACGATGCCGGGGTTCTCCAGCAGTTTCTCGATGCGCTTCGGCGTGAAGCGCGCGACGGCGTCGACGTCGAAATCGGCGAACGCTTCGCGATAGCCGGCGCGCTTGTTCAGGATCGTCGACCACGACAGCCCGGCCTGCGCGCCTTCCAGGATCAGCATTTCGAACAGGTGGCGATCGTCGTGCGACGGCACGCCCCACTCGGTATCGTGATAGTGAGCGTCCGCTTCCGTCTTCACCCAGTTGCACCGCTGCGACATCGTCTGCCTCGTTTTCAGTGTCGATTCGATCGCGCCAGCATAGCGGAAGCCCTTTTCGCGGGATAGCCGGCCGAACGGCAGATGGGCGCGCGGCGCCGATCCGGTTAAGCTTGGCGCCTGTTCGAATCAGCGGGATGAAGGCATGGCGGCATTACTTTTTGCGATCGGCATCGACGGCGGCGGCACGGGCACGCGTGCGGTGCTGGCCGACCGGCACGGGCGGGAGCTCGCGCAGGGGCGCGGCGGCCCGTCGGGGCTCGGTCTCGGCATCGAGCGCGCGTGGGCGTCGATCGGCGCGGCCTGCGCGGACGCGTTCACGCAGGCCGGTTTCGCGTTCGAGTGGTCGCAATGCGCGCTCGGCTGCGGGCTCGCGGGTGTCAACAATGCGGCGTGGCTCGCCGCATTCCGCGCGCGGGCGCCGCTCGGCGCGCTCGCGATCGAGAGCGACGCGTATACGACGGTCGTCGGCGCGCACGGCGGCGCGCCGGGGCTCATCGTCGCGCTCGGCACGGGCAGTATCGCGGCGGCGCTCGATGCGGGCGGCGCGTGCCGGATCGCGGGCGGTTTCGGCTTTCCGTCCGGCGACGAGGCAAGCGGCGCGTGGCTCGGCGTGCGTGCGCTCGCGTATGCGCAACAGGCGCTCGACGGCCGCGTGCCGCGCGATGCGTTCGCAGACGCGCTGCTCGCGGAAACGGGCGCGCAGAATCGCGACGCGCTCGTCCAGTGGTCGTGCGATGCAAACCAGACGATCTACGCGCGGCTCGCGCCGGTCGTGTTCGCGCACCGCTCGCACCCGGTCGCGGGCGCGCTGATCGCGCAGGCCGGCGAAGAGATCGGCAAGATGATCGATGCGCTCGATCCGCAGCGGGCGCTGCCGGTCGCACTATGCGGCGGGCTCGCCGACGCGCTGGCGCCGGCCGTGCCGGCGCGTCACGCCGCGCGGCTGCGCGCGCCGCTCGACGATTCCGCGCACGGCGCGTTGCGGCTCGCGCTGCAGGCGCTGCGGGCGGCGGAAGGTGCGTGAACGTGGCTGAACGTGTCTGAAGCGGGATGAAGGCGCGCCGCAGCAGCACCGAAGGCGGCGCTTGACCGGGAACCGTCCGGCGCGCAGCCGGGCACGACGTTAGAATGGCCGTTCCGCAGAGCCCTGAGCGCCATTCTTCCGTCCCATGTACAAAGTCATCGCCACCGATCTCGACGGTACCCTGCTGAACAGCGACCACCAGCTCGACCCGTACACGATCGACACCGTCCGCCGGCTCGAGCGCGACGGCCTGCAGTTCGTGATCGCCACGGGGCGCCATTACGCGGATGTCGCGGGCATTCGCGACGTGCTCGGCATCCGGCCGTACCTGATCACGTCGAACGGGGCACGCGTGCATGCACCGGACGACACGACGATCCACGCGCAGGACATCGATCCCGCGATCGTCCGCGGCCTCGTGCAGCCGGACGTCGTCGGCGCGCACGGCCGCGTGATCGTCAACCTGTTTACCGACCAGGGCTGGCTGATCGACCGCGATGCGCCGCACCTGCTCGAATTCCACCAGGATTCGGGCTTCCGGTACGACGTGATCGACATGCCCGCGCACGACGGCGCGGATATCGCGAAGGTGCTGTATATCGGCGAGCCGGCCGATCTGGCGGTCGTCGCCGAGCAGATGCGGGTGCGGTTCGGCGATGCGCTGTACGTCACGTACTCGCTGCCCGACTGTCTCGAAGTGATGACCGCGAACGTGTCGAAGGGCCGCGCGCTGCGCACGGTGCTCGCCCGGCTGGGCGTCGATACCGGTCACTGCATCGCGTTCGGCGACAACATGAACGACATCGACCTGCTCGAAACCGCCGGTCACGCGTTCATGATGAACAACGCGAACCCCGACCTGGTCGCACGGCTGCCGCACATCCCGCGGATCGGCAACAACTTCGACGCGGGCGTCGCCCGCCACCTGCGCACGCTGTTCTCGCTCGAGGGCAACGTCGCCGCTTCCTGAGCGCCCCGCCCGAGCGCGCTTTCCGGGCGGCAATGAAAAACGGGCGCCAATGGCGCCCGTCGAAATTACCTGCCTCGGTGTTCTTCGACAGCGTGAGGCTCGCTGTTCTGCTCGCGCGACCCCGTAGTGTTTTATTCGCTTGTGCGAGCCGATGCCGGCAGCAGGTCGACGGCGCCGTCACGCCCCGCGACCAGCGGGTAGATGATCCCGGCCAATACCGCGCCGATGATCGGTGCGACCCAGAACAGCCAGAGCTGGCCGATCGCGTCGCCGCCGACGAACAGCGCCGGGCCGGTCGAGCGCGCCGGGTTCACCGACGTGTTGGTGACCGGAATCGAGATCAGGTGAATCAGCGTCAGGCACAGGCCGATCGCGATCGGCGCGAAGCCGGCCGGCGCGCGCTTGTCGGTCGCGCCGAGGATCACGAACAGGAAGAAGCCCGTCATCACGACTTCGCAGATGAACGCCGCGGCCAGCGAGTAGTGGCCGGGCGAGCGCTCGCCGAAGCCGTTCGTCGCAAAGCCGCTGCCGACGACGTCGAAGCCCGGCTTGCCGGTAGCGATCAGGTACAGCACGAACGCGCCGAGCG
Organism: Burkholderia pyrrocinia; assembly: GCF_001028665.1. Lineage (NCBI taxonomy): Bacteria > Pseudomonadati > Pseudomonadota > Betaproteobacteria > Burkholderiales > Burkholderiaceae > Burkholderia > Burkholderia pyrrocinia. The sequence goes on from NZ_CP011503.1 coordinate 1,502,285, forward strand.
TTGCGCCGACAACCTGCGCGACGATGTACGGCGCGAGATCGCGTGCCGGAAAACGGCCGGCGACCGTCAGGCCGACGCTCACCGCCGGATTCAGGTGGCAACCCGAAATGTGGCCGATCGCGAATGCCATCGTCAGCACGGTCAGGCCAAAGGCGAGTGCGACACCGGCAAAGCCGATGCCGAGGCCCGGAAAGGCGGCGGCCAGCACGGCGCTTCCGCACCCGCCGAGCACCAGCCAGAACGTGCCGAATACCTCTGCAGCGAGACGCTGGGAAAGCTTCATGTAAGGACCTTGTACAAGTGCGTTGAAAACGACCGGACGACGCAACGGATTTATTCCGTCGCCAGGAATTGGTCTGGATTATAGGAAATGAATCGGGTTCGGGAGGGTCAACGATTGTTAAATTTGAATGGCTGACGAATGCCTTTTATTAGAATAAGTCCGCATTCTCGATATAGCCGAATCGGTTAAAGATGACAGCATTTATTTCGAAGGGCAGGGCGGCAGTGCGGATGACGTAACGGATGTTTGTGTCCCGGCCGGATTCGCCGGGGCCGCATCATCGAAAAGGGGAGTCGAAAAATGTCTCAATACGCGAAACTCAAGGCGCAGATCGCCGATCTGCAGGCCCAGGCGGACGACGTGCGTCGCCAGGAAGTGGCGGCGGTGATTGCCGACGTCCAGCGAATGATTGCCGAATACGGCCTGACGGCCCAGGATTTGGGCTTCGCGGAGCGAGCGCGGCGCGGCCGCCCGCCGAAGAAGGCGCCGCTGCCCCCGAAATACCGCGATCCGAAGTCCGGCGCGACCTGGAGCGGGCGCGGCAAACCGCCGAATTGGATCGTCGGGAAAAACCGCGATCGTTTCCTGATCGAATGACTGAAAGCCAAATAGAAAGAGCCGCATCGTCGATGCGGCTCTTTTGCTTTGCGGTTTGCGCGCCGATTTCGGCGCGGATTTTACCGAATATTTCGGCGCGGATTTCCGCGTCAGGCGCCCGCGACCCGGCGCAATACCGGTTGCCGGGTCGTCGCGCAAAGCGATTCGTAGGTTTCGACATAACGCTGCGCCATCGCCTTCGAGCTGAAACGCGTATCGAAGCGTTCGCGGATCGCGGTGCGCGACAGGCTGTCGATCCGGTGCAGCGCGCCGACCGCGCCCTGCACGTCCTCGACGATGAAGCCGGTCACGCCGTCCTCGATCACTTCCGGCACCGAGCCGCGGTTGAACGCGACGACCGGCGTGCCGCACGCCATCGCCTCGATCATCACGAGGCCGAACGGCTCCGGCCAGTCGATCGGGAACAGCAGCGCCTTCGCGCCGGACAGGAACGCGGGCTTCTGCGCTTCGTTGATCTCGCCGATGAATTCGACGTGCGCCTGGCCGAGCAGCGGCTCGATCACTTCCTTGAAGTAGTCGGCGTCGGCCTTGTCGACCTTCGCGGCGATCTTCAGCGGCAGCCCGCTTTGCGCGGCGATCCGGATCGCCGTGTCGACGCGCTTCTCGGGACAGATCCGGCCGAGGAACGCGAGGTATTCGGGCTTCACGCCCGGCTGCGGCGTGAGCAGCGTGTCGGGCAGCCCGTGGTACACGGTGCCGGCCCACGCGGCTTGCGGCAGCGGCTTGCGCTGGTTGTTCGAGATCGACACGACCGGCGCGTCCGGGAACGCGTCGAACACGGGCTGCAGCTCCGGCAGGTCGAGGCGGCCGTGCAGCGTCGTCACGTAAGGCGTGTCGAGGCGCGACATCAGCGGGAACGGCAGGTAGTCGAGGTGGAAGTGCAGCACGTCGAATTCGTGCGCGACGCGGGCGACCTGCTCGAGGAGCCGCATGTGGGGCGCCATCGAATCGCGGATCGACGGGTCGAGCCGCAGTGCGCGCGGCCAGGCCGCCTCGAGGCGAGCCGACGTGACGGAGTCGCCGCTGGCGAACAGCGTCACATCGTGCCCGAGTTCGACGAGCGCTTCAGTGAGGTAGGACACGACACGCTCGGTACCGCCGTAGAGTTTCGGCGGGACGGCTTCGTAAAGCGGCGCGATCTGGGCAATTCGCATGGGTGATCTCCTGTGTCGATCCGCGGGGCCGCTTTGGCGCCGATAAGGATCAGGTACAAGGTTGCGGAACTCGCCGACGCATGCTGGTGGCGGTACGTGGCCGGGCCCTGGGCGGGGTGCGCGGGGCGCCGGACGGCGAGCTGCGGGGCGGGCCGGCACGGCTCGCGCCGCCGCCCATTGGAGTCCATTATCGATATCGCCCTGAGGGGTTCGAGTGTTTTTTCAAACACTTAAGGCTTGTTACACGATGAAATACGCGAAAACCCCGAGAAAAAGGGTGCGGAGACATAAATCGAGATAGACGCAACTATTGTTGCGCCATCGTGAAAAACCACTATAATTTTTACCGACCCGAATGCCGGCAGCCTTGCCGGCCGCCTTTTTCGCCGTATCAAGGCCGCTACCGGGCTCATCCCAGCCGAATCCGCGCTGTCACCCGTTTTCCCGATCGCTCCCTTTCAATTCGCCTTGTCGGAAAAATTCCTACACGGTTTACAGACAAATCCTGCATGGCATACGCCACTTCGCTGATACCGACATAAATGCCGTTTGGCCAAAATTCGCCCTGTAAGACTATAAACGTGCCGACTGAGCGCCAAGCGCGCCCTGATCGAGCAAACGTTGTCATAACACGAATGGCCAAAGCAAAGCTCTTTAACGGGGGAATCATGAGCGCTACCAGCGAAATGCTCAGTGAGATCAAAGAGGTCAACCTGTCGTACCTCCTCCTCGCGCAGCGCCTGCTGCGGGAAGACAAGGCGATGGGTATGTTCCGCATGGGAATTTCCCAGGAACTGGCCGACCTGCTCGCGAACCTCACGCTCGCCCAGACCGTGAAGCTCGCCGCGTCGAACCAGATGCTGTGCCGCTTCCGCTTTGACGATCACGCGCTGCTGTCGTCGCTCGCCGACAAGGGCCGTAGCGATGTCGTCGCGCACGCCCACTCGGCCATCCTGATGGCCGGGCAACAGGTCGAAGGCGTCCGCTGATCCATCCCGCCTTGCGTTTGTCCCGGCGTGCCGCGCCGGCCGGCAGCGTATTGGCCATCCATCCGAACCACGTCAAGCGGACGGTTTTCACCATGGCAAGCAAAAGCGTCGTGATCGAGGTGAAGGAAATCACCCTCGCCATCGAACTGATCGAACTGGGCGCCCGGCTGCAGTTGCTGGAGGCGGAGACGAGCCTGTCGCGGGACCGTCTGATCAAGCTGTACAAGGAACTGAAGGGCGTGTCGCCGCCGAAGGGGATGCTGCCGTTCTCGACCGACTGGTTCATGACGTGGCAGCCGAACATCCACTCGTCGCTGTTCTACAACATCTACCGGTTCATGCAGGACCACGGCCGCTGCGAGCCGATCCAGTCGATCGTGAAGGCGTACCGGCTCTATCAGGAGCACGTGAACCTGTCCGGCGACGAAGCCGCGCTGAGCCTCACGCGCGCGTGGACGCTCGTGCGCTTCTTCGATTCGGGGATGCTGCAGATGACCCCGTGCACGCGCTGCGGCGGCCACTTCGTCGCGCATGCGCATGATCCGCATCAAGGTTTCGTCTGCGGCCTGTGCCAGCCGCCGTCACGTGCGGGCAAGACCCGCAAGGCCGCCGCCGCGCGCGCCGAACTGGCCGGCGCCGCGGCCTGAGCGCCGGGCCGGGCAGGGCCGGGCGGGCCGCGAGCGGCTGCCGCGGGCCGCGCGAATCGTCTGCCGCTTGCTGGTAAACACCGTCGGGCCGCCGCCGGGCGGCCACGAAAGTTTTCCTGCCGACTGCCGTAAACCTGTTTAACGGCGATCTTCCCGCCGGTCTTTCATGAGGGACAGGCAGTGCTGATTATCGTGGGAACACTCGTGACGCTGTTGTCCGTCTTCGGCGGTTATGCGCTGGCAGGCGGGCATCTGGGCGCATTGATCCAGCCCGTCGAGATCCTGATGATCGTGGGCGCCGGCGTCGGCGCATTCATCCTCGGCAACGGCGGCAAGACCATCAAGGCCACGCTGCGCGTGCTGCCGACGCTCTTCAAGGGCTCGAAATACACGAAGGACGTCTATATGGAGCTGATGGCGCTCCTGTACGTGCTGCTCGCGAAGGCGCGCAAGGAAGGCACGCTGACGCTCGAGGCCGACATCGACGATCCGGAAAAGAGCCCGATCTTCACGCAATACCCGAAGATCCTCGCCGATCACCACATCGTCGAATTCCTGACCGACTACCTGCGCCTGATGGTGGGCGGCAACATGAACGCGTTCGAGATCGAGAGCCTGATGGACGAGGAGATCGAGACGCACCACGCGGAAGGCGAAGGCCCCGCGCACGCGCTGATGCGCGTCGGCGACGCGATGCCGGCGTTCGGCATCGTCGCGGCCGTGATGGGCGTCGTGCACACGATGGCGTCCGCCGACAAGCCGCCCGCGGTGCTCGGCGCGATGATCGCGCAGGCGCTGGTCGGCACGTTCCTCGGGATCCTGTTGTCGTACGGGCTGATCGGGCCGCTCGCGAGCCTCGCGGAGCAGCGCGTCGCCGAGTCGACCAAGATGTTCCAGTGCATCAAGGTGACGATCCTCGCGACGCTGAACGGCTATGCGCCGGCGATTGCGGTCGAGTTCGGCCGCAAGGTGCTGTTCTCGACCGAGCGGCCGTCGTTTTCCGAGCTCGAAGAGCACGTGCGCCGCGTGAAGGCAAAGTGACGCGGAGCGACCGATGAGCAAGAGCAAGGATCGCGCGATCGTCGTCAAGCGGGTGGCCCCGGCGAAGAAGGGCCACCACGGCGGCGCATGGAAGCTCGCGTATGCGGACTTCATGACCGCGATGATGGCGTTCTTCCTGCTGATGTGGCTGCTGAGCTCGGTCACGCCGGTGCAGCTGAAGGGGATCGCCGAATACTTCAACACGCCGCTGAAGGCCGCGCTGTTCGGCAGCGGCGACCGCAGCTCGCAGGACTCCAGCATCATCAACGGCGGCGGCCGCGACCTGTCGAGCGCCGACGCCGGCACGCTGCGCCGCACGGACGGCACGACGTCGCTCGCCGAGCGCGTCGCGAAGCCGGTCGACGAGCAGGCGCAAGCGCAGGCGCAGGGCGCGGTCGAGCGGCGCGAGCAGGCGCGCCTGCACGACCTGCAGATCAAGCTGATGGCCGCGATCGAGGCCAACCCGACGCTGCGCCAGTTCAAGCAGCAGATCCGCATCGACTCGACGCTGATGGGGCTGCGCATCGAGATCGTCGATACGCAGAAGCGGCCGATGTTCGCGATGTCGAGCGACCACGTCGAGCCGTACATGCGCGACATCCTGCGCGAGATCGGCAAGACGCTGAACGACGTGCCGAACCGGATCATCGTCCAGGGCCACACCGACGCGGTGGCGTACGCGGGCGGCGAGGGCGGCTACAGCAACTGGGAGTTGTCGGCCGACCGCGCGAACGCGTCGCGCCGCGAGCTGATCGCCGGCGGCATGGACGAGGCGAAAGTGCTGCGCGTGCTCGGCCTCGCGTCGACGCAGAACCTGAACAAGGCCGACCCGCTCGATCCGGAAAACCGCCGGATCAGCGTGATCGTGCTGAACCGCAAATCCGAAGAAGCGCTGATGCGCGACGACGCGACGACCACGACGCTGTCGGCCGACGCGGCGGGCTCGAAGCTGCTCGCGCAGCAGCTCGCCGGCCCGTCGCCGGCCGCGCGTCCGGTGGTTGCGAGCGCCGCCGCCGTGGCGCCGAAACCCTGACGTTTCCACGATTCCGAGACAGACATGATCCGAACCATTCTCGCCATCGACGACTCCGCGACCATGCGTGCGCTGCTGCAGGCAACGCTTGCGCAGGCCGGCTACGACGTGACGGTGGCGCCGGACGGCGAAGCCGGCTTCGACATGGCCGCGACCGCGCCGTACGACCTGGTGCTGACCGACCAGAACATGCCGCGCAAGAGCGGGCTCGAGGTGATCGCCGCGCTGCGCAAGCTGACCGCGTATGCGGACACGCCGATCCTCGTGCTGACGACCGAAGGCAGCGATGCCTTCAAGGACGCCGCGCGCGACGCGGGCGCGACCGGCTGGATCGAGAAGCCGATCGACCCGGTCGTGCTGGTCGACCTGGTCGCGACGCTGTCCGAGCCGGCTGCCTCCTGACATGAACGCGACGAATCCAACCGGTGACCGGGCATGACTCTCGACATCACGCAGTTCTACCAGACCTTTTTCGACGAAGCGGACGAGCTGCTCGCGCAGATGGAGCAGCTTCTGCTGAACCTCGACGTCGACTCGCCCGACCCCGAAGACCTGGCCGCGATCTTCCGCGCCGCGCATTCGATCAAGGGCGGCGCGGCGACGTTCGGCTTTTCCGCGCTGACCGATACGACGCACATCCTCGAATCGCTGCTCGACCGCGCGCGCAACCATGAGCTGACGCTGACCAAGGACATGGTCGACGCGTTCCTCGAGACCAAGGACGTGCTGTCCGACCAGCTCGTCGACTACCGCGCGAGCGCCGAACCGGACGCGGCAGCCGCCGCGACGATCTGCGCGAAGCTCGAACGGCTGAAGGCCGAGAGCGGCACGGGCGCACCGGCGGCCGCTGCGGCCGCACCGGCGCCTGCCGCGCCGGTCGCCGCTGCCGCCGTGCCGGCCGCAGTTGTCGTCGCACCGGCCGCGGAGCCCGCCGCCGGCGGCGATCGCGCGCCCGATCATGTGGTCGAGCAGGCCGTCGCGGCCGCGCATCCGGCGGCCGACGCAGGCGTTGGCGGCCCGCACCTGAAGATCACGCTCGCGGGCGTCGACGCGAAGGACCGGGAGCTGCTCAGCGAAGAACTCGGCAACCTCGGCCGGATCGTCGGCCGCGAGGAAACGGGCGCCGACCTGACGCTGTGGCTCGAATCGGACGTGCCGTCCGACGACATCGTCGCCGTGTGCTGCTTCGTGATCGACGAAAGCCAGATCCGCGTCGCGCACGGCACGGCGCCGGCCGCGCCGGCTGCCGCGCAGGACGCCGCTGCACCGGCTGCCGAACCGGCCGCCGCCGCGCAACCCGCTCGCGTCGAGGTATTCACGCCGCAGGCCGCCGCGCCGCAACCGGCCGCACCGGTACCGGCTCCCGCAACCGTCGAGCCGGCCGCTGCCGCAGCCACACAGCCGCCGCAACCCCAGCAGCCGCAAGCCGAACACGCGGCACCGGCGGTCGCGCATCACGACGACAAGCGTGCGCGCCCGGCCGCCGCGGCCGCATCGGGCGCCGAAGGCAGCTCGATTCGCGTCGGCGTCGAGAAGGTCGACCAGCTGATCAACCTCGTCGGCGAGCTCGTGATCACGCAGGCGATGCTCGCCGAGACGGCGACCGCGTTCGATCCGGCACTGCACGACCGCCTGTTCAACGGGATGGCGCAGCTCGAGCGCAATGCGCGCGACCTGCAGGAAGCCGTGATGTCGATCCGCATGATGCCGATGGACTACGTGTTCAGCCGCTTCCCGCGGCTCGTGCGCGACCTCGCCGGCAAGCTCGGCAAGCAGGTCGAGCTCGTCACGTTCGGCCAGGCGACCGAGCTCGACAAGAGCCTGATCGAGCGGATCATCGACCCGCTCACGCACCTCGTGCGCAACAGCCTCGACCACGGGATCGAAACCGTCGACAAGCGCGTCGCCGCCGGCAAGGACGCGGTCGGCCAGCTCGTGCTGTCGGCCGCGCATCACGGCGGCAACATCGTGATCGAGGTCAGCGACGACGGCGCGGGCCTGAACCGCGAGCGGATCCTCGCGAAGGCCGCGAAGCAGGGCATGCCGGTGTCCGACAACATCAGCGACGACGAAGTCTGGCAGCTGATCTTCGCGCCGGGCTTCTCGACCGCCGAGACGGTGACCGACGTATCGGGCCGCGGCGTCGGGATGGACGTCGTGAAGCGCAACATCCAGTCGATGGGCGGTCACGTCGAGATCACGTCGCAGGCCGGCCGCGGCACGACCACGCGGATCGTGCTGCCGCTGACGCTCGCGATCCTCGACGGGATGTCGGTGAAGGTCGGCAGCGAGATCTTCATCCTGCCGCTGAACTTCGTGATGGAGTCGCTGCAGCCGTCGAACGACGACATCTACACGGTCGGCAACGGCGAGCGCGTGGTGCGCGTGCGCGGCGAATACCTGCCGCTGGTCGCGCTGCACGAAGTGTTCTCGGTCGAGGACGCGCGCACCGACCCGACGCAGGGGATCGTCACGATCATGGAAACCGAGGGACGCCGCTTCGCGATGCTGATCGACGAGCTGGTCGGCCAGCAGCAGGTGGTCGTGAAGAACCTCGAAACCAACTACCGCAAGGTGCATGGCATCTCGGCGGCGACCATCCTCGGCGACGGCAGCGTCGCGCTGATCGTCGACGTCGCGGCACTGAACCGAGAAACCCGTGCGATGCACGGCGCCCGAGCCGGCGCCGAGCTCGCGATGTTCTGACTCTCGCCATCAACCGATTGGGGGCAAACGTGTCTGCTGAAGTCCAAATGATTCATCCGGCCGCGGCGAACGCGGCCAATGCGACAACCGGCCGCCGCGACGCGGCGCAAGGCGACGCGACGGGCCAGGAATTCCTCGTGTTCACGCTCGGCGACGAGGAATACGGGATCGACATCCTGAAGGTGCAGGAGATCCGCGGTTACGACAGCGTCACGCGCATCGCGAACGCGCCGGACTTCATCAAGGGCGTGATCAACCTGCGCGGGATCATCGTGCCGATCGTCGACATGCGGATCAAGTTCCATCTCGGCCGCGTCGAGTACGACCACCAGACCGTCGTGATCATCCTGAACGTCGCGCATCGCGTGGTCGGGATGGTGGTCGACGGCGTGTCGGACGTGCTGACGCTGCAGACCGACCAGATCATGCCGGCGCCGGAATTCGGCGCGACGCTGACGACCGAGTACCTGACGGGCCTCGGCACGGTCGACGGCCGGATGCTGATCCTGATGGACATCGAGAAGCTGATGTCGAGCCGTGAAATGGCGCTGATCGAAACACTCGGCGGGTAAGCGCGCCGCGCGCGCAGGAATTTCGGGAGAATCTGCAATGTTGCATAACTGGTCGATCCGCACGACGCTGACGGCGGTCGGACTCATCCTCGTGTGCCTGGCCGCCGCGGTCGGCGGGCTCGGCCTCTACGCGCTCAATCACGCGAGCCGCTCGCTCGACGAGATCGCGCACGTCGACCTGCCGGCGATCCATACGCTGGACGACACGGCCGCGCACCTGCTGCGCTCGCGCGTTGCGCTCGACCGCTTCCGTACGCTGACCGAAGCCGGCAATGCGGCCGAGGCGGCGAAGGTGCTCGACCGGGCGCAGGAGCTGTATGCGAAGTCGAACCAGAACTGGCAGGCGTTCCAGTCGCTGCCGAAGCTCGGTGTCGAGCAGGCGCTCCTCGACGAGCTCACCGCCCGCTACACGACGATCATGAAGGAAGGCGTCGAGCCCGAATTTGCCGCGGCGCGCGCGGGCGACATGGCGGCGTACCACGCGATTGCCGACGCGAAGATCAGCCCGCTGTTCGTCGCGTTCGACCAGACGTCGGCGGCCGTGATCGCGTCGCTGCAGAAGCGCGCGGAAGAGCGCCAGGCCGCGACGCAGTCGCAGATCTCGCTGATGGTCGCGCTGATCGCGGCCGGCATTGCGATCGCGTTCGTGGTCGTGATCGCGATCCGCTTCGCGATGCGCGGGCTGATCGTGAAGCCGCTCGAGGACGCGATCGCGCACTTCGAGCGGATCGCCGGCGGCGATCTCACGCAGCCGGTGAACGTGTCCAGCACGAACGAGATGGGCCGCCTGTTCGGCGGCATCAAGCGGATGCAGGACGCCGTCACGACGATGGTGCAGGCCGTGCATCGCGGCACCGAGTCGATCGACGTCGGCGCGCGCGAGATCGCGACCGGCAACATCGACCTGTCGCAGCGCACCGAGGAGCAGGCGGCGTCGCTGCAGGAAACCGCGTCGAGCATGGAGCAGCTGACGGGCACCGTGCGGCAGAACGCGGAGAACGCGCGGCAGGCGAGCCAGCTCGCGGTGAACGCGTCGGACATCGCGACGCAGGGCGGCGAGGTCGTCGGCCAGGTCGTGTCGACGATGCAGGACATCGCGGCGAGCTCGGGCAAGGTCGTCGACATCATCGGCACGATCGAAGGCATCGCGTTCCAGACCAACATCCTCGCGCTGAACGCGGCGGTCGAAGCCGCGCGTGCGGGCGAGCAAGGGCGCGGCTTCGCGGTGGTCGCGGGCGAGGTGCGCTCGCTCGCGCAGCGCAGCGCGAGCGCCGCGAAGGAAATCAAGCAGCTGATCGGCGATTCGGCCGAGAAGGTCGACAGCGGGTCGGCGCTCGTCGCGCGCGCGGGCTCGACGATGGACGAGATCGTGCAGGCCGTGCGCCGCGTGACCGACATCATGGGCGAGATCAGCGCCGCGTCGGAAGAGCAGTCGACCGGCATCGAGCAGGTCAACCGCGCGGTCGGCCAGATGGATTCGGTCACGCAGCAGAACGCGGCGCTCGTCGAGCAGGCAGCGGCCGCGGCCGCGTCGCTCGAGGAGCAGACGCGCCAGATGAAGACGATCGTGTCGAGCTGGCGCGTCGCGGGCGGCATCGTGCTCGCGCCGGCGCGCGGGGTCGCGCGGCCGGGCGCGCATGAAGCGGCGGCCGTGCCGGCACTGCCGTCGGAACCGCGTCACGACGCTGCGCCGGTCGCCGCGCTGCCGGCGCCGCAGGCTGCCGCACAACCGGCACGGCGCGGCGCGGCGGCGTCGCATGCGGCCACGTCGGCTGCGGCGGGCGCGAGCCAGCCGAAGCGCGCAGCGGACTCGGGTGCGCGCACGCCGAAGGACGCACCCGCATCCCGCGGCGGCGCTGCCGGCGGCTACGGGCCGCGTCTCGCGAAGTCGGCCGCCGCCGCGGCGGACAAGCCGGCCGCGAAGCCCGCGCTCGTGCGCCCCGCGCTGAACGGCGAGAAGCCGGCGCTGGCCGCGGCCGGCACGTCCGACGACGACTGGGAGACCTTCTAAGCCATGCCGAACGCGCGCGCGCCGTTTCGACCCGATGCACCGGATGCCTCGCCCCGCGCGGGCGAGCCGGGGCGCGACTTCGCGTTCACGGGCGCGGATTTCGCACGCATCCGCGCGCTGATCCACCAACGCGCGGGGATCTCGCTGTCCGAGCACAAGCGCGACATGGCGTACAGCCGTCTCGCGCGGCGGCTGCGCGCGCGCGGCCTCGACACGTTCCGCGACTACCTCGACCTGCTCGAGCAGGAAGACGATCCGCTCGAGTGGGAAGCGTTCACCAACGCGCTGACCACCAACCTGGCCGCGTTCTTTCGCGAGTCGCACCACTTCCCGATCCTGTCCGAGTTCGTGAAGGGGCGGCCGGCGCCCGTGTCGGTGTGGTGCTCGGCGGCGTCGACCGGCGAGGAGCCGTACTCGATCGCGATCACGCTGATCGAGGCGCTCGGCGAATCGGCGGCGCGCGGCGCGTCGATCCTCGCGACCGATCTCGACACGCAGGTGCTCGCGAAGGCGGAAGCCGGCATCTACACGTACGACCAGGTCAAGCACCTGTCGCCCGAGCGGCTGAAGCGCTTTTTCCTGAAGGGCACGGGCCCGCAGGCCGGCCGCGTGAAGGTGCGCCCCGAGCTGCGCGCAATGATCCGCTTCGAGCAGTTGAACCTGACCGATGCCGACTACGGGATCGCGAAGCCGTTCGACGCGATCTTCTGCCGCAACGTGATGATCTATTTCGACAAGCCGACGCAGGGGCAGGTGCTGTCGCGCTTCGCGCCGCTCGTGAAGCCGGGCGGGCTGCTGTTCGCCGGCCATTCGGAAAACTTCACGTATGTCACGCAGGCGTTCCGGCTGCGCGGGCAGACGGTGTACGAACTGACACGCGACGCCGCACAGGGTGCGCGGCCGCACGGCGCGCAGGCGCCCGCGGCGGCGGCCATGCCGTCGCCCGTGCGTGCACGGGCCGCGGAAGCCGCGCCCGCCTATGGAGATCGCGGATGAGCGCGCTGCCGATCGCGACCAATCGCTATTTCGACAACCACTTCGGCCGTCCCGGCGTGAAGCTGTTGCCGAACGAGTTCTACACGACGTCCGAGGACATGGTGCTGATGACCGTGCTCGGCTCGTGCGTCGCTGCGTGCCTGCACGACCCGTACGCGGGCATCGGCGGGATGAACCACTTCATGCTGCCCGACGACGGCGCCGATCCGGGCGCGGCCGCGTCGGAATCGATGCGCTACGGCGCGTACGCGATGGAAGTGCTGATCAACGAGCTGATCAAGGCCGGCGGGCGCCGCGAGCGCCTCGAGGCGAAGGTGTTCGGCGGCGCGGCCGTGCTGGCCGGGATGACGACCATCAACATCGGCGATCGCAACGCGGATTTCGTGCGCCGCTACCTCGCGCTCGAACGCATCCGCATCACGGCGGAAGACTTGCAGGATGTCCATCCGCGCAAGGTCGCATTCATGCCGCACACGGGGCGCGCGATGGTGAAGAAGCTGCGGCTGCAGGTGCCGGGCGTCACCGAGCGCGAAGCCGCGCTCGCGCGCGAGGCCGATCGCGCCGGCGCCGCGCGGCCGCGCCCGCATGTCGAGCTGTTCGCGGCGAAACGGCCGGCCGCGCCGCAGCCGGCGCGCCCGCGCATCGAGCTGTTCGGCGCGCGCGGCGCGAGCGCGAGCGGCACCGGCAGCGCGGGCAGTGCAGGCGGCGTGCGGGCAGCGAACCCGTCCGCCGGGAGCTCGTATGCCGGGGGCCCGTACGCGACGAACCTATCGAAAAAGCAGGAGGCATGACCGCAGTGCAGAAGATCAAAGTATTGTGCGTCGACGATTCGGCGCTGATCCGCAGCCTGATGACGGAGATCATCAACAGCCAGCCCGACATGACGGTGTGCGCGACCGCGCCCGATCCGCTCGTCGCGCGCGATCTCATCAAGCAGCACAACCCCGACGTGCTTACGCTCGACGTCGAAATGCCGCGCATGGACGGGCTCGACTTCCTCGAGAAGCTGATGCGCCTGCGGCCGATGCCGGTCGTGATGGTGTCGTCGCTGACCGAGCGCGGCTCGGAGATCACGCTGCGCGCGCTCGAACTGGGCGCGGTGGATTTCGTCACGAAGCCGCGCGTCGGGATTCGCGACGGGATGCTCGACTACGCGGAGAAGCTCGCCGACAAGATCCGCGCGGCGTCGCGCGCGCGCGTGCGCCAGGCGCCGCAGCCGCAGGCCGCCGCGCGCGCGGCGGATAGCCCCGCGGCCGCGCCGATGATCAACAACCCGCTCGTCAGTACCGAGAAGCTGATCATCATCGGCGCGTCGACGGGCGGCACCGAGGCGATCCGCGAGGTGCTGACGCCGCTGCCGCCGGATGCGCCGGCCGTGCTGATCGCGCAGCACATGCCGCCCGGCTTCACGAAGTCGTTTGCGCAGCGGCTGAACGGCCTGTGCCGGATCGCGGTGAAGGAAGCGGAGCACGGCGAGCGCGTGCTGCCGGGTCATGCGTACATCGCGCCGGGCCATGCGCACCTGTTGCTCGCGAGAAGCGGCGCGAACTATATTGCGCAACTGTCGGACGAGCCGCCGGTGAACCGTCACCGCCCGTCGGTCGACGTGCTGTTCCGCTCGGCGGCGACGCATGCGGGCAAGAATGCGATCGGCGTGATCCTCACCGGGATGGGCCGCGACGGCGCGGCCGGCCTGCTGGAAATGAAACGCGCGGGCGCGCACACTTTCGCGCAGGATGAGGCGAGCTGCATCGTGTTCGGGATGCCGCGCGAGGCGATCGCGCTCGGCGGCGCCGACGAGATCGCGCCGCTCGCCGAGATGAGCCGCCGCGTGATGGCGCGACTGGCGACGATGGGCGACCGCGTGCAGCGCGTTTGAATGGAATGTCACGGGGCGCGTGCCACGATACGCGTCCCGACGGAAACGAATCTGGAAAGGAACGACGATGGACAAGAGCATGAAAATCCTGGTGGTGGACGATTTCCCGACGATGCGCCGGATCGTCCGCAACCTGCTCAAGGAACTGGGCTACACGAACGTCGACGAGGCCGAGGACGGCGCGGCCGGTCTCGCGCGGCTGCGCGGCGGCGGCTTCGAATTCGTCATCTCGGACTGGAACATGCCGAACCTCGACGGCCTCGCGATGCTGAAGGAAATCCGCGCGGACGCGACGCTCACGCACCTGCCGGTGCTGATGGTCACGGCCGAGTCGAAGAAGGAGAACATCATCGCGGCCGCGCAGGCGGGCGCGAGCGGCTACGTCGTGAAACCGTTCACGGCCGCGACGCTCGACGAGAAGCTGAACAAGATCATCGACAAGATGGCGAAGACCGGGAGCTGACGTGAACGAGCCGATCCATGCGGCGCTCGCCGGCGCGGGGTTCAGCGCCGACAGCCACCCAGAAGGCGCCGATTTCGCGAGCGACCGCATTCTCGCGCGCATTGGCCAGGTCACGCGCGCGCTGCGCGATTCGATGCGCGAGCTCGGGCTCGACAAGCATGTCGAGCGCGCGGCCGAAGCCGTGCCCGATGCGCGCGACCGGCTGCGCTACGTCGCGACGATGACCGAGCAGGCCGCCGTGCGCGTGCTGAATGCGATCGAGGTCGCGAAGCCCGTGCAGGAGCGTATCCAGAACGAGGCCGAGGCGCTCGACGCGCGCTGGGCGCAGTGGTACGCGGCGCCGATCGAGCACGCGGAAGTGCGCGAGCTGATGGACGATACGCGCGCGTTCCTGCGCGCGCTGCCCGAGTCGACGTCGGCGACCAGCGCGCAATTGCTCGAGATCATGCTCGCGCAGGATTTCCAGGACCTGACCGGGCAGGTGATCAAGAAGATCATGGACATGGTCTACCTGATCGAGCAGCAGCTCCTCACCGTGCTCGTCGAGAACATCGCGCCCGAGCGGCGCGAGCAGTTCGCGGCCACCGCAGCCGCGCTCGCGGCCGAGCAGATGAGCGCGACCGGCAGCCCCGAGTCGCTGCTGAACGGCCCGCAGATCGCGCCGGAAGGCAAATCCGACGTGGTCCAGGACCAGGGGCAGGTCGACGACCTGCTCGCGAGCCTGGGTTTCTGATCCTTCCGCAGTGCATCGGCGCGCCCCGTTTCGCGGGGCCGCCCGATGCATGCGTCGCGCCGTTCCCGCCACGTTTCCCCCCGCTCGCCCCGCACGCGCGACCCTATACGGGCTGTGTCGAATTGACACCTGGACACACTCAGCAGGCATACTACGCGTCAGCAGCAACAGAGCGTCATTCATACGAATTTCATATGTTGACTGGCGGCGCGGGCACGATGGCTGCGCCTCCGGCAACGAAGCCAGTCCCTTGGGAGGGAACGTGAAGCTGGAACGCTTGGGCTGGGCCGTCGCGCACGCGGCGGCTGCAATGGGGGTGCTGTGGACCGTCCACGCACACGCGGAACTCGGCGGCGCGCCGATGTCGCCGCCGGCGGACGATCAGGCCGCAACCGTGCGCGCGATGCAGCGCGCGATGCGTTCGGCCGACGGCGTGCAGACGAGCACGGCCGCCTATACCGTCCGCGAGATCACGCTCGGATCGGGCACCGTCATCCACGAATACACGTCGGCCGCCGGCAGCGTGTTCGGCCTCGCATGGCGCGGGCCGACGATGCCGGATCTCGCGTCGCTGCTCGGCAGCTATTTCCCGCAGTACACCGCCGGCGTCCAGGCGGCGCATGCGGCGCGCGGCTGGCGCGCGCCCGTGTCCGTCGCGACGAGCGGCCTCGTGATCCGGACGGGCGGCCACATGGGCGCCTTCTCGGGCCAGGCGTGGCTGCCGGCGGCGCTGCCTGCCGGCCTCGCCGGCAACGACATCCAGTGACAGCGGGAGAGCGATCTTGAGAATTCCTCGTACATTCAAGCGCTGGCTCGGCGTGCTGGGCCTCGCGGCCGCGACGGCCGTGCTCGTGACGGCATGCGGCGGCGGCGACGGCGGCGGCGGCAGCTCCGGCAACAACGGCGGCGGCAACGGCAACGGTTCGACCGTGTCGGACGGCAATACCGCGAACACGGCCGTCATCACGGTCGGCACCGGCGCCGCGAACGTGATCAACATCCCGACCGTCAACGTGAAGGTCTGCGCGCCGGGCACGTCGACCTGCCAGGTGGTCAGCAACGTGCTCGTCGATACCGCGTCCTACGGGCTGCGGCTGGTCGGCAGCGCGGTGTCGGGCGTGCTCGGCAGCCTGCCGCAAGTGACGAGCGGCGGCGCGCCGGTCGCCGAGTGCGGCAAGTTCGTGTCGAGCTATACGTGGGGCTCGGTGCGCACCGTCGACCTGTCGATCGGCACCGAACAGGCGAGCTCGCTGCCCGTGCAGATCATCGGCGACCTTGGCACGACGGGCGTGCCGAGCTCGTGCACGAACGGCGGCGCATCGGCCAACTCGGCGAGCGCGCTCGGTGCGAACGGCATCCTCGGCATCGGGCCGGCGCCGGTCGACTGCGGTACGACCTGCGCGACGTCGACGTCGTCGAGCAACAACTACTACGCATGCCCGAACGGCAATGCGAGCTGCGCGGTCGCGCTCGTGCCTGTCGCGCAGCAGGTGGCCAACCCGGTTCATCGTTTCGCGACCGACAACAACGGCGTGATCGTGCAGATGCCGAACATCTCGAGCAGCGGGCAGGCCAGCGCGACGGGGACGCTGACATTCGGGATCGGCACGCAGAGCAACAACGCGCTCGGTGCGTCGACCGTCATGACATCGACCACGACGGGCGATGTCAGCGCGTCGTTCCTCGGCAGCACGGTGACGGCTTTCTTCGATACCGGATCGAACGCGTATTTCTTCAACGATTCGGCGCAGACGGTCTGTTCGAGGAACACGCAGTTCTACTGCCCGTCGTCGACGACCACCTATACGGCGACGCTGACTGGCCAGAACAGCGCGAGCGGCACCGTGTCGATGCCCGTCGCGAACGCGGATTCGCTGTTCTCGAACGCGTCGACATTCGCGTTCAACGACATCGCGGGCCCGTTCGGTTCGTCCGGATGGCTCGACATCGGCATGCCGCACTTCTACGGCAAGGCGATCTACTTCGGGATGGACAAGCGCTCGAGCGGCGGCGCGGCGCCTTTCGTCGCGTTCTGACGCGGCACGACCGCGGGCAGCAAAGAGGGGGCGAGCGATCGCCCCCTTTTTTTATCCGGACGCCGTGCGCGCACTACGGACCGGAGCGCCGCCGGGCGCGCGCGCAGCGCCTACGATGTAAGACCGGCACCGGTGCCGGCACGACATCGAGGAGACCGCGCCATGAGCCCGCGCATACAACGCATCACGCCGTTCCTGTGGTTCGACCACGACGCCGAGGCGGCCGCCGGTTTCTACGTGTCGGTGTTCGACAACGCGCGCATCGTGCACGTCGCGCGCTACGGCAAGGCCGGCGCGCACGCATCCGGGCAGGCCGAGGGCGCGGTGATGACGGTCGCGTTCGAGCTCGACGGGCAGGCGTTCGTCGCGCTGAACGGCGGCCCCGTGTTCCAGATGACGCCGGCCGTGTCGTTCGTCGTCAATTGCCGCGACCAGGACGAGATCGACCGCTACTGGGCGCGCCTGTCCGAAGGCGGCGACGAGCGTGCGCAGCAGTGCGGCTGGCTGCGCGACCGCTTCGGCGTGTCGTGGCAGGTCGTGCCCGTGCAGATGTCCGAGCTGATGACGGGCGATCCGGCGCGCGCCGAGCGCGTGATGGCGCAGGTGATGACGATGAAGAAGCTGGATCTCGGCGCGCTGCAGCGGGCGGCGGCCGGTTAGGGCCCAGGCCGGAGGCCGGCCGGCGCGTACCGCCGTCGTAGGGTCGAGGAAGCGGTGGCCGGGCCCGTACGCGGTGCTTTCGATGCGTGCCGCGTCGGCCGGTGGGACGGGCGCGCCCGCGTCATGCCGGCCGGCCGGTAAATCGAATGCCGCGCGACCGGAGCGATTATCGATCGAGTTCGGATTCATTTGGTTGTAATCAAATGCTGGATTATCCGAGGCTGTGGTTTCTGTCAGGTCTTCAAGATTATTAAAATGACGTGGCATGCAAGCCTGTGGCGCCGCAGCACGCTATGACAGCCGTTCCAGCGCCAGTGCGACGGGCGCGTGCATTGCCCGGCATGTGAAAAGAGATGGAGCCTGTCGAAACTAAAACCTATAATGCCTGCGTTGTTTCCGGGGTCGCCAATATAAAACAGGAGGGTAATAAAGATGAATTTTTCCGAGGCTGTTCGTTCCGTACTCAATCAATACGCGAAATTCGACGGTCGTGCGCGTCGTGCCGAATACTGGTATTTCGCGCTGCTGAGTTGCGTTCTTTCGGTCGCCTCCCAGGTGATCGGCGCGGTCGGCCGCGATGCGGGCCTGGTCACGCTGCTGCTGCTGGGCGTGATCTTCCTGGTTTCGCTGGCGCTGATCATTCCGGGCATCGCGGTCAGCGTGCGCCGCCTGCACGATACGGGCCGCTCGGGCTGGTTCCTGCTGCTCGCGCTCGTTCCGATCGTCGGCGCGATCCTGCTGCTCGTGTGGATGTGCTCGCGCGGCACCGCAGGCCCGAACCGCTTCGGCGCGGATCCGATCCCGGCGGTCTGAGCGCCGCCTGCCCCGACGCGCGACGCCATCGCGTCGGGGCCTGACTTCCCCGTTTTTTCCGCTCCTCCGCTCCTCCGCTTCACCGTTCCCCGCTTCAGCCGTCACCGTCCCGCCCGGGAACCGCGCTTCACCGTTGCGTCGAACGCCGCTTTTATTCGCCGCATCGCACCACGTCGCGCACCGCTCCGTCCCCCTTCCAGCCCCGTTTGCGCCGGCTCGCCCGATTCCCCGAAATACCCCCCTTTCCCGGCTTTGCTCGACCGATCGGCGTTTGACGCCTCCATGAATAATCGGTGTCACTGGAAAGCGGCATTCCGCCGTACCCGACTGGAGGCCCCGTGGCAGACGAGAGCGATCTCGACAAGACCGAAGCCGCCACTCCCAGGCGCCGCGAGAAGGCGCGCGAGGAGGGGCAGGTCGCGCGTTCGCGCGAACTGGCTTCGTTCGCGCTGCTCGCGGCCGGGTTCTACGGCGCGTGGCTGCTCGCGGGCCCGTCGGGAGCGCATCTGCAGGCGATGCTGCGCGGCGCGTTCACGTTCGACCGCGCGACCGCGTTCGACACGAACCGGATGCTGTCGGCGGCCGGCAGCGCGAGCCTCGAAGGCTTCGCCGCGCTGCTGCCGATCCTCGCGCTCACCGGCGTCGCGGCGTTGCTCGCGCCGATGGCGCTCGGCGGCTGGCTGATCTCGCAGAAGACCTTCGAACTGAAGTTCGACCGCCTGAACCCGATCTCGGGCCTCGGCCGGATCTTCTCGATCCAGGGGCCGATCCAGCTCGGCATGTCGCTCGCGAAGACGCTGGTCGTCGGCGGCATCGGCGGCATCGCGATCTGGCGCAGCAAGGACGAGCTGCTCGGCCTCGCGACGCAGCCGCTCGGCACGGCGCTCCCCGACGCGCTGCATCTCGTCGCCGTGTGCTGCGGCACGACGGTCGCCGGGATGCTGGTGGTCGCCGCGCTCGATGTGCCTTACCAAATCTGGCAGTACAACAAGAAGTTGCGCATGACGAAGGAAGAAGTGAAGCGCGAGCATCGCGAGAACGAAGGCGATCCGCACGTGAAGGGGCGGATCCGCCAGCAGCAGCGCGCGATCGCGCGCCGCCGGATGATGGCGGCCGTGCCGAAGGCCGACGTGGTCGTCACGAACCCGACGCACTTCGCCGTCGCGCTGCAATACACGGACGGCGAGATGGGCGCGCCGAAGGTCGTCGCGAAGGGCGTGAACCTCGTCGCCATGCGCATCCGCGAACTCGCGGCCGAGCACAACGTGCCGCTGCTCGAGGCGCCGCCGCTCGCGCGTGCGCTGTATCACAACGTCGAACTCGAACGCGAGATTCCCGGTTCGCTGTACTCGGCCGTCGCCGAAGTGCTCGCGTGGGTCTACCAGCTCAAGCGCTTCCGTTCGGAAGGCGGCGCGTTCCCCGCGGTGCCGGTCGATCTCGACGTGCCGGCCGAACTCGACAAGGGCACGTCGGTGTCCGCCGACGACGAGCGTGAAGAGGCCGAAGACACGCTCGGTAGCCAGGGCAATCACGGAGCCTCCGCATGAGCACCCCGACCGGCCTGCTCTCGAAGCGCACGAACCCGTTCGCGGCCGCCAACCTGCGCGCGCTCGCGGGCCCCGTCCTCATCTGCATGATCCTGGGGATGATGATCCTGCCGCTGCCGCCGCTGCTGCTGGATCTGCTGTTCACGTTCAACATCGCGCTGTCGGTGATGGTGCTGCTCGTCAGCATGTACACGATGAAGCCGCTCGACTTCGCGGCGTTCCCGAGCGTGCTGCTGTTCTCGACGCTGTTGCGCCTGTCGCTGAACGTCGCGTCGACGCGCGTCGTGCTGCTCGAGGGCCACACGGGCCCCGACGCGGCCGGCCAGGTGATCGAGGCGTTCGGCCACTTCCTCGTCGGCGGCAACTTCGCGGTCGGCATCGTCGTGTTCGTGATCCTGATGATCATCAACTTCATGGTGATCACGAAGGGCGCGGGGCGGATCGCCGAAGTGTCCGCGCGCTTCACGCTCGACGCGATGCCCGGCAAGCAGATGGCGATCGACGCCGACCTGAACGCCGGCCTCATCAACGAGGAACAGGCGCGCAAGCGCCGCCTGGCCGTGTCGCAGGAAGCCGAGTTCTACGGGTCGATGGACGGCGCGTCGAAGTTCGTGCGCGGCGACGCGATCGCCGGCCTGATCATCATGGCGATCAACGTGATCGGCGGGCTGATCGTCGGGATGGTCCAGCACGACATGAGCTTCGCGGCGGCCGGCACGAACTACACGCTGCTGACGATCGGCGACGGCCTCGTCGCGCAGATCCCGTCGCTCGTGATCTCGACCGCGGCCGGCGTGATCGTGTCGCGCGTCGCGACCGACGAGGACATCGGCACGCAGATCACCGGCCAGCTGTTCACGAACCCGCGCGTGCTGACGATCACCGGCGTGATCATCGTGATCATGGGGCTGATCCCGGGGATGCCGCACTTCGCGTTCCTCGCGCTCGGCGGCGGCGCGATCTGGCTGGCCCGCACGCAGACGAAGCGCGCGGCGGCCCGCAAGGCGGCCGGCGACGTGACCGACATCGCGCCACCCGCCGTGCTGCCGTCCGACAGCCACGAAGCGACCTGGGACGACGTGCAGCTGATCGACCCGCTCGGCCTCGAAGTCGGCTACCGGCTGATCCCGCTCGTCGACAAGAACAGCGACGGCGAGCTGCTCAAGCGCATCAAGAGCATCCGCAAGAAATTCGCGCAGGAAATCGGCTTCCTGCCGCCGGTGATCCATATCCGCGACAACCTCGAACTGCGGCCGAACGCGTACCGGATCGCGCTGAAGGGCGTCGAGATCGGCGTCGGCGAAGTGTTCCCGGGCCAGTGGCTCGCGATCAACCCCGGCCAGGTGACGGCCGCGCTGCCGGGCGCCGTCACGCAGGATCCCGCGTTCGGGCTGCCGGCCGTGTGGATCGACATCGCGCTGCGCGAACAGGCGCAGGTGTACGGCTACACGGTGGTCGACGCGAGCACGGTCGTCGCGACGCACCTGAACCATCTCGTCGTCCAGCATGCGGCCGAGCTGCTCGGCCGCCAGGAAGTGCAGGCGCTCGTCGAGCGCACCGGCAAGGACGCGCCGTCGCTCGTCGAGGACCTCGTGCCGAAGACGATCTCGCTGACGACGCTGCAGAAGGTGCTGCAGAACCTGCTCGAGGAAGGCGTGCCGATCCGCGACATGCGCACGATCCTCGAGGCCGTGTCCGAACATGCGGGCCGCGGCGACGCGTTCGAGATCACCGCCGCGGTGCGGCTCTCGCTTGGCCGCGCGATCACGCAGCAGTGGTATCCGGGCGCGGGCGAGATGCAGGTGATGGGACTCGACTCGAATCTCGAGCGCGTGCTGTCGCAGGCGCTCGCCACCGGCGCGAACCCGGGCCTCGAACCCGGCCTCGCGCACAACCTTCTGACCGGCACGCAGCAAGCGATGCTGCGTCAACAGAATCTCGGGCTGCCGCCCGTGCTGCTGGTGCAGCACGCGCTGCGCGCGATGCTCGCGCGTTTCCTGCGCCGCAGCCTGCCGCAATTGAAAGTGCTGTCGTATGCCGAAGTGCCGGACACACGCACGATCAAAGTCGTTAACGTCATCGGGGGTTCCGCTTGAACATTCGCAAATTCACCGGCGCAACGAGCCGCGACGCGCTTCGTCTCGTGCGCGAGGCGCTGGGTGCCGACGCGGTCGTGCTGTCGAACCGCACGCTCGATGACGGCAGCGTCGAAATCGTCGCACTCGCCGATTCGGACCTCGCCGCGGTGACGCCGCCGGCCGCCGCACGGCCGCGGATCGCCGCGCCGCGCATGCCGGAATCCGTGCCGGCCGCTGCGGTGCCGGGCATCGTGTCGCGGCCGGGCGCCGCGTTCGCGCGCCCGAGCGTCAATCCGTATGCGGCGGGCGAAGGCGGGCTGCCGGACGTGTTCTCGTCCGTGTTCGGTGCAAGCGCCGAAGCGGACGACACGGCGGCGCAACCTTCGACGATCGATGCGGATGCCCCGGCTGCGGGTTCGCCGTCGATCGCCGCACCGGCCGCCGGTACGCCCGTTGCCGGTTCGCCGGCCTCAGGATGGCCGGCCCCCACTTCCGAACCCGCGCCGTGGCTCGTCGAGCACGCGAAGCGCCTGACGCAGCAGCGCGACGCGCTGATCGCGCGTGCGCAGGCGACGCCTGCCGCACCGCAAGCCGGCGCGCCCGCACCGCAGGGCGCCGCGAGCGCGCCGTCGCCCGACTGGGCACGCGACATCGTGCGCGATGCCGAACGCCGGATGCCGGCAGCCGCGCCGCGCACGCCCGACACGAACGCCGCGAACGCAGCGAAAGCCGCCGAGCGCACGCGCCTGTCCGCCGACTCGGCCGCCGCGGTGGCTGATGCGGTGAAGTCGCGCATCGAGCGGATCGTCAACGATACGGTGATGCAGGAACTCGGCGAACTGCGCGGCATGATGGAAGAGCAGTTCGACAGCCTGATGTGGCACGACCGCCAGCGTCGCAGCGCGGTGCATGGCGCGCTGACGAAGCACCTGTTCGCGGCCGGCCTGTCCGCGCAGCTCGTGCGGATGCTGGTCGACAACCTGCCGTCCGGCGACGGCACGCAGACCTTCGAACAGGCCGCCGAATGGGCGCAGTCGGTGCTTGCGGCGAACCTGCCGGTGCTCGACAGCGAGGACGCGCTGATGGAGCGCGGCGGCGTGTTCGCGCTGATGGGGCCGACGGGCGTCGGCAAGACGACCACCACCGCGAAGCTGGCCGCGCGCTGCGTGATGCGCTTCGGCGCGAGCAAGGTCGCGCTGCTGACCACCGACAGCTACCGGATCGGCGGCCACGAGCAACTGCGCATCTTCGGCAAGATCCTCGGCGTGCCGGTGCACGCGGTGAAGGATGCGGGCGATCTCGCGCTCGCGCTGTCCGAGCTGCGCAACAAGCACATCGTGCTGATCGACACGATCGGCATGAGCCAGCGCGACCGCGCGGTGTCCGACCAGATCGCGATGCTGCACGGTGCGAACGCGCCGGTGCAGCGCCTGCTGCTGCTCAACGCGACGAGCCACGGCGACACGCTCAACGAGGTCGTGCAGGCGTACCGCAGCGCGGGCGAGCATCCGGATCTTGCCGGCTGCATCCTCACGAAGCTCGACGAGGCGACCCACCTCGGCGGCGTGCTCGACACGGTGATCCGCTACAAGCTGCCGATCCACTACGTGTCGACCGGCCAGAAGGTGCCGGAGAACCTGTATGTCGCATCGACCAAATTCCTGCTGAAGAGCGCGTTTTGCGTACCGCGCGACGGCTCGCCCTTCGTGCCGCAAGACGAAGACATGCCGACGCTGCTTTCCGCCCTGACCGCACGTTCCACCGCCGAGCTGCACGAGGTGCGATTTGGATAAACAGATCATCGACCAGGCCGAAGGGCTGAGGCGCCTGCTGGCCGGGCGCGCGTCGCGCATCGTCGCGGTGACGGGCGGGCCGGCGGGTGTCGGTTGCACGTCCACCATCGTGAACCTGGCGGCGGCGCTCGCGTCGCTCGGCAAGGATGTGCTCGTCGTCGACGAGCGCGCCGACGTGCATTCGGCCAGCGCGACGCTCGCGGGCGCGTGGCTGCGCGACGGCGAACGCACGCGGGTGACCGCCGGCTTCGGCCTGTGCGCGGCCGCGCGGCTCGCGCGCGCCGGCTACAGCGACGCGCAATTGAGCGACTTCATCGACGGCCCGGCCGACATCGTCCTCGTCGACGCGCAGCTCGGCGCCGACGGTTCGTTCTCGGCGCTCGCGCGCGAAGCGCACGACGTGCTGGTCGTCACGCGGGTGGCCGCGCAGGCGATCACCGAGGCGTACGCGTGCATGAAGCGGCTGCATTTCGCGCATGCGTTCGCGCAGTTCCGCGTGCTGACCAATCACGTCGGCAGCCATGCGGACGCGAAGACGGCCTTCGACAACCTCGCGGGCGTCGCGAGCCGCTACCTGACGGTGTCGATCGCCGACGCGGGCTGCGTGAGTGCCGACCCGCTCGTCGAGCACGCGCGCGAGCTGACGCATGTGGTGGTCGACGCGTTCCCGTCGTCGTCGGCCGCGCGCGACTACCGGCAGATTGCCGCCGACCTGCTGTACTGGCCGATGCGCCCGCGTTCGGGTGCGGGCCGCGCCGTCCATGCGGGCGGCAAGCCGTCGTATGAGGCGGGCGCGGCACACGCCGCGTGAGCGCTACCGGAAGGAGAGAGCCATGATGTACAACGCTCAAGGAAAGATGTCCCAGTCCGACGTGCTCGCGCAATATGCGCCGCTCGTGCGTCGCCTCGGGCTGCAGCTCGTCGCGAAGATGCCGGCGAGCGTCGACCTCGACGACCTGATCCAGGCCGGCATGATCGGCCTGATGGACGCGGCCGGCCGCTACAAGGAAGACCAGGGCGCGCAGTTCGAGACCTACGCGACGCAGCGCATCCGCGGCGCGATGCTCGACGAACTGCGCAGCAACGACTGGCTGCCGCGCAGCCTGCGCAAGACGTCGCGCGAGGTCGAGCACGCGGTGCATCAGGTCGAGCAGCATCTCGGCCGCTCGGCGAGCGAGACCGAGATCGCGCAGCACCTGAACATGCCGCTCGACGAATACCAGGGGATGCTGCAGGACCTGCACGGCAGCCAGCTCATCTACTACGAGGATTTCGACCGCGCGGCCGACGACGAGCCGTTTCTCGACCGCTATCGCGTCGATCACGCCGATCCGCTGTCGTCGCTGCTCGACGAGCACCTGCGCGAGGCGCTCGTCGAGGCGATCGAGCGGCTGCCGGAGCGCGAGAAGCTGCTGATGTCGCTGTACTACGAACGGGGTCTGAATCTGCGCGAGATCGGCGCGGTGCTCGAAGTGAGCGAATCGCGCGTGTGCCAGCTGCACAGCCAGGCCGTCGCGCGGCTGCGCGCGCGGCTGCGCGAACAGGCGTGGGTCGGCGCGGAGTCCTGACCCTTTCTCGACGACAACGCGCGCCGACGCCGCGCGCTTCGTCCGCTTGCGCATTTCGCGCGCCGATTTGCTACAATCCCTCCCGTTTTCCGAGGAGCGTTGCGACGGACCATCCTGCGTCCGCCAGGCTCGGAAGGCTTCACCAAGCAGCCGTGCGGCACATTCGCGCCGGCCCCGCTTCCTGAACGGCGCTCACGTCACCAATCTAGAAACTTTTTAGAAAGGAGGGCGTGATGAACGCCATTATCGATTCGCAAGCTTCCAAGGATTACGTCGTCGCCGACATGGCGCTGGCCGGCTGGGGCCGCAAGGAACTGAACATCGCCGAGACCGAAATGCCGGGCCTCGTGCAGATCCGCGACGAATACAAGGCGCAGCAGCCGCTGAAGGGCGCGCGCATCGCCGGTTCGCTGCACATGACGATCCAGACCGGCGTGCTGATCGAGACGCTGAAGGCGCTCGGCGCGGACGTCCGCTGGGCCTCGTGCAACATCTTCTCGACGCAGGACCACGCAGCGGCCGCGATCGTCGAAGCCGGCACGCCGGTGTTCGCGTTCAAGGGCGAATCCCTCGACGAATACTGGGAATTCTCGCACCGCATCTTCGAATGGCCGAACGGCGAATTCGCGAACATGATCCTGGACGACGGCGGCGACGCAACGCTGCTGCTGATCCTCGGTTCGAAGGCCGAGCAGGACCGTTCGGTGATCGCGAAGCCGACCAACGAGGAAGAAGTCGCGCTGTACAAGTCGATCGCGAAGCACCTCGACATCGACGCGACCTGGTACTCGAAGCGCCTCGCGCACATCAAGGGCGTGACCGAAGAAACCACGACCGGCGTGCACCGCCTGTACCAGATGGAAAAGGACGGCCGCCTGCCGTTCCCGGCGTTCAACGTGAACGATTCGGTCACGAAGTCGAAGTTCGACAACCTGTACGGCTGCCGTGAATCGCTCGTCGACGGCATCAAGCGCGCGACCGACGTGATGATCGCGGGCAAGGTCGCGGTCGTCGCCGGCTACGGCGACGTGGGCAAGGGCTGCGCGCAGTCGCTGCGCGGCCTTGGCGCGACCGTGTGGGTGACCGAAATCGATCCGATCTGCGCGCTGCAGGCGGCGATGGAAGGCTACCGCGTCGTGACGATGGAATACGCGGCCGACAAGGCCGACATCTTCGTGACGGCCACCGGCAACTTCCACGTGATCGGCCACGATCACATGAAGGCGATGCGCCACAACGCGATCGTCTGCAACATCGGCCACTTCGACTCGGAAATCGACGTCGCGTCGACCCGCCAGTACCAGTGGGAAAACATCAAGCCGCAGGTCGACCACATCATCTTCCCGGACGGCAAGCGCGTGATCCTGCTGGCGGAAGGCCGCCTCGTGAACCTCGGCTGCGCGACCGGCCACCCGTCGTTCGTGATGTCGAACTCGTTCGCGAACCAGACGCTCGCGCAGATCGAGCTGTTCGTGCGCGGCGCCGAGTACGAGAACAAGGTGTACGTGCTGCCGAAGCATCTCGATGAAAAGGTTGCGCGCCTGCACCTCGCGCGCATCGGCGCGAACCTGTCCGTGCTGTCGGACGAGCAGGCTTCGTACATCGGCGTGCAGAAGGACGGCCCGTTCAAGCCGAACCACTACCGCTACTGATGCGCCGCCGCCTTCCCGAGCGCGCCGCGTCGCCGACGAGGCGGCGCACGCGGGGCGGCGGCCGCTGACCGTACCGAAGATCGACAACAGAACCGGAGCACTTCATGAGCGTCATCCTCACCTGGGTCATCAATGCGCTCGCGCTGCTGATCATCACGTACCTCGTGCCGTCGATCCACATCAAGAGCTTCGGCACCGCGCTGATCGTCGCGGTCGTGCTCGGCCTGATCAACACGGTGATCCGCCCGGTGCTGATCCTGCTGACGCTGCCCGTCACGATCGTCACGCTCGGGGTGTTCATCCTCGTCGTGAACGCGCTGTGCTTCTGGTTCGCGTCGTCGCTGCTGAAGGGCTTCGAGGTGTCGGGGTTCTGGTCCGCGTTCTTCGGTTCGATCCTGTACAGCATCGTGTCGTGGCTGCTGTCCGCGCTGATCTTCGGCCAGCGCGACATCGGCTGAGGGCGGGGCTTAAAGGGGCAGGGCTTAACCTACCGAATCATGAAACCGATCGAACTTTCGTTTGAATTCTTTCCGCCGAAGACGGCGGACGGCGTCGAAAAGCTGCGCGCGACGCGTGCGCAGCTGCTGCCGCTGAAGCCGAAATTCGTCTCCGTGACGTTCGGCGCAGGCGGCTCGACGCAGCAGGGCACGCTCGATACCGTGCTCGACATGCAGAAGGACGGCCTCGAGGCCGCGCCGCACCTGTCGTGCATCGGTTCGTCGCGCGACAGCCTGCGCGCGATCCTCGACCAGTACCGCTCGCACGGCATCCGGCATATCGTCGCGCTGCGCGGCGACCTGCCGTCGGGGATGGGCGCGGTCGGCGAGCTGCGTTATGCGTCCGAGCTCGTCAGCTTCATCCGCGCCGAGCATGGCGACTGGTTCCACATCGAGGTCGCCGGTTATCCGGAGTACCACCCGCAATCGCGTTCGCCGAAGGCCGATCTCGAGAATTTCGCGCGCAAGGTGAAAGCCGGCGCGAATTCCGCGATCACGCAGTACTTCTTCAACGCCGACGCGTATTTCCGCTTCGTCGACGATGCGCGCAAGCTGGGCGTGGACGTGCCGATCGTGCCGGGCATCATGCCGATCACGAACTTCTCGCAGCTGATGCGCTTCTCCGAGATGTGCGGCGCCGAAGTGCCGCGCTGGATCGCGCGCCGGCTCGAGAGCTTCGGCGACGATCGCGACGCGATCCGCGCGTTCGGTGCGGACGTCGTCACCGATCTGTGCCGGCGCCTGGTCGACGCGGGCGTGCCGGGGCTGCATTTCTACACGCTGAATGCAGCGACCGCGACGCGGACGATCTGCGAACGGCTCGCCATGTAAGCGCCACCGCGCGTTTTGCATGCGCACAAGCCCCGCCGGTTTTGCCGGCGGGGCTTTTTTTCGATGTTTGCCTCGAGAAGAGGCCGCGCGTCAGCGCTGCGCCTGCATTAGCGGCGGGCGGCGGTCGAACCACGGCCGCGCCTGTTCGAGCTGCCGCGCGAGCCTGAGCAGCAGCGCGTCGTCGGTGTGGCGCGCGACGAACTGCACGCCGATCGGCAGCCCGCGCGCATTCCAGTAGAGCGGTACCGACATCGCCGGCTGGCCGGTCAGGTTGAACAGCTCGGTGCAGCCGGCCCACGCGAACGCCTTCTCCGACGACTTCGCGAGCATTTCCTTCAGCAGCGGCTTCACCGGCAGCGCGGCGAGCAGCTTCATCTGCACCGATTCGAATGATGTGGGCTGCAGTTCGCCGATCTTCACCGGCGGCGCCGCGAGCGACGCGCACAGAATGGCGTCGTAGCGCGACACGAGGCCGGCAACCTGCACGGTGAGCTGGCGCTGCCACTCGAGCACGTCCGGCAGGCGCGTGCGCGCGAGGCGCCGGCCGACCACGGCCATCGCCCACGTCGCCGCTTCGAATTCGCCGCGCCGCGGCGCGCGGCCGGTCAACGCGCGCGCGCCGAGCACCATCTCCTCGGCGATCGTTGCCCACAGCGTGAGGAAGGTTTCAGCCGCGCGCGCGTAGTCGACGTGCAGCGTCGCCGGCTCGACATGGTGGCCGAGCGATTCGAGCAGCGCGGCCGCGTCGTCGAGCGCCGCGCGCGTGTCGTCGGCGAGCGCCGGCGCGAGCATCGGATCGACGACGAGGCCGATCCGCAGCGGGCCGGGCGGCGTATCGAGTTCGCCGAGGAACGTGCCGGGCGCGCCGTGCGGCAGCGTCTGGCCGGTCGTCACGTCGAGCAGCAGCGCGCTGTCGCGCACGCTGCGCGACACCGCATGCTGGACGACGAGCTCGCCGTTCGACGGCTGGTCGACGAGCATCGGATTGCGGCTCGGCTTCAGGCCGAACAGCCCGCAGCACGACGCCGGGATGCGGATCGAGCCGCCGCCGTCGGACGCATGCGCGAGCGGCACGATGCCGGCCGCGACGGCCGCCGCCGCGCCGCCGCTCGAGCCGCCGGGCGTGTGGTCGAGATTCCACGGGTTGCGGCACGCGCCGAACAGTTCGGGTTCCGTGTACGGCATCTGGCCGATCTCCGACGTGTTGGTCTTGCCGAACACGTTGAGGCCGGCCGCGCGGCTGCGCGCGATCACCGGCGAATCGTCGGCGGGCACGTAGTACCGGTAGTGCCGGCTGCCCATCGACAGCGGCAGCCCGGCGACCGCCGCGCCGAGATCCTTGACGAGATACGGAACGCCCGCGAACGGCGCGCCGGCGCCGGGTTCGGGTGTGGAGGCCGCACGCTGGCGCGCGGCTTCGTAGTCCTGCAGCACGATCGCGTTGATCGCGCCATTGACCGCTTCGGCCTGGCCGATCGCCGCGTCGAGCAATTCGCGCGGGCTTGCCTTGCGGTTGCGCACGAGCGCGGCGAGGCCGATCGCGTCATGCGCGAGATAGTCCGAGTGCATCGCTGTCACCCCCGTTGTGACTCGTGGCGATGAAGGGAGCATAACGCGGGCCCGGCGTGATGGGCCCGCGGCCGGGCGTTGTTACAGGTGCTCGGCGAGGAACGTCAGCGTGCGGCCGTGCGCGAGCGCCGACGCGCGCTGGTTGTAAGACGCGCGGTCCGTGCAGTTGAAGCCGTGCTCGGCGCCCGGATACACGTGGAAGGAGGCGTGGCCGTGGCCGGCGAACGCGGCCTTCACTTGATCGACGGCCGAGAGCGGGATCCCGTGGTCGTTTTCCGCGTAGTGGAACAGGATCGGCTGCGTGACCTTGCCGGCCAGATCGAGCGCGTTCTGGATGCCGCCGCCGTAATAGGCGACCGCCGCGTCGAGCTTGCCGGTCGCGGCCGCGCGGTACGCGAGCTGGCCGCCGAAGCAGTAGCCGATCGCGGCGATCTTGCCGGCCACTTCGGGGCGTGCGCGCAATGCGTCGGCCGCTGCGCCGATATCCGCGACCGCGAGACCCACGTCGGTCTTTTTCATCAGCTCGATGCCCTTGTCGCGATCCGCGCCTTCGTAGGTCAGTTCGACGCGCGGCTGCGTGCGCCAGAACACGTCCGGCGCGAGCGCGACGTAGCCGTCGGACGCGTACTGGTCGGCGACCGCGCGGATGTGCGAGTTCACGCCGAAGATCTCCTGGATGATGATGACGGCAGGGCCCTTGCCGCGCTTGGGCAGCGCGAGATAGCCGCCGAAGCTGTCGTTACCGGTCGGGATGTCGATCCATTGGGCAGTCACGTTTTGAACTCCTGGCGAACGGGGGGCGCCGCGCGCGCCCCGAGGGTGGAAGAGGGCGGCCTAGTGTGCCACCAATCGTCCGGTACTGCAGCGCACGCGCCCGCTTCTCGCGCAGCGATCGTTTCGATCTCGATTATTCATTTTTCGGCGGCGAGCCGCTTCGATAGAGTCGATGTGCCGGCTTTTACAAAGCGCTTTCGCGCATCGTCATCGAAGGATTCGTCATGCCTGCCCATCTGTATTCCACGCCCTTTTCCGAACGCTTCGGCCTGCGCCTGCCGCTCGTGCAGGCGCCGATGGTCGGCGCGACCACGGCCGCGATGGTCGCCGCCGCATCGAACGCCGGCGCGCTCGGCAGCCTCGGCGCCGGCGCGTTCGAGCCCGAGCGCCTCGCGACCGAAGTCGCGGCGATCCGCGCGGCGACCGATCGCCCGTTCGCGGTCAACCTGTTCGTGCTGCCGGACGCCGCGCCCGATGCGGCGACCGTCGCGCGCGCACTCGCGGCGATCGACCCGCTGAACGCGACGCTCGGGCTGCCGCCGGGCACCGCACCCGCGCGTTATGCGCCCGACTTCCGCGCGCAGCTCGATGCGCTCGTGTCGTTGCGCGTGCCGGTCGCGAGCTTCACGTTCGGTGTGCTCGACGCGGCCGACGTCGCGCGCCTGAAAGCTGCCGGCACCTATGTGATCGGCACCGCGACGCACGTCGCCGAAGGGCTCGCGTGGCAGGCGGCCGGCGCCGACGCGCTGTCCGCGCAGGGCGCCGAGGCGGGCGGCCATCGCGGTACGTTCATCGGTTCCGCCGACGATGCGCTGATCGGCACGTTCGCACTCGTGCCGCAGCTCGTCGACGCGACGGCGCTGCCGGTGCTCGCCGCGGGCGGCATCATGGACGGCCGCGGGATCGCGGCCGCGCTCGCGCTCGGCGCGCAGGGCGCACAGCTCGGCACCGCGTTCCTGACCTGCGCGGAAAGCGCGATCGCGGCGGACTGGAAGGCACGCCTTCTGGCTTGCGCGGACACGTCGACGCAGGTCACGCGCGCGATCACCGGCCGCCATGCGCGCGGGCTGCGGAACACGCTGATGGCGCGGCTCGGCGAACGCGTGGCCGACGTCGCGCCGTACCCGGTGCAGAACGCGCTGACGCAGCCGCTGCGCCAGGCCGCCGCGCGCGCGAACGACGGCGATTACCTGTCGCTGTGGGCCGGCCAGGGCGCGCCGCTCGCGCGGCGGCGCGGCGATGCGCTGACGACGTCGCAGCTCGTCGCTGCGCTCGACGCAGAATGGCGCGCGTCGGCCGCCTGAATCGTTCGTATCGAACGACGAAACGACGAAACGCGCGGGTTGTCACGCGCGTTTCATTCAATGATCACGGGCACAAAATACCGAATCGAAATGCCCCGGGAATCTTTTGAAACGACCTTTCGGCAAGCTGCCGGAAATTAGCGGAAACCCTTATCCGGCGGGGCTTGTGGCGATATTCGAGTCATCATTCCACAGTGCGCATATCAGTAGTGTTACCACTACCCCAAAAAAGTCCCACAAATTAATTTGATCACCTACACTTGCGCGCAAGTACGGGCGGGTGGCTGCTAAAAGCGGCTGTTTTCACGTGCTTGAGGCCAAGTGCATGAACGATGCATCCGGCGAATCGTCCAGTGATTGCAAACACAGGGATGGCAGCGGGGCACCGGGCGATGGCGTTTATTGGGACCGAAACTGGAGACTTACATGAATATCAAAATGCAGAAGCTGTTGCCGATCACCGCTGCGGCGATGCTGTGCGTTGCAGCTGCAAGCAACGCGGCCGCCGATCAAGTCGTCAAGATCGGCCACGTCGCGCCCTTGACGGGCGGCATTGCACACCTGGGCAAGGACAACGAAAACGGTGCGCGTCTCGCCGTCGAGGAGATCAACGCCAAGGGTCTCACGGTCGGCGGCCAGAAGGTCACGCTGCAACTCGACCCGCAGGATGACGCGGCCGACCCGCGGCAGGCTACGCAGGTTGCGCAGAAGCTCGTCGACGACAAGGTCGTCGCCGTCATCGGCCACCTGAACTCGGGCACGTCGATCCCGGCCTCGAAGATCTACAGCGATGCGGGCATCGTGCAGATCTCGCCGTCGGCGACCAACCCGGCCTACACGCAGCAAGGCTTCAAGACCACGTACCGCGTGGTGGCGACCGATGCGCAGCAGGGCCCGGCACTCGCGAACTACGCGCACTCGAAGGGCATCAAGAGCGTGGCGGTGGTCGACGATTCGACCGCATACGGCCAGGGTCTTGCGAACGAGTTCGAGAAGAAGGCGAAGGCGCTCGGCCTGAAGGTGATGTCGCACGACGCGACGAACGACAAGGCGGTCGACTTCCGCGCGATTCTGACCAAGATCAAGGGTGAGAATCCGGACGCGATCATGTACGGCGGCATGGACGCGACGGGCGGCCCGTTCGCTAAGCAGGCGAAGCAGCTTGGCGTGCGCGCGAAGATCCTCGCGGGCGACGGCGTGTGCACGGAAAAGCTGGCCGACCTGGCCGGCGACGCGACCGACAACGTCGTGTGCTCGGAAGCGGGCGCTTCGCTCGAGAAGATGCCGGGCGGCAGCACGTTCAAGGCGAAGTTCGAGAAGCGCTTCGGCCAGCCGATCCAGATCTACGCACCGTTCACGTATGACGCCGTGTACATCGTCGTCGACGCGATGAAGCGCTCGAACTCGACGGACCCGGCGAAGATTCTCGCGGCGATGCCGGCGACGAACTACACGGGCGTGATCGGCACGACGACCTTCGACTCGAAGGGCGACCTGCAGCACGGCGTGATCTCGCTGTACAACTACAAGAGCGGCAAGAAGACGCTGCTCGACGAAGTGAAGATGTAACGCAACAGGCGGTCAACAGAAGGGGCGAAAGCGCGCATGCGGCAACGCATGCGCGCTTTCTTTTAGGGTGACGGGCGCCATGCGGTCAGATCTTCAGGTGCGCGAGCACCTTCGGCGCGACGGCCGCGACGAGCGCCGCGCACAGCGCGACGACCGACAGGCCGATCGTCAGGTTCGCGGCCTGCGCGACCGCGCCGATCACGACCGGACCGAACAGCAGTCCGAAATACGCGAGCCCGGCCACATGCGCGAGCCCTTCGGCCGCGTGGATGCCCTTCACGCGCGCGGCGGCCGCGAACAGCACGGGCATCATGTTCGCGAGGCCGAGGCCCATCAGCGTGAAGCCGGTCAACACGGCGGCCGGATAGGGCAGCAGCAGCGCGCCGATCATCCCCGCGCACGCGAGCGACGCGCTCGCGAACACCAGCTGCGGCGCGCCGAAGCGGGCGCGCACGGCGTCGCCCGCGAAGCGCGCGATGGCCATCCCGCCCGAGAACGCCGCGTACGCGGCGCTCGCGAGCGCGGGGCTCGCCGCGACGACGTCGCGCATGTAGACCGTCGCCCAGTCGTACATCGCGCCTTCGGCGATCAGCGCGACGAGCGCGATGCCGCCGAGCATCCACAGCGCGGGCGAGCGCCAGCGGTTGCCGCCGCCGTGCGCGTGTTCGTGGTGCGGCACATGCGGCAGCACGGCCGGGCTCGCAACCACGAGCACCGTGGCGCTCACTGCCGCCGCGAGCGCCAGATGCGCGGCCGGTGCCATGCCGGCCGACAGCAGCGCGCCGCCGGCCGCCGCGCCCGACATCCCGCCGATGCTGAACATCCCGTGCAGCGACGACATGATCGGCTTGCCGATCGCGATCTCGACTGCGCTGGCCTCGGCGTTCATCGCGACGTCGAGCGTCGCCATCGAGAAGCCGAACAGCGCGAGTACGCCGAGCAGCATCCAGTAGTCGGGCACGACGAGGATCAGCGCCGCGCACGCGGACATCACGAGCCCGCCCGCGAGGCACGCGGTGCGCGAGCCGACGCGCGCGATCCAGCGCGCGATGGTCAGCATCGCGGCGATCGAGCCGCCGGCGACCGCGAACAGCGCGATCGACAGCAGCCCGGGGCTCAGCGCGAACTTGTCGCGCACGGTCGGCACGTGCACGCCCCACGACGCGTACATCATGCCGGCGACGAAGAACAGCGCCATCGACGCGGTGCGCGCACGCTGGCGGGCCGGGAGCGACAGCACGCGATGCGCGTCGGGCGGCGCGGCGAACGGGGACGACGATTCGGGGGAGGTGGATTCGGACACGGAAGGCTCGTCTAGAAATGCGCGGACGCACGCGGCGTCCGTCGGAATCGTCCGATTCTATCGAACCGCTTACGATCCTGCCGGGTGTTGCCCGTGGGGAGGATGATCGGGCGATTTGGCGATTTGGCGATTTGGCGATCAGGCGATCAGGCGATCAGGCGATCAGGCGATCAGGCGATCAGGCGATCAGGCGATCAGGCGATCAGGCGATCAGGCGATCAGGTCACGTCGCGGCAGCGCGCCGTCCGTCCGGCGCCTCGCGCCGCATCGGCCGTTCGGCCGATACGCGGCGCGCAGCGCCCGCGGGTAACATCGAAGCACATGCGGCGTGCCCGAAGCGCCGCCCCTCGACCGCAGGAGTCCTCTTGAACATCGATCCCGCCTTCGCCCTGCATCTGCTGCACCGCTGCGCGCTCGGCACGCTTGCCACCCATGCGCGCGATCCGCAGGGATTCCCGTATCCGACGGTCGTCCCGTTTGCACCCGATGCAAGCCATCGTCCCGTGATTTTCGTGAGCGGCCTCGCCGAACACACGCGTAATCTTGCCGCCGATCCGCGCGCGGGTTTTCTCGTCGTCGACGCGCCCGACGGCGACGTGCTGAACGCCGAACGCGCGACGCTGCTCGGCCGATTCGTGCCGCTCGGCGACGATCCGCACGTCACCGCACGATACCTGCGCTACGAGCCGGACGCCGCGCGCTATCTCGCGCTCGGCGATTTCACCTTCTGGGCGCTCGATACCGAGCGGCTGCGCTATATCGGCGGCTTCGGGATTATGGGCTGGGTCGACGGCACGCATCTCGCTGCGCTGCCGCCGCTCGGGTTCGACGAGGAACAGGCGCTGTGGGACGCATACGATACCGGCGATGCGCGCCGCGACGGGCTCGACTTGCTCGGCGTCGATCGCCACGGCGCCGACTGGCGGTGCGACGGCCGCCGCGTGCGCACGCCGTTCGACGCGCCGCCGGCCGATGCCGGCGCGCTGCGCGACCGGCTGATCGCATGCGCGCGGGATGTGACGTGACGTCGCGGGCAACTCGGTTTGTCCATTAGGCAAGCTGCGTCATCCGATTTTCGCAAACCTGTCGTCCGATGAAAGCTTCGATTTTTCGTATGCAGGGTAATTGCGTATATTGATAGCCTTAATAGGCAATCGCTTATGTCCTAATCTCTGTGTAGGAACGTAAAAATTTGAGAAAAGGCCGCGGCCGGTCAAAATGACATGTGCGAATTACAATTGGTCTCGGGATTTTCGTGAATCTCGCTTCTATCAAATCTTTTTTGTGCTAATCTCTGCCTTCGAAAATCCGAGGCACATATATTTCATGAATGGTGAGCTGGCAGAAGACCGGCGCCATTGGTCAGATAGAAAGGGAAACTATGTCTTCTTACAAGGACCTGCTGGCCCAGCGGGAGAAGCTGGAGAAGCAAATCGAGGAAGCGAAGTCGCGTGAATACGCTGAAGTGCTGAATGACGTGAAGCAGAAAATTGCCGACTATGGCTTTTCGCTCGCCGAACTCGGTCTCAGCCGCGCGAAGGCAGGTAAGGTTGGCCGTCCGCGCGCAGGCGTGGCCGCGAAATACCGCGATCCGGAAACGGGCGCGACGTGGTCGGGCCGTGGCAAGCCGCCGCGCTGGATCGCCGGCAAGAACCGCGAACAGTTTGCGATTTAAACGTTTGTTTAAATCGTCTGCTCAAAAGAGCCGCGTGTCCGTTCAGGAGCGCGGCTTTTTTGTTTCCGGACGCCGGTCGGCACGCGAACAATGTCATGAAAATGTAATAATGCCGCGTGAATGAAAATGCGACACGTTCGTATAAGCGATTGATTTAAATAAGAAATTTGTGGGTATTGGCGGGGTTCGCGGGGCGCCTTTGCTAGAATTGCGTATCGCACACCGATATCTCATATTTCATGTCCACGTTTTCTGGCGACGCGCAAAGCGCAGATAAGCACGCTGTTGCGCGCAAGAGCACGCTCGTCAGTATTGTTCTGAATGTCGTGCTTGCGACATTTCAGATAGTCGTCGGCGCGATTGCGCATTCGCAGGCGTTGATTGCCGACGGTGTGCATTCGATTTCGGATTTGATCTCGGATTTCGTCGTGCTGGTTGCGAATCGGCATAGCGGCGCATCGCCGGATGCCGACCACAATTACGGACACAGCCGCTACGAGACGGTCGCGTCGCTGTTTCTCGGCGCGATCCTGATTGCGGTCGGAATCGGCATGCTCTGGCGCGCCGGCGACCGGCTCGTTAATCTCGAAAACATCCCGGCCGTCCATTTTTCCGCACTGATCGTCGCGCTGACTGTGCTCGTGTCGAAAGAAGCGCTGTTTCGCTACATGCTGCGCGAAGCGCGGCGCGTGCGCTCGGCGATGCTCGTCGCGAATGCATGGCATGCGCGTTCGGACGCCGCGTCGTCGCTTGTCGTCGCGATCGGCATCGTGGGCAGCCTGGCCGGCGTGCGGCTGCTCGACCCGATCGCGGCGGCGATCGTCGGCTTCATGGTCGCGCGGATGGGCTGGACGTTCGGCTATGACGCGCTGCAGGACCTGTCCGACCGTGCGCTCGACACGACCGACACGGCCGAAATCCGCGCGCTGCTCGCGGCGACGCCCGGCGTGCGCGACGTGCACGACCTGCGCACGCGCAAGATGGGCGATGCCGCGCTCGTCGACGCGCACATCCTCGTCGACCCGAAGATATCCGTCTCCGAAGGGCACTACATCGCCGAGACCGCGCGCGCACGCGTGCTGACCGACTCGCGCGTGCTCGATGCGCTGATCCACGTCGACCCCGAGAACGACGCGGCGCGCCGTCCGGCGCTCGCGCTGCCGCCGCGCGGCGAGATCGCGGCACGGCTCGAGGCCGCGCTCGCGCAGCGCGGGCTGCGCGCGGCGGCGATCAACCTGCATTACCTGAGTACGGGGCTCGAGATCGACGTGACGCTCGCGAGCGATCCGGGCGACACCGATGCGGCGCTGGCCGGCCGGCTCGACGCCGACGCGCTCAAGCGCGAGTTCGGCGCGCGCCGGATCGGCTTTACGCGCGCGATGCCCGGGCCGGCGTGACGCGACGCCCGCGAACGCGGGCCGGCCGTGCCGGCTTGCGCATTACAGCGGCAGTTGCGTGTCGAACTTGATTTCGCGCAGCACGACGCTCGTGCGCACCTGCGACACGGCCGGGATCTTGAAGATGCGTTCGTGCAGGAACACGTCGTAGGCCTTGATGTCGGGCGCGACGATCTTGAGGATGTAGTCAGCTTCGCCGGTCGTGCTGTAGCACTCGGTGACTTCCGGGCAGGTCGCGATCTCGCGCTCGAACTGCTCGACGCCGCCTTCGTTGTGGCGGGTCAGGTGCACGTGCGCGAGCGCGCAGACGTGCAGGCCGAGTTTCTCGCGATCGAGCAGCGCCGTGTAGCGCTGGATCACGCCCGACTGTTCCATGTCCTTGATGCGGCGCCAGCACGGCGTGCTCGACAGGCCGACCTGGTCGGAGATTTCCTGTACGGAACGGCGCGCGTCGAGCTGCAACAGGCGAAGGATTTTTTGCGAAAAGGAATCGAGCGTCACCTGCGCCTCCATGCGGCAGCTACAACATGCTGAATGTTAGAGGGCCGGGAAAGGAAAGGCAATCTGGCGCGGCGCTGTTGAGCGAGATTCGCTAATTTGTTCGCGGATCCGTGGGATTTTGTCCCGCCCCCGCGTTTTCCGACCGATCAGTGTCCGACACGGCGAGGCCCGCGAGCGCGGCCTGCTGCCGGCGCAGGTCGGCGAGCATGTTGCAGAACAGCGCGCCTTGCTCGATCGCGTCGTCGAGCGCGACGTGCGTGTGCGGGTGATCGTCGAACCAGTGCTTCGGAAAGCGCGGCTTGATCGCCTTGCGGTACGGCAGCCCCGTCATCGCGAACGCGAGCGTCTTGATGTCGAGCGCCGACCACGAGAACGGGCAGCGTCCCGCGAAGCGCATCATGTACCAGAACATGAACGTGAAGTCGAAACCGGCCGGCATCGCGACGAACACGGGCTTGCCGGGCAGCGCCTCGACCCAGTCGACGTACGCGACCAGCGCCGCGTCGGGCGCCTGCAGGTCGCGCCGGCACGCGGCCCATGCTTCGGGCTCCGTCTTCCACCACGCTTCCTGCACCGGATGCGCCTGCGCGCCGGGCAGCGTCTCGAGGTTCGCCGAGAACGTCGCGATCAGCTGCTTGTCCTCGGTATAGGCGGCCGATGCGAAGCTCAGCATCGAATGCGGGCCCGGAATCGGGCCGTCGGCCTCGACGTCGGTGCTGACGTAGATTTCCTGGATGGCGGTCTGGTTCATCCGAATGCCTTGTCGGACACGAACGGGTTCGTGCGGCGCTCGTCGCCGAACGTCGACACGGGGCCGTGGCCCGGCACGAACGCGACGTCGTCGCCGAGCGGCCACAGCTTTTCCTTGATCGAACGGACGAGGTCTTCATGATTGCCGCGCGGGAAATCGGTACGGCCGATCGAGCCCGCGAACAGCACGTCGCCGACGATCGCGACGCGATGTGCGCGGCTGAAGAACACGACGTGGCCCGGCGTATGGCCCGGGCAGTGATAGACCTCGAGCGTCTCGTCGCCGAACCGGACAGTGTCGCCGTCGTTCAGCCAGTGGTCGGGCTCGAAGGTTTCGGCGGCCGGAAAGCCGAAGCGCTCGCTCTGCATCGGCAGCTTCTCGATCCAGAAGCGCTCCTCTTCCTGCGGCCCCTCGATCGGCACGCCGTAGTGCGTCGCGAGCGTCTTCGCGCCCGCGCAGTGATCGATGTGCCCGTGCGTGAGCAGCACCTTCTCGACCTGCACGTTCTGCCGCGCGACTTCCTGTTCGATCCGGTCGAGATCGCCGCCCGGATCGACGACGGCGGCGCGGCCCGTCTTCTCGCAGACGAGCAGCGAGCAGTTCTGCTGGAACGGCGTGACCGGAATGAGCGTGACTTTCATGGAGACACCGACGGCTAAAAGGAGCGATTGTACCGGTCGCGCGCGCTGCCTGCCGCCCGCGTGGCGCACCGCGCGACGCGCGTCTGCGGGCAATCGCCGAGCATGTCGATTGTTACCGCCATAGAGAGAATCAATGGTCCGGCCGGGCCGCTTTTCGAGACGACGTTTTGATTTATGTATAATGCGCCCCATTGAGCGCGAATTTCGCGCAATTCGCTGGTGTTTCGACCCCGTTAAAAGAGGCGTCGGAATCACCGTCAAGCATCAGCCGCCGGGGAGTCCGGCGGTGTATCCAGCACCGAGCATTCGGTGCTCACGTCTTGTCCGGCCGGGTGCTGCGCGCCCGCCTGCGGCCCTGCTGCCGCGCCGCCGGATGAGGCCTGTGCCGCCGTTCCTGTGCGTTGGTCGTATCGACGCGCGCGAACGTGAAGCCATGTTCGATGGCGGCATGTGGGGTCTGGTCAGGCTGTTGGGGACAGGTTGCGCCAGACGTGAAAGCTAATCAGGACGGTTGCGGCATAGACGAAAGCCGCGCCCATGCTAGCCGCCTGCTCGCATTCGAGCGGGGCGTGCACGCATTTGCCGTCCGGGCCGCGTATGTGCGCTGTGAAGCAGCGTCTTGAAGGAGCGGCCCGAACCAGAAGGCGACACGTCGATGAACGTACGATTTCCGAGTCGATTCGGGACCATTGCATTATTTTTTGCGTTGACGGGCTGCGCGGTGCCACCCAGCCAGACCACCGGCAGCGCGAACCAGAAGAACGCGGTCGACAAGACGGCCGCTGCCGCGAAGGCGGACAACGACAAGCAGCAACTGAATTTCGATTCCGCACTGGCGTCGATGCCGGCTGCCGACGGCAAGGACGCGAAGAGGTCGTCGCTGGCGGATGCCGAGCCGATCGACGGCAAGGATGTGTCCGACTTCCGCCAGACGGGGCGCGCCTCCTGGTACGGGCGGGATTTCCACGGTCGCCGCACCGCGAACGGCGAGCGTTTCAACATGAACGCGCTCACCGCCGCGCACCGCACGCTGCCGCTGTCGTCGTACATCAAGGTGACGAACGCGTCGACCGGCAAGTGGGTCGTCGTGAAGGTCAACGATCGCGGGCCGTTCAAGCGCGGCCGCGTGCTCGACCTGTCGTATGCGGCCGCCAAGGTGATCGGCCTCGTGCACGCCGGCACGGGCCGCGTGAAGATCGAAGGGCTGTCGCCGCAGGAAGCGCGCGAGGCACGCGACGAAATGCTCGCGTCGATCTCGACGAAGTAACGCGGCGAATCCGTCCGCTCATGCACAAAGGGCTGCCTTCCGGCAGCCCTTTGTCGTTTCCGCGCGGCGCCGCCGCGCGTCAGCCTTCCTTCAGCACCAGCGCACGCGCATACAGCGCATTGCGCGACGCGCCCGTCAGCGCGGCCGCGAGCTTGGCCGCGCTCT
The DNA here is from genome assembly GCF_001028665.1 of Burkholderia pyrrocinia. Classification (NCBI taxonomy): domain Bacteria; kingdom Pseudomonadati; phylum Pseudomonadota; class Betaproteobacteria; order Burkholderiales; family Burkholderiaceae; genus Burkholderia; species Burkholderia pyrrocinia. The sequence goes on from NZ_CP011503.1 coordinate 1,543,801, forward strand.
TCACCGGTACTTCTTCCAGCAGCAGCCTGAGCAGCGCGTCGTGCGCGGTGTCGTCGGCTTCGCCGCTCGTCGCCGGCGCGCCTTCGACGACCAGCACGAACTCGCCGCGCAGCCGGTTCGCATCGCCGGCGAGCCAGGTCTGTCCTTCGGCCAGGGTGCCCTGGAACAGTTGCTCGTGTAGCTTGGTGAGTTCGCGCGCGATCAGCAGCCGGCGCGCGGGGCCGAATGCGTCGGCGAGCGCGGCGACGGTTTCGGCGATCCGGTGCGGCGCTTCGTAGAACACCAGCGCATACGGGTGCGACACCAGCGCCTGCAGCGCGGTTGCGCGCTGTTTGGCCTTCGGCGGCAGGAAGCCCGCGAACGTGAACGCGCCGGCCCAGTCGCCGGCCACGCTCAGCGCGGTCACGGCCGCGCTCGCGCCCGGCAGCGGGATCACCGCGAAGCCGGCGGCGCGCACTGCGTCGACGAGCCGCGCGCCGGGGTCCGAGATGCCGGGCGTGCCGGCGTCCGATACGTAGGCCACGCGTTCGCCGCCGCGCAGCAGTTCGATCACGCGCTGCGCGGCTTCGCGTTCGTTGTGCTCGTGCACGGCGACGAGCGGCTTCGAGATCCCGTAGCGGGCGAGCAGCTGGCCCGTGTTGCGGGTGTCTTCGGCCGCGATGCGGTCGGCGAGGCCGAGCACGTGCAGCGCGCGCAGCGTGATGTCGGCGGTGTTGCCGATCGGCGTGGCGACCACGTAGAGCGCCGCGTTCGGGTAGTGCTGCGTATGCGCGAGTTCGAGGAGGGCAGTCATGGCAGGCAATGCGCGCAATCGCGCCGCAGGCGGAACAAGGACGGCATTGTGCCACGCGGCGGCGCGGCCGGATGGCGGGCGCGGTTTGCCGCGCGCGGGCGACAACTTTTCCGATGCGGCGCGATCCAAACCGGTCGGCGCGGCATTCGAGCAGCGCGCGCGGCAGTTTCTCGAACGCCGCGGCCTCGCGTTCGTCGCCGCGAACGTGACGATGCGGCGCGGCGAGCTCGATCTCGTGATGCGCGAGCCCGACGGCATGCTCGTGTTCGTCGAAGTTCGTGCGCGGCGCAGCGTCCGTCATGGCGGCGCGGCCGCGAGTGTCGGCTGGCGCAAGCGGCGGCGCCTGGTCGCGGCGGCGCTCCAGTTCTGGGCGCGGCACGGTGCAGGTGCCGCGTGCCGTTTCGACGTCGTCGCGTTCGAGGCCGGGCGGCTCGCGTGGCTGCGCGACGCATTTCGTACCGACGATGCATAGCCGCGAGCTGTGACGAGATGTAAAGAGTTCTTGCCGAAGCCCCGGAGAGGGTGCCGGAGTACGGTAAACTCGCCGCACCCACGATGTCGCGCGATGCGTGCCACGCGCCCAGTTCACCAGGAATCGATGTCAGTCGAACGTATTCAGCAACAATTTCGCGACAGCGCCGCGCTTCACGCCGAAGCGGCCGACGCGCTGTCGTTGCCGATCGCAGCCGCGGTCGACGCGATGTTCGCCGCGCTGGCGAACGGCAACAAGATCGTCGCGTGCGGCGACGGCCCGTCGGCCGCCGCCGCGCACTATCTCGCGGTGTCGCTCGTCGGCGGCTTCGAGCGCGAGCGTCCGGGCCTGCCCGCGATCGCGCTGGCCACCGATGCATCGCAGGCCGGCCTCGCGGGCGCGGCCGCCGAGCAACTGTTCGCGCAACAGGTGCGCGTGCTCGGCCAGACCGGCGACATCCTGCTGGTGCTCGACCCGACCGGCGCGTCGCCGCGCGTGCTGGCGGCGATCGACGAAGCGCACGAGCGCGAGATGACCGTCGTCGCGCTGACGGGCGGCAGCGGCCACACGGTCGCGGCCGCACTGTCCGACACCGATATTCCGATCAGCGTGCCCGCCGTTCGCGCGGCGCGCATCCACGAAGTCCATCTGCTGACTATCCACTGCCTGTGCGACGGCATCGACGCGATGCTGCTGGGTGAGGATTGAACGAAGGAGAGCCGTCGATGAATCAAAGCCGCGTCAAACAGACGCTCGTCAGAACCACGCTGCTCGCCGCGCTGACCGCGGGCCTCGCCGTGTCGCTGCAGGGTTGCGTGCTCGGGGTCGTGGGTGCAGCGGCCGGCGGCGGCGCGCTGATCGCGACCGATCGCCGTACGCTCGGCGCGCAGACGGAAGATCGCGAGATCCAGGTCAAGGCGCTTTCGCAGATCAACAACGGGCTGCCCGACCAGTCGCACGTGAATGTGACGGTGTTCAACCGCCGGGTGCTGCTGACGGGCGAAGTGCCGAACGACGCGTCGAAGCAGCGTGCCGAGGAAATCGTGCGCGGCATCAACAACGTCAACGGCATCGTCAACGAGTTGTCGGTCGAGCCGGCGGCGTCGTTGTCGTCGCGCGCGAACGACTCGTACCTCGAAGGGCGCGTGAAGTCCGAACTGATCGCGACGAAGGGCATTTCGGCGAACTACTACAAGGTTGTCAGCGAGCGCGGCAACCTTTACCTGATGGGCCTCGTGACGGTCGACGAAGGCAATCGCGGCGCGGAAGCCGCGAGCCAGGTGCCGGGCGTCGAGAAGGTCGTGAAGGTGTTCCAGTACGTCAAGCCGCAGGACGCGCAGGCGCTGCAGGCTGCGTCGCCCGCGAGCGGCGCGTCCGGCACGCAGGCTGCCGCCGCGCCGGCGGACACCGCGACGGTCGGTGCGGTGCCCGACGCATCGGTGCAGTCCACGCCGCTGCAGCCGCCCGCGCCGATCTCGAATTCGTCGAACGTGCACCCGGGCAACCCGAAGGCGCCGTCGCAATGAAGAGCGTGCAGATGAAGCGGATGAAACGGTGGGTGGCGCAGGGCGCCACGGCCGCGGCGCTCGTGGCCGGCACGCTGGGCGCCGCGCACGCGGACGTCGGCGAAGGCCTGAAGGTGGCGCGCGGCAACGCATGCATGGGCTGTCACGCGGTCGACCGCAAGCTCGTCGGCCCGTCGTTCAAGGATATCGCCGCCCGCTACAAGTCCGATCCGCAGGCCGTGGCGAAGCTGCAGAAGAAGGTGAAGGAAGGCGGCTCCGGCGTCTGGGGTGCAATTCCGATGCCTGCGCACCCGCGGATGAGCGACGCCGACGTCCGTTCGGTGGTCGAATGGGTGCTGGCCGGCGCGCCGTCAAAGTGACGCGTCAGGGGTGATGAACCCCCTATTGCCAAGCGCGGAAATGCGTGTGTATGATGCTTGACTGTTGGGGCGGTAGCTCAGCTGGGAGAGCGTCGCGTTCGCAATGCGAAGGTCGGGAGTTCGATCCTCCTCCGCTCCACCAACGGAATTCGAAGGGCTCGGTCGTAAGACCGGGCCCTTTTTGTTTCTGGCTTCCCGGCAACCGCGGGCGGCGGGACGACCGGCCGCGACTAGGTCGCCAGCCCGTGGATAAACCTGAACGCCGGCACCGACAACGCGGCGAATGCCACCGTGATGACCGCGAGAATCGCCGTTCTCTTGCGCAGCAGCGCGAAGACCACGAGCGACAGCGCATAGAACGCGCAGGTCAGCAGGATCACCCATCAGAACGTTGCATACCCCGCGCCGCCTTCGAAGCTCGAAACGTTGCTCGTCAACCGCGGCGCGACATAACCGGCGACGGTCATGCTCGCGGGCAGGCACAGCACCGAATACAGAACGAAGAGGATGACCTGTCGTGGCGTCGGATCGGGAGACGTCATGGCGAATGTTTTTGGGGTGAACGGGGGCGCCGAACCGCACGCCGCGCGCACAGGTCCAGGCAGCCGGCAGGATGCGTCCGTTTCCGGTGTTTGGCAACCACCGCCCGCCGCCCACCCTCCCGTCACCCCCGCCCGAAACTCGGCCGCTTCGGATCGTACGTCCACCCCGGCACGAGATAGCGCATCGCCACCGCATCGTCGCGCGCGGTGCCGCCCACCTCGTTGTACAGCGAATGCGCGGCTTCGACCTGCGCCATGTCGAGCTCGATCCCGAGCCCCGGCCGTTCCGGCACGGCCACCTTGCCGCCGACGATCGCGAGCGGCTCGCGCGTGAGCCGCGCGTCGCCTTCCTGCCAGATCCAGTGCGTGTCGATCGCGGTGATCGTGCCGGGCGCGGCCGCCGCCGCATGCGTGAACATCGCGAGCGACACGTCGAAATGGTTGTTCGAGTGCGAGCCCCACGTGAGCCCCCAGTCGCGGCACAGCTGCGCGAGCCGCACCGAGCCCTGCATCGTCCAGAAATGCGGGTCGGCGAGCGGGATGTCGACCGCCTGCAGCCGCACCGCGTGATCCATCTGCCGCCAGTCGGTCGCGATCATGTTGGTCGCGGTCGGGATGCCCGTCGCGCGGCGGAATTCGGCCATCACCTCGCGGCCCGAATAACCGCCCTCCGGCCCGCACGGATCCTCCGCGTACGCGAGCAGATGGCCCTGGCCGCGGCACAGCGCGACGGCTTCGTCGAGCGACCACGCGCCGTTCGGGTCGAGCGTCGTGCGCGAGTCCGGGAAACGCGCCTTGATCGCCCCGATCGCTTCCATCTCGTCGGCGCCGGCCATCACGCCGCCCTTCAGCTTGAAGTCGGCGAAGCCGTAGCGTTCGACCGCGGCTTCGGCCTGCCGTGCGATCGCGGCCGGCGTGAGCGCCGCTTCGTTGCGCAGCCGGAACCACGGATCCGATGCGTGCGTCTCGTCGCGATACGGCAGATCGGTGCGGCGCCGGTCGCCGATGTAGAACAGGTACGCGAGCATCGGCACCGCGTCGCGCTGCTGGCCTTCGCCGAGCAGCGCCGCGACCGGCACGTCGAGATGCTGGCCGAGCAGGTCGAGCAGCGCGGCCTCGATCGCGGTGATCACGTTGTCGAGCCGCAGGTTGATCTCGTGCGGCTGGCGCAGCACGGCCGCTTCGCCGGCCGACGTCACCTCGTGCCGGATCGTGCGGCCCGCACCCGCGTCCGCGCCGGACAGCGCCGCGCGCACTGCGTTGAGCGTCGCCTGGTAGCGTCCGATCGACTGGCCGACCACGAGATCCGTCATGCGCTCGAGCGCGTGGCGGATTCCTTCGCCGCCCGGCACTTCGCCGACGCCGGTGTGCCCGCTGCTGTCGTCGAGGATCACGAGGTTGCGCGTGAAGTAGGGCGCGTGCGCGCCGCACAGATTGAGCAGCATGCTGTCGCGGCCGGCGACGGGAATCACCTGCATGCGCGTGACGCGCGGCGTGCCGGCACGGCGGGGTTCGGACATCGGTTCGCTCCTGGTTCCGGTGGCGCGCGGGCCGCCGGACGCGCCGGCGCGGCCCGCGCCGTTCAATGAAGCTCGACGCGGCGGATCTCGCCGACGACGAACAGGTAGCAGATCACGGCGACGAGTGCGTGCGCGACGACATAGACGAGCGCGCCGTTGAACGAGCCGCTGCGGTCGACGATATAGCCGATCGCGATCGGCGTCGTGATGCTCGACAGGTTGCCGCACGTGTTGAGCAGCGCGCCGCTCAGCCCCGCGATCTGGCGCGGCGCGGTGTCCGCGTTGACGGCCCAGCCGAGCGCGCCGAGCCCCTTGCCGAAGAACGACAGCGCCATGAACAGCACGACGAGCACGTGCGAATCGGTGTAGTTGCAGACGATCATCGACATCGACAGCAGCATGCCGAACACGATCGGCACCTTGCGCGCGACCGACAGCGACCGGCCCTGCTTGAGCAGCGCGTCGGACACGACGCCGCCGAGAATCCCGCCGAGGAACCCGCACACGGCCGGGATCGACGCGACGAGCCCCGCGTTGAGGATCGACATCCCGCGCGCCTGCACGAGATAGACCGGAAACCACGTGATGAAGAAATAGGTGAGCGCGTTGATGCAGTACTGCGCGACGTACACGCCGATCAGCATCCGGCTCTTCAGCAGCGCCTTCACGTGACGCATCGACGGGCCGCCGCCGTGCGCGCCTGTCGCCTGGTCGATGTTGACGAGCGCGCCGCCTTCGGCGAGGTAGTCGAGTTCCGCGCGGTTGATGTTCGGGTGGTCCTTCGGGTCGTACATCGTGCGGTTCCACACCGCGACGAACGCGAAGCCGAGCACGCCCATCACCGCGAACACCGACTGCCAGCCGAACGCGTGCACGAGCCAGCCCATCAGCGGCGCGAACACGACGGTCGCCGCGTACTGCGCGGCGTTGAAGATCGCCGACGCGGTGCCGCGTTCGGCGGCCGGGAACCATGCGGACACGATCCGGCTGTTGGCCGGAAACGACGGCGCCTCGGCCGCGCCGACCAGGAAGCGCAGCCCGAACAGCAGCGCGAACGCGGCCGCGCCGCCGAAGAAGCCGATCGTGCCCTGCAGCAGCGTGAACAGCGACCAGAAGAAGATGCTGAACGCATAGACGATGCGTGACCCGTAGCGGTCGAGCAGCCAGCCGCCCGGCAGTTGTGCGATCACGTACGACCAGCCGAACGCGGAGAAGATGAAGCCGATCTGCACGTGGCTCAGGTGCAGTGCGCGGGCGAGGCTCGGGCCGGCGATCGCGATCGCCGCGCGATCCGCGTAGTTGATCGTCGTGACCGCGAACAGGACGGCCAGCACGAGCCAGCGCACGCGCGTGCGCCGGGCCGTTGCCGACGCGGACGCCGGCAGCGCTTGAAGCGGATTCATGACTGTCTCCTCCGAAGGGCGGAAGGTGCCGTCGTGCGGCAGGCGCGTCGGGTGCGCGCGTTATTCGTGCAGGCGCCGCCGGCCGGAGGCCGGGCGCCGGACGCCGATGCAGGCAGGGCGTCCGGGCCATTCTGTCATGTCGAAAGCTGCGCTTTCATGCCAATTGCTGACTCGATCGATTCAGCATTTGAATCGATCGAGTCATTCGATCGCTCGGGCGCGCACGTCGTCCACCCCGTCGCCATGATGGCGCGCCACGTGCCGCGCGAGAAATTCGACGGCGGCGCGCACGCCGGGCAACTGGCCGCGCCGGTGCGGCATCAGCAGCGTCGTCGTGACGGTGCCGGCCCGCCAGCCGGGCAGCACCCGCGCGAGCGCGCCGGACGCGAGTGCATCGCCTGCGATCCAGTCGGGCAGGCAGGCCATGCCGAGACCGGCCATCGCAGCCTGCAGCAGCAGCGTCGACTCGTCGGCCTGCAGGCGGATGCGCGGCGCCACGTCGACGGTGTCGCCGCCGCGCTGCAGCCGCCACGGCTGCTGGCCCGGGTGGAGCCCGTCGTGCCGCGCGAGGTCGGCCGGTTCGTCCGGTGTGCCGGTACGCGCGAGATAGCCCGGCGACGCAACGACGATGATCGGCGACGTCGCGAGCGGCCGTTGCACGAGCGCGGAATCGGGGAGCGGGGCGAAATGGCTGCGCACCGCGATGTCGAAACCTTCCTGCGCGATGTCGACGAGGCGGTCGCTCGCATGAATCTGCAGCAGCAGCTTCGGGTGCGCGATGGCCAGCGCCGGCAGGCATGGCGCGAGGATGTGCTGCGCAACCGGCACCGAACTCGTGATCCGCACGATGCCGGCCGGTTCGGCGGCCTGCCGCAGCACCGCGTCGCGCGCGGTTTCGGCCTCGATCACGGCCGCGCGCGCATGCTCGAAGAACTCGGCGCCCACCGGCGTCAGCCGGAAGCTGCGCGACGTGCGATGCACGAGCCGCGCGCCGAGCGTGCGCTCGAGCTCGGCAACGCGCTTGCTCACCGTCGATTTCGGCAGGTCGAGCCGGCGCGCGGCCGCCGACATGCTGCCCGCGTCGACCGCCTGCACGAACAGATAGAGATCGTTCAGATTCACTGTCAGCGTCCACATGAAGAAACGACAGGTTTCGATTCTAGCGGCTATTGCGTGATCGTTCGCCATGGGAGCATGACCATTCGTTCAACTTCCGCGGAATACCCCGATGTCCCCGATCCTTCTCTACGGCATTCCCGCCGGCTGCTCGTTCGGCTCGATCGTCGCGCTCGAATGGGCCGGCCATCCGTACCGGCTGTCGCGCATCACGATGCCGGGCCTCGTGACGAGCGACGCGTTCCTCGCGCTGAACCCCGTCGCCGAGACGCCGGCGTTCGTGACCGCGAACGGCGACGTGCTGACCGAAAGCCTCGCGATCCTCGGCCACGTCGGCGCGCAGGCGCTCGACAGCGGCCTCGCGTTCCGCCAGGGCAGCGCGGATTTCGACCGGCTGAACCGGATGCTGGCCTGGTTGAACACGACGTTCTTCAGCGCGTTCGGCGCGCTCTGGCATGTGGTCGAACACGGCAGCGAAGGCGCCGAGAAAGCGGCCTTGCAGGCATACGGCCGCGGCAAGGTGCTGAAGGCGCACCGGCAGCTCGAGGCGCTGCTCGCGCGAGGCGAGGGCCCGTGGCTGCTGGGCGCGCAGCGCACGCTGGCCGACGCGTACTTCGCCGGGCTCGCCCGCTGGGCCGACTATCACGCGGTGTTCGAGCGCGATGCGTTCCCGCGCATCGCCGCGCTGCGTGCGCGGCTCGCCGACGACGCAGGCGTGCGCTTCGCGCACGCAGTCGAGGAAAACCTGCCGCTGCCGGCGTCGTCGGCGTTCGAAGGGCATGTCTCGCTCGACGATGTGCTCGCCAGCGCGCGTGGCCTGGCGATTCCGGCCCGGACGATCTGATCGCGCAATGCGGTCGCCCAAAGGGCGGAGTGCTGGCGATATTTTTACCCGGATGATATTGACATCCATTTATACCCGGATAAAAATAACGCCATTCCGATTCCTGCCCGCGGGCGACCACGATGACAACCTCCACGCTTCTTCCTTCGTACACGGCCTTCGACGGCCACCGGCGGCTCGCGTCGGGTCCGCTCGCGACGGTTGCGCTCGCGGCCATGCAAGCCGGCGATGCAATGTCCGGCACGATCCTGATCTTCGACGACGCGACGGGCCGCTCGATCGACCTCGACCTGCGCGGCACCGCGGACGATATCCGCGCGCGTTATGCGCCGCCGCCGGGCGACGCGCCCGGTGCCGCCGGCGAGCCGGCCGGCGCGGGCGAACAGCGCGGCCGCGGCCGGCCGAAGCTCGGCGTCGTATCGCGCGAGGTCACGCTGCTGCCGCGTCACTGGGAATGGCTCGGCGCGCAGCCGGGCGGCGCGTCCGTCGCGCTGCGCAAGCTCGTCGAGGACGCGCGGCGCACGCATGCGGCGGCCGACCGGCGCCGCGACGCGCAGGCGCGCGCGTACCACTTCATGTCGGCGATGGCGGGCGACCTGCCCGGTTTCGAGGAGGCCGCGCGGGCGCTGTATGCGAACGACCCGGCGCGGCTGGCCGAGCTGATCGCCGGCTGGCCGGACGACGTGCGCGACCATGCGCTCGCGCTGGCGCGCGGCGACCTGCCGCCGTCCATCGAAGACTGCTGACGGAACGCCCGACGCGATGACCGCATTCGACCTGAACCGCGGCGCGATCGCGCCGGTCGCCGACGAAGTCGACGTCGTCGACCTGCGCGTGACCGGCGCCATCCCGCGCGAACTCGACGGCACGCTGTTGCGCAACGGCCCGAATCCGCCGGGCGGCCGCTTCGAAGGGAACGACGTGCTGTCGTGGTGGCCGGAAGCCGCGATGCTGCACGCGATCGCGTTCGAAGGCGGCCGCGCGGCCGGCTACCGGAACCGCTGGACGCGCACGCGCCGCTGGGCCGCCGTCCATGCGCCCGCGCTGGCGCCGCAGTTGCCCGACACCAATCCGAACGTGAACGTGCTGCAGCGCGCTGGCGAATTGCTCGCGCTGGCGGAGGGCGGCGCGCCGTTCGCGATCACCGCCGCGCTCGATTCGCTCGGCGTGTCGGAGCGGCATGCGGGCTTCGACGGCGGGATGACCGCGCATCCGAAGGTCGATCCGGAAACGGGCGAGTTGATCGCGTTTCGCGCGGACTGGCGCGCGCCGTGGCTGCGCTATGGCGTTGTCGATGCGCAGGGCGTGCAGCGCGTCGACATCGCCGTCGACTTGCCCGCGCCGTCGATGATGCACGACCTCGCGATCACGGAAACCCGCAGCCTGCTGCTCGACCTGAACGTCGGCTACGACTTCTCGATGCTGAAGCTGGGCCACCGGATGCCGCTGCGCTGGCACGACGACCGACCCGCGCGCATCGGCGTGATCGCGCGCCACGGCGGCGAGGTCCGCTGGTTCGGCATCGAGCCGTGCTTCATCCAGCACGTCGTGAACGCGTACGACTGCGACGAATCGTGCATCGTGCTCGATGTGGTGCGCTATCCGTGGTTCCTGCGGCTCGACGCGTGCACGGGCCGCTTTGCCGACAACCCGGTCGGCGAGCTGTGGCGCTACGTGATCGATACGGCGCACGGGCTGATCGACGAAGGGCCGCTCGCCGACGGCGGCATCGAGCTGCCGCGCATCAACGAAAGCCGCACGGGGCGCCGCTACCGCTATGTGTATGCGGCCGAGCAGCCGAACCCCGCGGAAATGCGCGGCGTGATGCGTTTCGACCACGCGCGCGGCACGACGACGCGCTACGCGGTGCCGGCCGGCGACCAGAACGGCGAGCCGGTGTTCGTGCCGCGGCCGGGTGGCGTCGACGAGGACGACGGCTGGCTGCTGGTGGTGGTCTACCGCGCGGCGACGGATACGAGCGACGTCGTGATCCTCGATGCGCGCGCGATCGACGCGGGGCCGGTTGCGACCGTGCACCTGCCGCGCCGCGTGCCGGCCGGGTTCCACGGCGCGTGGGTGCCGCGCGTGCGCTGAGCGGCCGTGCGCGTCACTGCGCGCGCAGCGCGTCGACGATCTTCAGCCGCGCGGCGCGCATGGCCGGCAGGAATCCGCCGACGAGCCCCATCACGAGCGAGAACAGCAGCGTCTTCACGACGATCGCGGGCGTCAGCACGAAACGGAACGACAGGTCCGCGAAGGTCTGGAAGTTGGTCGTCGAGAACGACGCGAACTGCATCAGCGACGCGCACGCGAGCCCCGCGACGCCGCCGACGAAGCCGAGCAGCAGCGCTTCCAGCAGGAACGCGGCGAGCACGTTCATGCGCTTGAAGCCGAGCGCGCGCAGCGTGCCGATCTCGGCGACGCGGTTCGCGACCGACGCATACATCGTGATCATTGCGCCGATCATCGCGGCGATCGAGAAGATCGTCGACAGCGTGATGCCGAGGATGTTGATGAATTTCGACAGCGCCTTCGACTGGTCGCCATAGAAGGTCTGCTCGCGCTTCGCCTCGTCGGTCAGCCGCGGGTCGACGTCGATGTCGGCCTTGAAGCGCGCGAAGCCGTCGGCGCTCGGGATACGCAGCACCATCGACGAGTAGCTCGTGCGCCGGAACGACTGCATCAGCTGGTCGACGTCGCCCCAGATCTCCGAATCGAAGCCGCTGCCGCCCGCGTCGAAGATGCCGACGATGGTCCAGTCGCGCTGCGCGAAATGCAGGCTGTCGCCGAGCTGCGTGCCGCTGAAGCCTTTCGCGATCGCGCTGCCGACGATGATCTCCGACGAGCCGGGCACGAACATGCGGCCGGCCACCCGCTTCACGTGCGGGCGCAGCGCGAGGCCGGACGGCGACACGCCGCGGATCACGACGTTCGACGGCTTGCCGCTCGACGTCTTCACGAGCGAGATCAGCACGACGGCTTCCTTCGACACGAGCGGCCGTCCGTCCGGGCCGAGCGCGACGGCCGGGTGCATCTCGAGCGCGTTGGCCTGCTGGTGGTCGATCGAACTCTGGATCTCGGTTTCGGCACCCTTGCGGATCACCACGGCGTTGTCGGGTTCGCCGGTCGACACGAGCGTCTGCGTGAGCCCCGCGTCGAGCATCTGCACCGTCGCGAACACGAAGATCACGAGCGCCATCCCGCCCGCGGTGAGCGCGGTAGTGAGCCGCCTGGTCCACAGGTTGCGCGCGATGTAGGTGAGCGGGATCGTCATGCGCGTGCCTACCCGATCGCCCGCAGGCCTTCGACGACGCGCACGCGCGCCGCCTGCCATGCCGGCACGATCGCGGCCGCGACGCCGACCGCGACCGAGCACGCGGCCTGCAGCGCGACCGTCTCGGCCGACACCCTGAACACCGGGAAGATGCCGCCGGCCGCCTGCTTGAACAGGCTCGCCGCGGGCGGTGTCGCGAAGATTCCGAGCCCGCCGCCGGCCACCGCGATCACGACCGATTCGCCGAACACGATCAGCGCGAGGAAGCCGGGGCCGAAGCCGAGCGCCTTCAGCGTCGCGTATTCGGACGTGCGTTCGCGGGCGCTCATCGCCATCGCGTTGGCCATCACGGCCATGATGATCAGGATCACCACGTACGACACCAGTCGGATCGCCGCGATGATCTGGTTCGACATCGCGACGAAACCGAGCTGGAAGGCCTGCTCGGTTTCGGTCAGCGTCTCGGCGAGCGAGTTCTTGAACACGGCGTCGACGTCGCGCGCGATCGTCGCGCCGTCGTCGAGGTTCGCGACGCCGAGCACGAATACGCCGACCTGGTCGGCCTGCTTCGGCGTGCGCTGCCGCACCGTCTCGTTCAGGTAGTCCCAGTGGAACACCAGCTGGCGCGTGATCGTCGAATCGTCGCGGCCGTCGAGGATCCCGCGCACGACGAAGTCCCACGTGCCGGGATAGATCGTGCCCTTGAGCGGGATCACGTCGCCAATCTTGAAACCGAACTGCGTCGCGAGCTGGCGTCCGACCAGGCAGCCGCGGCGGTCGCGGTTATAGTCGGCGCGCTGCTGCGCGGGCAGGACGAATTCCGGATACAGGTCGAGATAGTTCTCCGACACCGCGAAGCTCGCGAAGAAGTTCTTCGGGTCGCGATAGATGCCGCCGAACCAGTTCGAGCGGACCACGGCCGTCACGCCGTCGACGCCGCGTATCCGGTTCTCGTAGCTGACGGGCAGCGGAAACACGAGCGAGATCGCGTTGCGCGTGACGAGCCGCCCGCTGGACGCGGCGGCCGCGCCCGCGTACCACGCGTCGACGACGGTATGCAGCAGCCCGAACGCCAGCACCGCGATCGTGAGCCCGAGCACGGTCAGAAGCGTGCGCAGCCGGTGCCGCAGCGCGTTGCGCGCGATCAGCTTCAGCACGTACATCGCGCGCGCTCCCGCAGCCGGTCAGCCGGCGTGCCCATCGATCAGCTCCCCTTTTTCCAGATGCACGAGCGACTGCGCGGCGCCGGCCGCGTGCGCGTCGTGGGTCACCATGATGATCGTCTTGCCGAGCTCGGCGTTCATCCGCTGCAGCATCGCGAGCACGTCGGTGGCCGACGCGCGGTCGAGGTCGCCGGTCGGTTCGTCGGCGACGATCAGCACGGGATCGGTGATCAGCGCGCGCGCGATCGCGACGCGCTGCTGCTGGCCGCCCGACAGCTCGGACGGGTAATGGCTGGTCCGGTCACTGAGGTTCACCATGTCGAGCACCAGCTCGACACGCTCGCGCCGCTCGCGGCGCGACAGGTGCGTGAGCATCAGCGGCAGCTCGACGTTCTCGTACGCGGTGAGCACCGGCATCAGGTTGTAGAACTGGAAGATGAAGCCGACGTTCGCCGCGCGCCATTCGGCCAGTTGCGCCTCCGCGAGCTGCGAGATGTCGAGGCCGCCCACGCGCAGCTCGCCGCTGTCGGGCCGGTCGATGCCGGCCACCAGGTTCAGCAGCGTGCTCTTGCCGGAGCCCGACGGCCCCATCAGCGCGACGAAGTCGCCTTCGCCGATATCGAGCGTGATGTCGGTCAGCACGGGCACGATCTGGTTGCCGCGCCGGTACGACTTCGCGACGTGGCTGATCTCGACGAGGGGTGGCGGCGCGTCGTTCACGCTGGCGCTACTTCTTCGCGACGGTCACTTGCGCACCGTCCTTCAGCTTCGCGCCCGGCGCGAGCACGACCGTGTCGCCGGGCTTCACGCCGCGGATCGCGACGAGTTCGCCGATCCGCATGCCCGTCGTCACGGCCGCCGCGCGCACGGTGTCGTCCTTCACGACGAACACGACCGGCCGGCCGTCGCGCTCGACGACCGCGCTCGCCTGTACGGCCGTCACCGGCTGCCGGTCCTGCGCGGACACGGGCTTCGACAGGAACGCGATCTTCGCGCTCATGTCGGGCAGCACGCGGTCGTCGCGGTCGACGAAACGCACCTTCACGAGCACGGTCGCCTTCGAGCGGTCGACGGTCGGCACGATGCGCGACACGCGGCCCGCGAAGCGCATGTCGGGCAGTGCGTCGAGCTGGATCTCGCACGGCTGCTCGGCGCGGATCTTCGCGATGTTCGATTCGGCGACGTCGGCCTCGACCTCGAGCGTGTCCATGTCGGCGATCGTCACGACCGCGCCCTTGCTGTCCGACGCGGACGAGAACGGCGTGATGTTGTCGCCGACGTTCGCATGCTTGGCGAGCACGATGCCGTCGAACGGCGCGCGGATCACCGTCTGGTCGACCGCGACCTGCGCGGCCTGCGCATTGGCGTCGGCGGACGCGATCGCGGCCTCGCCGCTGCTGAGCGACGCGCGCGCCTTGTTCACGCGGGCCGTATCGATGTCGAGCTGCGCGGCCGGCACGGCGCCCCTCGGCGCGAGCGCCGCGGTGCGGCGGAACGCGATTTCGGCGTCCTTCAGCTCGGCCTGCTGCACGCCGAGGTTCGCGCGGGCGACCTTCGCCTGCGCGAGCGCCTGTGCCCGCGACGCCTCGACGTCGCGGCTTTCGAGGCGCGCGATGATTTCATCCTTCCTCACGCGCGTGCCCTCGAGCACGCCGAGCCATTCGACGCGCCCCTGGCCCTTCGACGCGACCGCGGCCTTGCGCTGCGGCACGACGTAGCCGGTCGCATTGAGTTGCGTGTCGTTCTGGTACGGGTAGGCGGACGTGACGGACGTGGTTTCGACCGTCGGCCGGTCGGTGAGTGCGACCCCGGCGACGATCGCGACGACGGCGATCGCGGCGGCGACCGCATAACGGACCCACCGGCGCCGGCGTGGCGCCGGTGCGATCGGACGCCGGTCGATTTTCAGTTTGTCCAGATTGTGATCGGGCAATTTGAGCGCCTCGCGACGGCGGCGGTCTGGCGACCGGCCGCGATCCGGTTTCCGGGGAAAGGGACGGATGGACGCCCAGTATAGCGTCGCGGGGAAGGGCGCGAGAGCCGGTCTGCGGAGCCGCCGCGGCCGCTGGCGGGCGGGTCGCGCGATGCCGGATACGCGTGCCGGGCGATGGGAAAACGGCGTCCTCGGGGAAAACCCGAGAGGCGCAAGCCGCGTGTCAACTTGCCGCGAAGGCGGCGCGTTATGGAGCCAGTACGTCAGTCTTTGTCGCGGCGAAACGGCGCAAGCCGGCCGTCCGGCGGCGACCGGAAACCCCGGCGCGACTGGCGTTCCGATGCGAATGCCTCGCATCTCTACCGGTACGTTTGACTTTTTCTCCGCTAAAGGAAGAACAATGAAGAAGACGCTCGCTTCGATCATGACCGCAGCATTCGCACTCGCATCGGTTTCGGCATTCGCACAGGAGGCGGCATCGGCGCCGGCAGGCGACGCGATGGCTCCCGCTTCGGCACCGATGAAGAAGGATCACAGCAAGCCGAAGCACCAGCTGAAGCAACACGGTTCGGCCAAGGGCAAGGCAAAGGCCGCAGCTGCTTCGGCTGCTGGCACGAACGACAAGGGCGCGGCAAACTAAGCGCTTCGCCCGCGGCCGGCATTGCCGGCCGTCCGTCGAAAAACCCCGCATGCTCCGGCATGCGGGGTTTTGTTTTTTCAGGCGTCGCCGGGGCCCGACAGAGGCGCCGGCGCGCGCATCGCGTCGACGACCGAACGCATGCGCCGCCAGTGCGAGCCTTCCCAGAACACGCGCCGGCATACGTCGCACGCGGCGAAGCGCCGGTGCCGCTGCCGGACACCGTCCGGCACGCGCGGCGCGGCAGCGGCCGCGTCGAGCGGATGCAGCGGCGCATTGCAGCGCAGGCACAGCCGGAACGGCCGCATGTGCGGCGCGAGATCGAGCCGCTCGAACAGCTCGCGCAACTGGTCGGCCGGCTGCAGCGCGTGCAGGTAGCAGCCCCGCGCGACCGCGCGCCGCTTGAGCAGCTCGCGGTCGCGGGTCAGCACGATCCGGCCCTCGCGGCCCGCGAGCGCCGCGAGTTCGTCGTCACGGTAGTGGTTGTCGTAGCAGGTGTCGAAGCCCGCGAGGCGCAGCAGTTGCGCGAGGCCGCCGAGATGCGCGTCGGCGACGAAGCGCCATTGCTCCGGGTGCGGTGCGGTTGCGCCGTTCGCGGCCGGCTGCGCGCGCTCCGGAAAGGCTTCGACCCGGTCGCCGTCGCCGAGCGGGCGGTCGAGCGCGGCCGGCGCGTCGTTCACGCGGAGCCGGCCGATTTCGGTATGCGGGACGCCGAGCGCCTCGATCGCATGCTTCACCGTCGCATCGCGCGCGCACGGGTGCCCGAACGCGCGGTCGCGCTGCGCGCGCGGGAGAAAGGCGTTCAGTTCGCCGTGGAAGCGGAAGGTCGCGGTCGCCATTCGTGCAGTATCGCACCGCGCCCGGCCGGCGCTGCAGGCGGCCGGCATCTGTGTTTAACTCGCGGCTTCACCGAACGAAGGAGCGGGCAATGGATCTCGGGTTTATCGGGCTGGGCGAAATGGGGCAGGCGGTTGCGACGAACCTGCTGAAGGCGGGCCACACGGTGCGGGTCTGGAACCGGTCGCGCGAGCGTGCCGAGCCGCTCGCGGCATTCGGCGCGCAGATCGTCGACACGCCGGCCGACGCGTTTCGCGGCGACGCGGTGTTCTCGATGCTCGGCGACGACGCGGCCGCGCGCGCCGTGTTCGACGATGCGTTGCTCGCGCAGGCGCCGCGCGGCCTGATCCACGTGAACATGGCGACGGTGTCGGTCGCGCTCGCCGAATCGCTCGCGCACGCGCACGCGTCGCGCGGCATCGACTACGTCGCCGCGCCGGTGATGGGGCGGCCCGACGTCGCGGCCGCCGCGCGCCTGACGATCATGGCGGGCGGCCCGGCCGAGGCGATCGACCGCGTGCAGCCGCTGTTCGACGCGATCGGCCAGAAGACCTGGCGGTTCGGTTCGCTGCCGCAGCACGCGAACATCGCGAAGATCGCCGCGAACTTCACGCTCGCGTCGGCGATCGAGACGCTCGGCGAGGCGTCCGCGCTGCTCGGCGCGCATGGCGTCGCGATGCGCGACTTCCTCGACGTGATCACGAACAGCGTGTTTCCGGGGCCCGTCTACGAAGGCTACGGTTCGATGATCGCCGAGCGGCGTTACGAGCCCGCGCGCTTCAAGGCACGCCTCGGGCTGAAGGACGTCCGGCTTGCGCTGGAGGCCGGCGATGCCACGTCGGTGCCGCTGCCGGTGGCGAGCGTCGTGCGCGACAACCTGCTCGACGCGCTCGCGCACGGCGGCGGCGAACAGGATTTCGCGGTGCTCGGCGAAGTCGCGCTGCGCCGCGCGGGCCGCTGATCCCGGGCGCGACAGAAGCGTGGTGCGCCCGGCATAATCGCCGTTTCGTCTTTCTTCTTTCTTTCACGCAGAGGCAGGCATGAACTTGCATACGTGGTGGCTTTTCGTGGCGACGGTGTTCGTCGTGTCGGCGATTCCGGGCCCGAACATGCTGCTCGTGATGACGCACGGCGCGCGGCACGGGCTGCGGCGCTCGTCGTCGACGATGGCCGGCTGCCTCACCGCGCTGGTGCTGATGCTGTCGGTGTCGGCGGCGGGCCTCGGCGCGGTTCTCGAGGCATGGCCGGCGATGTTCAACACGCTGCGCTTCGCGGGCGCGGCCTACCTGGTCTATCTCGGCGTGAAGGCGTGGCGCGCGCGCGTGGACGACGACGCGCCGGCCGCCGACGTCGAAACCGTGTCGCGCCAGGCTGCGTCGGCATCGCGCTGGACGCTGTTCCGCAACGGCTTCCTGGTCGCGGGCAGCAACCCGAAGGCGATCCTGTTCGCGGCCGCGCTGCTGCCGCAGTTCATCAACGCAGCCGAGCCGACGCTGCCGCAATTCGGCATCCTCGTCGTCACGTTTGCGGTGATCGAGGTGAGCTGGTACCTCGTCTACGCGTCGTTCGGCACGCGCATTGGCGCGACGCTGAAGAGCCAGAGCGTCGCGAAGATCTTCAACCGGCTGACGGGCGGGCTGTTCGTCGGCTTCGGTGCGATGATGGCGCTGGTCCGTCACTGATTTCCGGCTGACTCAGGCACGCTCAGGCACGCCGAACGCCCCGTCCCTCGCAAGAGGGCGGGGCGTTCGTCTTTTCGCGTCCGCTTCACGTCCGCCTACGCGCGCGGTCGGGTCAGTGCCGCCGCGCCGGTCCGGCGTCCGGCCGAGAGCCCGAACAGGGCGGCCGCGCCGGCGAACGCAAACCCGACGCCGCACACCGCGCTCCATCCGCGCCAGGCCCACGCGCTGCCCGCGAGCGCCGCGCCGAGCGCGCCGCCGACGAAGAACAACCCGACGAACAGCCCGTTCAGGCGCCCGCGCGCGGCCGGATTCAGCAGGTTGATCTCGCGGCGGCCGATCGTCTGGTCGACGATGACGCCCGCATCGAGCAGCGCCGCGCCGCCGGCGAGCAGCGCCAGCGCGAGGCCGCGATGCGCATGCGCGTCGAAGCCGAACCAGCCGGCGCCCGCGATCCCGAGCACGACGAGCGCCGCGAGCATCGTGACGTGCGCGAACCGCTGCGCGGCGGGGCCGTGGCCGCGATCGCCGGCGCGGCCCGCGAGCGGCGTGACGATCGCGCCGCTGGCGCCAGCGAACGCGAACAGCGCGATCCCGCGCAGGTCGAGGCCGAACGGCGGCTGCGCGAGCCGCAGCCCGACGGCGGTCCAGAACGCGCTGAACGCGGCCATCGCGAGCGCGGCCGACAACGCATGCCGGCGCAGCACCGGTTCGTCGGCGAGCAGGCGCCCCATCGACGCGAGCAGCGCGCGATAGCCGGCCGTGATCGACGGCGTGCGCGACGGCAGGCGCAGCGCGAGCACGACGGCGATCGCCGCGTTTGCGAGCGCGGCCAGCGCATAGAACGCGCGCCAGCCGGCCGAGCCCGCGATCAGGCTCGCGAGCGGCCGCGACAGCAGGATGCCGAGCATCAGCCCGCTCATCACGTTGCCGACCGCGCGGCCGCGCTGCGCTGCGGGCGCCATCGACGCGGCCATCGGCACGAGCATCTGGATCACGCTCGACGCGGCGCCGGCCGCGAGCGTTGCCAGCAGGAACACGGTACCCGACTGCGTGAACGCGGGCAGCGCGAGCGCGGCCGCGCACGCAATGAGCGTCGCGACGATCAGGCGGCGGTTTTCGAGCAGGTCGACCAGCGGCACGAGCAGCACGAGCCCGGCCGCGTAGCCCAGCTGCGGCAGCATCGCGACGAGGCCGGCGAGGCCCGGCGGCAGGTGCAGGTCGGCGCTGATCGGGCCCGTCAGCGGTTGCGCGGCGAACAGGTCCATCACGATCACGCCGACCGTCGCGGCGAAGAACAGCGTCATGCCCGCGCTCAGCGCGGGCGGCGCGCCGCCGGGCGTGCGAATGGCGGCGGGACAGGACTCGGCAGGGCAGTTCATCGGAAGCCTGGGAATGGGTCGAAGGAACTCCCATCGTAGGTGGCTGATGTTTATGCGACAATTGAAATATTTCTAACATGATTATGCGAGTTTGTTTTGAATACGCGTGATCTCCTGGCGTTCGTCGCGGTGGTCGACAGCGGGTCGATGGTCGCCGCGGCCGCAAAGCTCCATCTGACGCAGCCGGGCCTGACGCGGCGCGTGCAGAACCTCGAAACGCTGCTCGGCATGCCGCTGCTCGAACGGCAAAGCAAGCCGCTGAAGCCGACCGCCGCCGGGCGCGACGTCTATGCGCTCGCGCGCAACGTGCTGGGCGCGGTCGACGAGCTGATGGCGGCGGGCGCGCCGGACAGCGAGCCGTCGGGCGAGCTGCGCATCGGCGTCCCGCCGTTCCTGTCCGAACTGGCGCTCGAGCGGCCGATCGACCGGCTGCGCGACGCGTTCCCGCGCCTGACGCTGCGCGTGACGGCCGGCTGGTCGCCGGCGTTGATGCAGGGCATCGAGCGCGGCGCGCTCGACGTCGCGGCCGTGATGGTGCCGGCGAGCGCGGTGCTGTCCGACGCGTTCACCGCGACGCTGCTCGCCACGCAGCCGACGGTCCTTGTCGCCGCGCGCGACTTCCCGCTGCCGGACGGTCCGCTGTCGCTCGATATGCTGTCGGGTTTTCCGTGGGTGCTGAGCCAGGACGGCTGCGGGATGCGCTCGGCACTGAGCCGCGCGCTCGGTGCGGCCGGACTGCCGTTCGACGTCGCGGTCGAGGCGTTCGGCTCGGAGCTGCAACTGTCGCTCGTCGCGCGCGGCGCCGGCATCGGAATCGCTCCGCCGAACGCGCTGGCGCGCAGCGCGCATCGCGATGCGCTGAGGGTGGTGGAAACGGCGGGGCTGGAGACGCGGATCAACGTGTGGATCGTGCACGGCGCGCTGCCGGGCCGGCTGGTGCGGCCCGTCGCGCTGCTGCGCGACGCGCTGGCCGAGGTGCTCGACCGGGAGAACGGGAGGGGGTCAGATGCAGTGGACGCGAACTAGAGGCAGCATTCGAGGGAAAATCCTTATTTTCTCTACGGAAATGTTGCATTGCGGAAACCGATTCGCTATAGTTGTACCTGTCTCCTCCATGTCTCCTCTGATATGGATTCAGCCCGCCTCTTAGGCGGGCTTTTTTTTGCCTGCGATTTTGCCGCGGCTTTCCATTCGTCGTCCGTCGCCGGGCTCAGAATTTGTATGACATCCCGACGTAGCTGATGATCGGGTCGGCCTTCAGGTCCGATTTCGACTCGGCGAGCACCGAACCGTCGGCCGCCTTGATCGTCACCGTCGACGTCGTCTTCAGCGGGATGTACGTCACCGACGCGACCAGCCCGAAATGCTCCGTCATGTTGTACTGCAGGCCCGCGTTGAACACCGGCTGCCATGACGACGACGCCTTCGCCTCCACCGATGTCGTACCCGGCTTGCCCGCGCCCGCCGCGAGAATCGCGCCCAGGTTGTCCTGCGTCTGCTTGATGAAGTTCGTGTTGAGCTGCAGGTCGCTGAACCAGTTGTACGACACGCCGAGGCCGAGGAACGGCCGGAACTTCGCGGTTGCCTGCCCGAAGTAGTACTGCAGCAGCACCGCCGGGCTCCACTGCCGCACGCTCTTCACGATCGGGTTGACCGACGCCAGCCCGATGTTCTGCGTGCCGAGCGCGCCGGCCGGGCCGGGCGGCTTGATCGTGCCCTGGCCCGACACCTTGAACACCGGCGGCACGCCGGCCACCGACGTGACCGCGATATGGTCGGTCAGGAAGTGGCTGATCGTCAGGCCGACGGTGTCGGCGCCGCTCGTGCGCAACCCGGTGCCCGGCGACGTGAACGACGGCGGCAGCCGCAGCGGTGTGTTGATCGGCGTCGGCGCGACGTTGGTCGTCATCGGCGTGCTGCTCTGCTGCGGCATCACGTGGAACCAGCCCAGCGTGACGACGTTGCTGCCGGCGCTCTGCGCGTGCGCCGCGAGCGGCGCCAGCGCGGCGGCGCCGGCCGCCGCGCAGAGAAGGGTTTTCTTCATCACGGCTTTCCCCTCCGCTTACTGGACGAACGCGCCGATCGTGAAATACGGCGTCGATCCCGCGTTATCGAGGAAACCGAACACGCCACCCGAGAAGATGAACTTGCCGGTCGGCGATGTGCTGCCCGAACCCGTGTGGATCGTCGTGACCGTGCCCGGCACCTTCTGCGTGTAGTCGAGGTCGAGCACTCGCGTGAGCGACGCCTGGGACGGCTGGAACGGATCGAGCAGCGTCGCCTGGGTGTTGATCAGCGCGGTGGTCCGGTAGTTGAACTCGCTGTCGACGCCGATGTACTCGCCGTTCTGCGAGCCGGTCGCGATCGCCGTCTGCGGCGCGAGGATCGAGATGCTCGATTCGTCGTCGGCGGTGAGCCCCGGCACGCCGTTGCTGTTGGGCGTCGGGTTCGGGTTCGCGACGCCGGTGCGCACGAGGATCGGCACGAGCTGGTTGCGCAGCTTGCCGACGATCATGAAGCCCTTGCCCTGCGGCGTTGCCGACAGCGTCGGCTTCAACTGGCTCTGGTAGTTGTTGGACTGGAACGCGCCGCTGCCGTCCGCGGACTGCACGAAGTTCGTGCCCTGCTGCGTGCACGCGCCGCCGGCGAACTGGCCGGTCGTGTCACACTTGGTCCACGAGCCGTCCGCGTTGATCGTCACCTTCGCGTCGATCGACGCGGGCGCGAAGTTCTGCGACGGCACTTCGCCGAAGCCGACATGGCTGTAGGTGCCCGCGACGTTCGCGATGTTGGTCTCGATCGACGAGAAGCCGATGAACGGGTAGTACGGGAATTTCGTGTCGGGCACCGCGGCCTGGCCGAGCACGCCGCCGAACTGGATTTCCTTGCCTGGAATCGTGCCGCCGGCGACGCCGAAGCCGACGAAGATCCGCGCCGGGCGCGTCGCGTCGAGGCTCGCGCCGTTCAGGCGGAACGCGCACTGGTTCAGCTTGTTGGTCGGCAGCAAAGTTTCCTGCGTGAGCGTGCCGCTGTCGACGGTGCCCGCGCGGGTCGGCACGACGGTGCCGGTCGTTTGCGGAACGGCCGATTCGACGTACGTAACCTGCCAGGTCATCTTGGTCGTGTCGAGCTGGACCTTGGCGAGTTCGCCGCTGCCCGCGCCGCCCGTAAACACGGTGCTGTAGTCGAGCGACGCAGGGCAGAGCCGGTCTTCGACGAGCGGGGGCGGGTTGTCGCTGCCGCCGCCGCATGCGGAAAGAAGGGGGGCGGCAAGGGCCGCCGCCAGAATGAGGTTGCGCTTCATGTTGCTCCTCCAGATTTGTCTTGTGCGGCGGCCAGCTCCCTGTCGGCCGCTTCTGTTACTTGTGCTCGTGCTGCGTGCGCTGTGCCATGCGCTTCGTCCGTCGCGCGGCGGCGGGCGTGCCGCCGCCGCGTTCCCGATCGCTACTTGCTGATCTGCGCGCCCACGCCGAAGTACGGTGTCGACGAAGTCGTCGAGTTCGCCGACGTCGCCGTGACGCCGCCGTTCACCGTGCCCTGCACGAGTGCCGCGTACAGCCCGCCCGTCGCGATCACCACGCCCGAAGTGGACGGGTAGGTCGCGCCGCTCGGCGGCGTCGTCGTCGCGTTCAGCAGACCCGGCGTCGCCTGGCCGTAGTCGAGCGTGAAGCCGTCTTCCTCGGCCTGCGTGGTCGGGTTGATGAACGACGCGTTGCTGCCGCGGATCAGCGCAGCCGTGTACTTGAAGTTCGAGTCCGCGCCCGCGTAGCCACCGTCGATTGCGCCCGACGTGATCGCCGTCGCCGCGCCGAGCACCGCGATGCCCGATTCGTCGTCGACCTGCGCGTCGGTGTGCAACGGCGGCGTACCGAGCTTCACGTTGCCCGTGCGCACGATCACCGGCACCGTCGCGCCGTTGAGCTGGCCGATCACCATGTGCGCGGTCGCCGACTTGCCGGTCGCGCCGACGATCGGCAGTTGCGTCTGCGGCAGCGTCTGCGGTGCCTTCGTGCTGTCGAAGTAGCCGCCGTTCGCGCTGGTTTTCCACGGGTCGCCGGTCGTCTGGCAGCCGCCCGAACCGGTCGACGTGCATGCGCCGTTCGCGTCGAACGTCTCGCTCGAGTTCGATCCCTTCGTCGCGTAGTTGCCCGACGGCACGAGGTGGTAGATCAGCGCGTTGTACGTGCCCGGCAGCTTCGACAGGTCGGTCGTCGTGTTCGCGAAACCGAGGAACGGATAGAAATCGAAGTGGCGGTTCGGCACCTGGCCGACGTTCTGCACGATGCCCGGGATGATCGTCAGCCCGTCGTACTGGATCGTCGCGCCGGGGATGCCGCCGCCCGCGACGCCCATGCCGACGAGCAGCATCGGCGGGTTCGCCTGGTTGAAGTCGGCGGCCGTCGAATAGGTCGAGCCGTCCGGCGCGGGGCCCGTGCCCGGCGTGAGGACGAACGCGCAGCGCGTCTGCTCGGCGGTCGGCAGCGTGCCGGTCGGCGGGTGGATGACCTTGCCGGCGATCGTCGTGCCGACGCGGCTGGGCGTGACGGTGCCCGTCTTCAGCGGAATCGGCGATTCGAGCCACTTGAGCGTGTACGTCATCGCGACCGCGTCGATGTTGACGCTGACGATCTCGCCGCTACCTGCACCGCCGAGATACGTGCTCTTCACGATGTCGGCGTTGGCCGGACACAGTGAACCGTTGACGGGTTGTGACGGCGGCGGCCCTTGCGTGCCGCAGCTCGATCCGGAACATTGGGGCGCGTTGATCGGCGCGGGCGCGCCGCCGGAATCCCCCCCACCACATGCAACCAGGAAAGGGGCAATGGCAAAGGCCGTTGCCACCCCCTTCGATAAGGCGTGCGACATGCCGCTGTCTCCAATCGTTTAATTGTGCGAGCTAATGTCGCTGCCTGGATTTTTGCTGTCAATTGATGAACCCGTCTAAAAAAGGCGATTGAAACGGGCGTCGTGTTTTGAATCCTTGTCCGACATGGAATTCGGTAAGAATTAAAACGGGCGAGGGGCTGCCGAAAGCTTCCGGAGTGGGGGATGTGCCACGCCCGGCAGGCTGTCGAAGGGCCTTCCCGCGTATAACGGCAGCGTTTAAAGCAACGGTATCCGGTTTATCCCTATTCGGGATTGACTGGAGAAAGAGGCGGGGAGTTAATTCACTGGTAATCGCGCAATTGAAAGCTTGTAAATATTTGTAAATGCGCGAACAGGATTTTATTTATTGCCTGATATGGGTAAATAAAAAGCCGGCCAGCGGCCGGCTTTGCATCGCAGGAGAGGATGATCAGCGCGCGAGGCCCGCATCCTCGGCTGCGCCGATGCTGAGGTTCATGCACTGGATCGCGGCGCCCGACGCGCCCTTGCCGAGGTTGTCGAGGCGCGCGACCGTGACGAAGCGCTCTTCGTTGCCGAACACGAACAGGTCGACGCGGTTCGTGTCGTTGTTCGCCTGCACGTCGAAGAAGCCGCCGTCGAGGTTCGCGTCCGCGTTGAACGGCGCGACGCGCACGAACGCTTCGTCCGCGTAGTACTCGGCGAACACGCGCTGCACGTCCTGCGGCGTCGCGCGCTTCGCGAGCTGTTCGGGCGTGAAGTAGGTCGTCACCGCGAGACCCTTCAGGAACGGGCCGACGATCGGCGTGAAGATCGGCGGGTTCGCGAGGCCCGTGTGCGCGGCCATTTCCGGCAGGTGCTTGTGCGTGAGGCCGAGCGCGTACGGGCGCGGGCTCGCGAGCTTGCCGCCCGGCGCCGCGTTCTCGTAGTCGGCGATCATCGACTTGCCGCCGCCGCTGTAGCCGGTGATCGAGTAGCTGTGCGCGGCGAACGTCGGCGCGACGATGCCCGCATCGACGAGCGGACGCATCGCGAGCACGAAGGCCGACGCGTGGCAGCCCGGCACCGCGATACGCTTCGACGTGCGAATCTTTTCGCGCTGCGCGCGGGTCAGTTCGGGCAGGCCGTAGGCCCAGTCGGCGCTCGTGCGGAACGCGGTGCTCGCGTCGATCAGCGTCGTGTTCGGGTTCTCGACGAGCGACGCCGATTCGCGCGATGCGACGTCCGGCAGGCACAGGAACGTGACGTCCGACGCGTTGATCAGGCGGCGGCGCTCGTCGACGTCCTTGCGCTTCGCTTCATCGATACGCAGGATCTCGATGTCGTTGCGTGCCGACAGGTATTCGAAGATCTTGAGGCCGGTCGTGCCTTCCTGGCCGTCGACAAAAACTTTGGTGCTCATTTCGCTCTCACTGAATGAAACGGGGGCCCGCGCCCGGAAACCGCCATTTTAAGACGTCATCCGGCGGGCCTGTACCGCGCGGGGCGAAAAAAAGACGGCCGGCGGGCCGTCTTGTGTCCCTTTGACGCCCGCCGGCGCGGGCGGCGGTGCGGGCTCAGCGGCTGCCGGCAACCCAGCGTGCGGTCGCTTCGGCGACGCGCCGGCCAAATGCCTTCCCGGTCTCGAGGTCGCCCGGCAGCGGGCCTTCGTCGGGCGTCGAATCCGCCGGCGACTGCGCGAGCAGGCCCGTGGAGCCGCCGAGGTAGTTGATGTCGTTGCGCGTGGCCGCCTTCGAGTTGGCCGGCATCAGGCTCGTGCCGACCCACACCATCCCATGTTGCATCGACAGCGTGACGAAATATTGAATCGTCGAGAACTTGTCGCCGTTCATCGTCGCGGAGTTCGTGAAGCCCGCGGCGATCTTGTCCTTCCATTTCTGCGTGAACCACGCTTTCGACGTCGCGTCGGCAAACTGCTTGAACTGCGCCGACGGGCCGCCCATGTAGGTCGGCGCGCCGAAGACGATCGCGTCGGCCGCGTCGAGGGCGGCCCAGCCCGCGTCGTCGAGGTCGCCGACGGCGATCAGGCGTACGGTTGCGCCGGCGTCCTGCGCGCCCGCGTGAACGGCCTCGGCCAGTTTCTGCGTGTGACCGTAGCCGCTGTGATAGACGATGACGATGTTCGACATGAAGCGTTCTCCGGAAAGGGGCGGGAACGGCGGCCGCAGCGGCCTGCCGCGTCGCGCGTCGCTGGCGGGCGGCGCGACCGATGCGCGACGTGTGTGCCGCGACCGGTGACGTCGAGTCTAGCAAGCCGAAATGACGGGAAAACGTGTGCGTGCGGCGCACTGAACTTCGCGGCGGCCGGCAATCGCGGCGCGGCGGCGCGTGGTGCCCGCTACTGTCGTCACTGCCCGTAGTTGACCGTGAATTGCGCGGTACCGATCGCGAGCGTGCCGATCTCGTGCTCGAACATCGGCGCGGGGCGGCCCTGCGCGACGCGCAGGTCGCTGCCCTTCAGCGCGTAGACGGTGATCACGTAGCGGTGCGGCTTGCCGGGCGGCGGGCACGGGCCGCCGTAGCCGTCGATCCCGAAATCGTTGCGCGCCTCGCTCGCGCCGATGCGTCGCAGGAAGCCGGATGCGCTCGCGTCGGCGGGCAGGCTCGTGACCGTGGCCGGGATGCCCGCCACGGCCCAGTGCCACCAGCCGTGCCCGGGCGCGTCGGGATCGAAGATCGTGACCGCGTAGCCGCGCGTGCCGGGCGGCGGGTTGTGCCAGGTGAGCTGCGGCGAACGGTTCGCACCCTTGCAGTCGCCGCGGTCGAACACGTTCGCGGCGCGGACGCGCCCGCCGGGCGTCAGGTCGTCGCTCGACACGGTGAACGGGGCTTCCGCATGCACGGGCAGCGCAGCGAAGACGGCGCAACAAAGGAGGAGGGCGAGGAACGGAGACGGGCGACCCGATGGCGCAGGCGGAGTGATCCGGCGATCCACACGCATATGGCGCTTCTCCCGTCACGTGGGCCGGAACGATGCTCCCGGCGTTGTTGGCGTTGTGCGTTGCCTGCGTCGCTGATGGCGGCGATGGATCAAGTCTAGCATTAGGGTTCGATGAGCGATGCACACCGCGACCCGAGGTCGCGACCGGTTGTTGCGCGAGTCGATGGACGAAAAAAAGCCGCCTGCGATGAAGCAGGCGGCTTTTTTAGCCAGGGCGCCGGCATGCGTGCCGGCGCGGCGTCACTCCTGGGCGCCCGTCGCGCCGCCGTGCGCAGCCGACCACTCGGCCGGCGCGTGCAGGAACTTCTCGACTTCGTCGAGCGTCTTCGTCTCGAAGTAGCCCGATGCCTTCGCGACGCGCAGCACGTCCCACCACGTCGCCAGCGCGTGCAGGTCGACGTCGATGTCCTTCAGGACCGACATGCTTTCCTTGAAGATGTCGTAGTGGAACAGCACGAAGCAGTGGTTCACCGTCGCGCCCGCGGTGCGCAGCGCGTTGACGAAGTTGATCTTGCTGCGGCTGTCGGTCGTCAGGTCTTCCACCAGCAGCACGCGCGAGCCTTCTTCCAGATGGCCCTCGATCTGCGCGTTGCGGCCGAAACCCTTCGGCTTCTTGCGCACGTACTGCATCGGCACCATCATCCGGTCCGCGATCCACGCCGCGAACGGGATGCCGGCCGTCTCGCCGCCCGCCACCGCGTCGATCTGCTCGAAGCCGATGTCGCGCGTGATCGTCGTTTCCGCCATTTCCATCAGCGCACGGCGCACGCGCGGATACGAGATCAGCTTGCGGCAGTCGATATAGACGGGGCTTGCCCAGCCGGACGTGAAGATGAACGGTTTTTCGGCGTTGAAGTGCACCGCCTGCACTTCGAGCAGGATTTTGGCGGTCGTATCCGAGATCGACTGACGATCGTAGCCTGTCATGGGCATTCCTTGGGTGTTGAGCGAGGATCGGGCGCGGGCCCGGTGGCGCAGCAAGGGGAACCTGCCCAGGGGGCCGGGGCGCGATCGGAGGGCCAATCGCATCGCTGCGCGCGTAGCCCGCTATTTTACCCGATTCAGGCCGCTTTTCGGCGGAATTCGCGCAGGTTCGCGGTGCGGCTCACCACCGGCGAAACAAACGGGGACCGACCGCTTGCACCCCGATGCCGGGGATGCGGCGCTGCACCAACGCGCGTCATGCGCGGGGTGTACACTAGGCGACCCTTAGAAATCGTTCAGTACTTTGTACTTTCCTCTTGCCACCCGCCAAGGTTCGATGGCGCGCCGACCCGGCGCGTCGCGTGCCGTCTCTCAGTCGACCATCCCCTCGATTCAAGCAGACGCGGCCGAAGGTGCTGTGTACTGAACCGTCAAAATTTCGCATGTCTCTCGCAGGTCAATCATGGACGAACAACTGAAGCAGGCCGCTCTCGCTTATCACCTGAACCCGAAACCCGGCAAGATTTCGGTCACCCCGACCAAGCCGCTGTCGAACCAGCTCGATCTGTCGCTCGCGTATTCGCCGGGCGTCGCCGCGGCGTGCGAGGCGATCCACGCCGATCCGCTCGACGCGCAGAAGTACACGTCGCGCGGCAACCTCGTCGGCGTCATCACGAACGGCACGGCCGTGCTCGGCCTCGGCAACATCGGCCCGCTTGCCGCGAAGCCGGTGATGGAAGGCAAGGGCTGCCTCTTCAAGAAATTCGCGGGCATCGACGTGTTCGACATCGAACTGTCGGAGTCCGACCCCGACAAGCTCGTCGAGGCGATCGCGATGCTCGAGCCGACGCTCGGCGGCATCAACCTCGAGGACATCAAGGCGCCGGAATGCTTCTACATCGAGCAGAAGCTGCGCGAGCGCATGAAGATCCCCGTTTTCCACGATGACCAGCACGGCACCGCGATCATCGCGTCGGCCGCGATCCTGAACGGCCTGAAGGTCGTCGGCAAGAAGCTGTCCGAAGTGAAGCTCGTGTGCTCGGGCGCCGGCGCCGCGGCCATCGCGTGTCTGGACCTGCTGGTGAACCTCGGCCTGACGAAGTCGAACATCCTCGTCGCCGATTCGAAGGGCGTGATCTACGAAGGGCGCGGCAATCTCGATCCGTCGAAGCAGCGTTATGCGGCGACCACCGACGCGCGCACGCTCGCCGACGCGATCGTCGGCGCGGACGTGTTCCTCGGCTGCTCGAGCGCGGGCGTGCTGAAGCAGGACATGGTCAAGACGATGGGCGACCGGCCGCTGATCCTGGCGCTCGCGAACCCGGAGCCGGAGATCCGCCCGGAAGACGCGAAGGCCGTGCGCCCGGACGCGATCGTCGCGACCGGCCGTTCGGACTACCCGAACCAGGTCAACAACGTGCTGTGCTTCCCGTTCATCTTCCGCGGCGCGCTCGACGTCGGCGCGACGACGATCACGGAAGAAATGAAGCTCGCGTGCGTGCGCGCGATCGCCGAGCTGGCCCAGGAAACCGACCAGAGCGAGGAAGTCGCGAAGGCGTATGAAGGCCACTCGCTCGAATTCGGGCCCGACTACCTGATCCCGAAGCCGTTCGACCCGCGCCTGATCATCAAGATCGCGCCGGCCGTCGCACAGGCCGCGATGGATTCGGGCGTCGCGACGCGTCCGATCCAGGACATGGACGCGTACCGCGAGCAGCTCGGTGCGACCGTCTACCGCACCGGCATGGTGATGCGCCCGGTGTTCGCGACCGCGAAGAAGAAGCAGGCCCGCATCGTGTTCGCCGAGGGCGAGGACGAGCGCGTGCTGCGCGCCGCGCAGTTCGTGCTGCAGGAAAAGATCGCGCAGCCGATCATCGTCGGCCGTCCGTCGGTCGTCGAGATGCGCCTCGCGAAGATCGGCTCGAAGCTGAAAGCCGGCGTCGACTTCGAAATCGTCAATCCGGAAGACGACACGCGTTACCACCGCTACTGGCAGGCGTACCACGACATCGCCGCGCGCGACGGCGTGACGCCGGAAGTCGCGAAGGCCGCGATGCGCAAGTTCAACACGCTGATCGGCGCGATGCTCGTGCACCTGGGCGACGCGGACGGGATGATCTGCGGGATGATCGACACGTTCCACAGCCACCTGAAGTTCATCGAGCAGGTGCTGGGCCGTGCGAAGGGCGCGGAGCACTTCGCGGCGATGAACCTGCTGATGCTGCCGGGCCGCAACCTGTTCCTGTGCGACACGTACGTGAACGAGCTGCCGAGCGCCGAACAGCTCGCCGACATGACGATCCAGGCCGCGGCCGAGATCGAGCGTTTCGGCATCGCGCCGAAGGCCGCGCTGCTGTCGAACTCGAACTTCGGCAGCGCGCCGTCGGCGTCGTCGCGCCGGATGGCAGAGGCTCGCAAGCTGATCGCCGAACGTGCGCCGAACCTGGAAGTCGACGGCGAAATGCACGGCGATGCGGCGCTGTCGGAAGTGATTCGCAAGCAGGCATTCCCGGGCACGACGCTGTCCGGCGAAGCGAACCTGCTGATCATGCCGAACGTCGAAGCCGCGAACATCGCGTACAACCTGCTGAAGATGGTCGGCGGCGAAGGCGTGACGGTCGGCCCGTTCCTGCTCGGCGCCGCGCAGCCGGTCCACATCCTGACGCCGGCCGCGACCGTGCGCCGGATCATCAACATGACGGCCGTTGCCGCCGCGAACGTGAACACGAAGTAAGTTCTCGCCCGCGTGTGCCGCGCTTCAGGCGCGGCGCAATGAAAAACGCCACGGAACCTGCGTTCCGTGGCTTTTTTTTATCGTGAACCGCTGCCGGCGCGGGCGGGCGTCCGAACCGCGAACGCCCGCCGCGCGCCGTTACGCGACCTGCTGGTGCGACTGGCCGCCCGTCGGCGAACGCCACTTCGCGAGCAGCGTGTCCCACTTCTGGCGTACCGCGCGCAGGTTGTTCTCCTTCACGTGGCCGTAGCCGCGAATGCCGTCCGGCAGCGCCGCGAGCTCGAGTGCGAGCGGGCGGTTGGCCGCGTTCAGCTTGGCCGTCACCTCGTCGATCAGCGCTTCGTACTCGCCGATCAGCGCACGCTCGGTGCGGCGCTCCTCGGTACGGCCGAACGGGTCGAGCCCCGTGCCGCGCAGGAACTTCGCCTTCGCGAGCCACCGGAACGCCGACATCATCCACGGGCCGTACGCCTTCTTCACGAGATGGCCGTGCGCGTCCGTCTTCGCGAACAGCGGCGGCGCGAGGTGGAATTTCAGCTTCCAGTCGCCTTCGAACTGCGCGGACAGGCGTGCGAGGAACGCGGGATCGGACTGCAGCCGCGCGACCTCGTATTCGTCCTTGTACGCCATCAGCTTGAACAGGTTGCGCGCGACCGCTTCGGTCAGTTGCTCCTGCACCGTGTCGCCGTCCGCCAGCGCGCGCTCGGCCGCGCGCACCTTGTCGACGAACGCCGCATAGCGCGATGCGTACGCGGCGTTCTGGTACGCGGTGAGGAATTCCACGCGCTTCGCGATCAGCGCGTCGACCGCCTTCTTCGTGTGCAGCGCGATTACCGTGGCGCCTTGCGCGGGGCGAGCATCGCCGGCCGCGGCGTGCTTCACGCTGGCCAGGTCGTACGCGGCGCGCCGGCCCCAGTCGAAGGCCGCGCGGTTCTTCTCGACCGACACGGCGTTCAGCTCGATCGCGCGTTCGAGCGACGCGAGCGTGAGCGGCAGCCAGCCCTTCTGCCACGCGTAGCCGAGCACGAACGGGTTCGTATAGATCGCGTCGCCGAGCAGCGCGACCGCGAAACGGTTCGCGTCGATGAAATCGACGGCTTCACCTGCTGCCGCGCGGATGTCATTCTCCGCGGACACGCCGGGGAACGCCCAGTTCGGGTTCTTGATGAACTCGGCGGTCGGCGTCTGCGCGCTGTTGACGACCACGCGCGTCGTGTCGTGCCGCATCCGCGACGTGCACTCGTCGCCGGCCGTGACGATCGCGTCG
This sequence comes from Burkholderia pyrrocinia, assembly GCF_001028665.1. Lineage (NCBI taxonomy): Bacteria > Pseudomonadati > Pseudomonadota > Betaproteobacteria > Burkholderiales > Burkholderiaceae > Burkholderia > Burkholderia pyrrocinia. The sequence continues at coordinate 1,575,992 of NZ_CP011503.1, forward strand.
CAGCCGATCACGAGGTCGGCTTCACCCATCGCGATCCGCGTCGCGTGGATATCGGTCGGCGCGTGCGAGATCTGCACGTGGCTCATCACGGCGCCGCCTTTCTGCGCGAGGCCCGTGACGTCGAGCACGGTCACGCCCTTGTTCTCGAGGTGCGCGGCCATCCCGAGCAGCGCGCCGATCGTGACGACGCCCGTGCCGCCGACGCCCGTGACGAGCACGCCGTACGCGCGGTCGATGTCCGGCAGCGTCGGTTCCGGGATCGGCGGCAGTGCGGCGCCGTCGACCGAAACCGCCTTCGGCTTCTTCAACTGGCCGCCCTCGACCGTGACGAAGCTCGGGCAGAAGCCCTTCACGCACGAGAAGTCCTTGTTGCAGCTCGACTGGTTGATCTGGCGCTTCGTGCCGAATTCGGTTTCCAGCGGCTCGACCGACAGGCAGTTCGACTGCACCGAGCAGTCGCCGCAGCCTTCGCACACCGCTTCGTTGATCACGACGCGCTTGGCCGGGTCCGGATAGGTGCCGCGCTTGCGGCGGCGGCGCTTCTCGGTCGCGCAGGTCTGGTCGTAGATCAGGATCGTCGTGCCGGCGATCTCGCGCAGCTCGCGCTGAATGTCATCGAGCCGGTCGCGGTGATGGATCGTCACGCCCGGCGCGAGCAGCGCCTTCTGGCTGTCGTACTTCTCCGGCTCGTCGGTGACGATCACGATCTTCTTCGCGCCTTCGGATGCGAGCTGGTGCGTGATCTGCGGTACCGTCAGCACGCCGTCGACCGGCTGGCCGCCCGTCATCGCGACCGCGTCGTTGTAGAGGATCTTGTAGGTGATGTTCGCCTTCGACGAGATCGCCGCGCGCACCGCCAGCAGGCCCGAGTGGAAATAGGTGCCGTCGCCGAGGTTCGCGAACACGTGCTTCTCGTCCGTGAACGGCGCCTGGCCGATCCACGGCACGCCTTCGCCGCCCATCTGGCTGAAGGTGCTCGTGCTGCGGTCCATCCACACGGTCATGTAGTGGCAGCCGATGCCGGCGATCGCGCGCGAGCCTTCCGGCACGTTGGTCGACGTGTTGTGCGGGCAGCCCGAGCAGAACCACGGCTTGCGCTCGGTCTGCACGTGCGGCTTCGCGAGCGCCATTTCCTTCGCGTTGATCACCGCGAGCCGCGCGGCGATGCGCGCGCGCACGTCGGACGGCAGCTCGAACTTCTCGAGGCGCGTCGCGATCGCCTTCGCGATGATCGCGGGCGACAGCTCGTAGTGCGCGGGCAGCAGCCAGTTGCCCATCGGCACCGACCATTCGCCGCCGGCGCCGTCCTTCTCGTCGAACTTGCCGAACACGCGCGGCCGTTGCCCGTCGGGCCAGTTGTACAGCTCTTCCTTGATCGCGTATTCGAGGATCTGGCGCTTTTCCTCGACGACGAGGATTTCGTCGAGGCCGCGCGCGAATGCCTGCGCGCCCTGCGCTTCGAGCGGCCACACGCAGCCGACCTTGTAGAGCCGGATGCCGATCCGCGCGCAGGTTTCGTCGTCGAGGCCGAGGTCGGTCAGCGCCTGGCGCACGTCGAGGTAGGCCTTGCCGCCGGTCATGATCCCGAAGCGCGCGCTCGGCGAGTCGATCTCGATCCGGTCGAGCTTGTTCGCGCGCACATACGCGAGCGCCGCGTACCACTTGTAGTCGAGCAGCCGCGCTTCCTGCACGAGCGGCGGGTCGGGCCAGCGGATGTTCAGGCCGCCGTCCGGCATGATGAAGTCGGTCGGCAGCACGATCTCGGTGCGATGCGGGTCGATGTCGACCGACGCCGACGATTCGACGACGTCCGTCACGCACTTGAGCGCGACCCACAGGCCCGAATAACGGCTCATCGCCCAGCCGTGCAGGCCGAAATCGAGATATTCCTGCACGTTGGACGGGAACAGCACGGGCAGCCCGCAGGCCTTGAAGATGTGTTCGGACTGGTGCGCGAGCGTCGACGATTTCGCCGCGTGGTCGTCGCCGGCGAGCACCAGCACGCCGCCGTGCTGCGACGAGCCGGCCGAGTTCGCGTGCTTGAAGACGTCGCCGGTACGGTCGACGCCCGGGCCCTTGCCGTACCACATGCCGAACACGCCGTCGTGCTTCGCGCCGGGGTACAGGTTCACCTGCTGCGAGCCCCACACGGCGGTGGCGGCCAGATCTTCGTTGATGCCGGGCTGGAAGACGATCTGGTGGGCCGCCAGGTACTGCTTGGCTTTCCATAGCGACAGATCGAGGCCGCCGAGCGGCGAGCCGCGATAGCCGGAGATGAAGCCGGCCGTATTGAGACCGGCGGCGCGGTCGCGTTCCTGCTGGAGCATCGGCAGGCGCACGAGGGCCTGGATGCCGCTCATGTACGCGCGACCGCGTTCCAGTGTGTATTTGTCATCAAGCGTGACGGACTTCAGCGCGGCTTCTAGCGACGCGCGTTGGTCTGCGTCTAGCGGGGCATTCATTAACAGTCTCCTCCACCCAGTTTGGGATCACCAAAACTCGACTGCTCCGGCGTCTTGTGAACGCGTCGGCAGTGGCCGGCATATTGGCCGGTTTTAAGCGATGGTAGCACTGGGGCAAACCCGCCGCCCGTCGGCCAAAATGTGGCGGCGCACCAGGGGAAAAAGGGCGCGATGATGCGTTACATCATGTAAATGCATGTAAAGCCGGCGCCATTTGCGGGCAAATGCCGTTAATCTTGTCGGCCTGCCGGAGGTGCCCGGCCGCGTTGGTTCGTTTCGACGCAATCGGGGAGGCGCCGGCAGTCTTACAGGAGGTGCAATGAACACACGTCATATCCAGAGTTTCCTGATCGTGTCCGCCGCGTTTTTCGCGATGACCGGCCCGGTGCGCGCGCAAGGCGCGAGCGTACTGGCGGCAGCCGGCGCGCAGATGCGCCAGATCGTGCCGGCCCAGGATGCCGTCGCGCAGCCGGCGGCCGAGCGCGTCGTCAAGTCGAAGGCGAACGCGCGTTGATCCGGTCGCGCGGCCTGCTGGCCGCGCCGCTAAATGCGAAAAGGGCGGGAATCCGAGGATTCCCGCCCTTTTTCTTTATGCAGCCGGCCCGGGTTGCCCCGGGCCGGCGCGCCGGACGCGTCAGGCCTTGTCCTGCACGACGCCGCGGCGGATCTGGTCGAGCTCGATCGATTCGAACAGCGCCTTGAAGTTGCCTTCGCCGAAGCCCTGGTTGCCCTTGCGCTGGATGATCTCGAAGAAGATCGGCCCGATCTGGTTCTCGGTGAAGATCTGCAGCAGCAGGTCGTCGCGCGCGCCGTCGATCAGGATCTTGCGCTTCTTCAGTTCGTCCAGCGATTCGCCGTGGTCCGGCACGCGGCGGTCGACCAGCTCGTAATACGTGTCGATCGTGTCGAGCAGCTTCACTTCCTTGCCGCGCAGCCCGTCGACCGCGCCGTAGATGTCGTTCGTGCCGAGCGCGATGTGCTGGATCCCTTCGCCGTGGTACGCGTCGAGGTATTCCTGGATCTGGCCGGCCGTGTCCGAGCCTTCCTCGTTGATCGGGATGCGGATCTTGCCGCACGGCGACGTCATCGCCTTCGACTTCACGCCCGTTACCTTGCCTTCGATGTCGAAGTAGCGCACTTCGCGGAAGTTGAACAGGCGTTCGTAGAACTCAGCCCACTCCTGCATGCGGCCGCGATGCACGTTGTGCGTCAGGTGGTCGATGTAGGTGAGGCCGTGGCCGACCGGGTTCGGGTTCGCGCCGGCGATCGGCTCGAAGTCGACGTCGTAGATGCTGATGTCGCCGATCGAGCCCGGCTGCGCGCCGTTCTTGCCGCGCCAGCGGTCGACGAAGTAGATCAGCGAATCGCCGATGCCCTTGATCGCCGGGATGTTCAGCTCCATCGGGCCCGTCTTGTTGTCGAAGCCCCATGCGCCGAGTTCGAGCGCGTGCTTGTACGCCTTCGCGGCGTCCTCTACGCGAAACGCGATCGCGCAGATCGACGGGCCGTGCAGGCGCGCGAAGCGTTGCGCGAACGAATCGGGTTCGGCGTTGATGATGAAGTTGATGTCGCCCTGGCGGTAGACCGTCACGTCCTTGTGGCGATGGCGCGCGATCGCGGTGAAACCCATCCGTTCGAACAGTTGTCCGAGCGCTTTCGGGTCCGGTGCCGTGTATTCGATGAATTCGAAGCCGTCGGTGCCGACGGGGTTGTCCCAGTTGGGGATCTGCATGTCGTGTCTCCTGTGCGGGGCGATCGGCCGGGGCGACGTGCGCGTGCCCGGCCTGGTTCGATGTCGAAGGCGGCGCACGCGTCGGCGTGCGCAACGAATCGGTACATGCGACAGAGTGTAGCGGGCGGTCGCGAGCGGAAACTTGCGAACTTAATCGTCCATGCCTACGATGACGCAATTTCCAGTCTCTAAATAATCATTGGAGGGCAGAAGATGGCGCAAGTCGAATTGGATGCCATCGACCGGCGGATTCTCGCGATTCTTCAGGAGAACGGGCGCCTGTCGAACCAGGAGATCGCCGAGCGCGTGAACCTGTCGCCGAGCCCGTGTCTGCGGCGGATCCGGCGGCTCGAGGAGATTGGCGTGATCACCGGCTATGTCGCGCTGCTGGATCCGCAGAAGCTCGGGCTCGACCTGCTCGCTTACGTGAGCGTGCGGCTCGAGAAGCGCGGCGGCCTGGCGCCGGTCCGGGTCGACGAGACGTCGGCGCGCGCGGGCGCGACCCATGCAGAGCTGTTTCGCGCGGCCGTGCAGACGTGGCCGGAAGTGGTCGCGTGCCACGCGATGACGGGAGACATGGATTACCTGCTGCGCGTGCAGGTCGAGGACATGGCGCATTTCTCCCGCTTCGTGCAGGAGCATTTGCTGCATCACCCGTCGGTCATCGACGTGAAGACGAGCTTTTCGCTCGAATGCTTCAAGGAGACGACGGCGTTGCCGATTCGTTCGGTGCGCTAGCTGTGCACCCCGCGGCGGGGAGAGGGGAAAAGGGGGCCGGGCGCGCGGCAGGCGCGGCCCGGTCGGCCGATATTACGCCGTCAGCGCGGCGGGCATCAGCGATTCGATGAACTTCGACGTACGGTGCGCCTGGCGCTTGAGCGCGTAGTCGAACACCGCCGCCTGTTCCTGCAGCATCTCGGCGATGATCGTCGAGTGGTCGGCCGGCGGCAGCGACAGGTACGCATCGGCTTCGCCGTACGCGTACTCGATCCGCATCCCGGACTTCTTCGCGATGTGCATCATCGTCGCGTTACGCGACAGGCAGTGCATGTACAGCATCGTCACGTGCGTGTTGCGGCTGCGGATCGCCGCGCGCTCGAACAGCTTCGAGCCGACGCCGCGGCCGCGTGCGCTTTCGAGCACCGACACGCCGAATTCGGCCGTGCGCTTGTCGCCCTCGGCCGGCAGGTAGGCCAGGTGGCCGACGCCGATCAGTTCGAGTTCGTGGTCGAACACGCCGAACACGGTGTCGCGACCGAAGTCGATCGTGCGGACATAGTTCTCGATCACGTGGTCGGGCACCATCTGGCCGAAGCGCAGCAGGCGGTCCTCTTCGTCGAGCGAGAGAAAGTGGGTGAGCATCTGCTCACGGTCTTTGGAAGCCAGTTCCCTGACGAGAACCGGCGCACTACCGGCGGTGCCGACGACATCGGCAGGGCCGTTCAATTGCGTGTTCATCGTGGGTTCCTCAATGTGTGACCGTACAGCGGGTTGTGCAACGCAACAGCATTTTACCCGACCGTCGGCCCTCGGATTGGGGAAAACCCGTATTTAACCTTATTTATGCTGGAGGATGAATTCTAAATCCGCTTAGTTAATCTTGTAGCTATTTGATTTTTAACGAATTTAAAATTCATCATATGAAATGCGCGGCGGGCGGTCGCAGTGTGCCCGTCGTGCAACGCTTGCTGCTGTGCGGCAATCAGGGCGCCGTCGACAGTCCGCGTTCGATCAGGTCGATCACCTGCTCGGCGAAGTCGCGGTAGCCGAGACGGCCGCCCGGCTTCAGCCACGTGAACGTCCAGTTGATCATCCCGAACACCATCATCGTCACGGATGTCTGGTTTTCCTTCGAGATGCGGTCCGGGTACGCACGCGCGAGCTGCCGCGTGAACGCGGCGACGATATCGCGCTGGCGGTCGAGCACGATCTCGCGCTGCGCGTCCTCGAGATACTTCACGTCGTTGAGCAGTGCGACATGACGGCTGTGCGACGTCTCGTATTCGGCGAGGAACGCGCGCACGAGCTCGGCGAACGCGTCGCGCTCGGTGAGGCCGCGCCGCTGGCTCGCCCCTTCCACCTCGGCGATGATCAGCATCAGCCGCTTCGTGTAGCGGTCGAGCAGGTCGAACAGGATCGCTTCCTTGCTCTCGTAATAGTGATAGAGGCGTGCCTTCGACGTGCCGCTCGCGGTTGCGAGATCGGACATCGACGTGCTCGGGTAGCTCGTCTGCGCGAATTTCTCGGCGGCGAGATCGAGGATCTGCTCGCGCTGGGATTCGTGGTCGGGCGCTCGGGTACGGGCCATGGTCGAATGCGGAAGATTAGCGGTGCGTGGTGGCCGCGCGGGCCGCGCGCACCTGCGTGGAGGAGAGGGCGTCAGGCGCGTCGTCCTGCAGCTCGAGCCTGCCGGCTGCCGCGAGTTCGCGGCAGCGCCACCAGGCGATCGAGTCGCTGACGAACAGGCCGCCGCGGTCGGCGTCGGCCATGATGCCGCCGACGAGGCGCCGCGCGGGCAGCCAGTCGGTTTCCGCGCGCGCGACGATCAGCGCGTCGAGATCGGCGTAGTAGCCGCTCTTGATCGTGTTGCTGACCCAATAGCGAAGTTCGGCGTTCAGGTGCTTCGCCTCCTGCCACTCGAGCGCGAGGCGGCCGATGCGCAGCACCGAGATCGGCGCGGCCACCGGCCGTTTCCGCGCGAGTTCCGCGGGCGAGAACATCCCGGTCGAGCACGCCTGGTCGGTGCGCGACAGCGACGCGCGCTGCGCCGAGTCGAGATCGGCGGCCGACAGCCGCACCTCGTTCAGGCGCTGCGGGACATTGCGCAGGTGATAGGCGACGCGGCGCAGCAGCAGCTTGTCGCCGACGCTCGGCGCATGCCAGACGACCACCTGGCCCGACTCCATCGCGAGCTGGTCGAGGCGCGCGAATTCGTCTTCGATTTCCGCGTTCCAGTCGGGAATCTGGTCGCCGAGCACGCGCTGCCAGAAGGCGGCACGCGTGTCGGGCGTCTCGTCGGCGCCCTTGAGCGGCCCGACGCCGAGATCGTCGAGCAATCCGACGACGCGCTCGTCGCGTCCGGCTTGCGCGAGTGCCTCGCACAGCGACGCGGCGGCGGTGCCGCCCTGAATCACATGAATGGTACTCATCGGCCTGTCGTCAACAAAAGAAAACCGCCGGCCGGGCGGACGTTGCGATGTCCAGCCGGCCGGCGGCCCCTAGTGTAAGCGAGATGTGTGACGGCGAGAAACCGTCCGGCGCCGCGACGCGATGCCGCTCAACGTTCGTCGTAGCTCACGACGACCTTGTCGCTGACCGGGTGGCACTGGCACGTCAGCACGAAACCGTCCTTCACTTCGTGCTCCTCGAGCGTGTAGTTCTTCTCCATCCGCACTTCGCCTTCGATCACCTTCGCGCGGCACGTGCAGCACACGCCGCCCTTGCACGCGTAAGGCAGCGCGAGGCCCGCACGCAGGCCGACATCGAGCAGGCTCACGCCTTCGTACGGCAGGCGCAGCTTGCGCTTCTTGCCGTCGAGCACGATTTCCAGGTCGGCGGCCGGCGTCTGGTCGGTGATCTCGACGACCGGTGCGCCAGCCTGCGGCAGCGGCGTGCCGAAGCGCTCGACATGCACCTTCGCCTGCGGCACGCCAGCTTCCTTCAGCGCCGCTTCGGCCGCGTCCATCATCGGCGCGGGGCCGCAGATGAACGCCTCGTCGATCGCGTCGGCCGGCATCAGCGTAGCGAGGAATTCCGCGCATTTCGCCTGGTCGAGCACGCCGTTGAACAGCTCGACGTCCTGCTGGTCGTCCGACAGCACGTGATAGAGGACGAAGCGGTTCATGTAGCGGTTCTTCAGGTCCTCGAGCTCCTCCGCGAACATGATCGCGTCGACGCTGCGGTTGCCGTAGATCAGCGTGAACGTGCTGCGCGGCTCGAGTTCGAGGGTCGTCTTCACGATCGCGAGCACGGGTGTGATGCCCGAGCCGCCGGAAAACGCGATGTACTGCTTGCCATGGTCGGCATTCAGGTGCGTGAAGAAGCGGCCGTCCGGCGTCATCACGTCGATCGTGTGGCCCGGCTTCAGCGTATCGAATGCGAAGTTCGAGAAGCGGCCGCCGCGCACGCGCTTGATGCCGATGCGCAGTTCGCCGTCGCGGTCGTAGTCCGTCGTACCGACGCAGATCGAATACGAGCGGCGCGTTTCCTCGCCGTCGATGTGGGTCTTCAGCGTGACGAACTGGCCCTGCGTGAAGCGGTACGCGTCGCGCAGCTCCGGCGGCACGTCGAAGGAGACGGTAACGGCGTCGGCGGTCTCGGGCCGCACGTCGCGGATACGCAGCGGATGAAATTGCGGGGTCGACGACGACCCCCGTCGGGCCGCCCCAAGGGGGGCGTCCGCCCCCTCGGGGGGCAGCGAACGAAGAGAGCGTGGGGGCTGTTTCATCTCAATAAGGTTTGAAGTAGTCGAAGGGTTCGCGGCAGTCGACGCAGCGATACAGCGCCTTGCAGGCCGTGGACGCGAATTGCGCGAGACGCTCGGTGCGGGCGGAGCCGCAGCGCGGGCACGCGGGCGCCGCGACGGGCCGCGGCACGAAACGCACGACGTTTTCCCGCGGCGCGGCGCTGCCGCACTGGCCGACCGGCGGCGCGATGCCGTACGCGCGCAGCTTGTCGCGCGCTTCCTGCGTGATCCAGTCGGTCGTCCATGCGGGCGCGAGCACCGTTTCGATCCGGTGCGGCGGGAGGTCGGCCGCCTGCAGGGCGGCAGCGACGTCCTCCGCGATCTGCGACATGGCCGGGCAGCCCGAGTAGGTCGGCGTGATCACGACTTCGAGCAGGCCGTCGTCCGCGCGGCGGACGTCGCGCAGGATGCCGAGCTCGCGGATCGACACGACCGGGATCTCCGGATCGGGCACGGCTTCCAGCACGTCCCATGCGCGGGCGAGCAGCGGATCGTCGTGACGCGCGGCGGGCGCGGCGTCGGCGGGGGCGGCGGTCTGGACGGACATCGTTGGGCTCCGTGGCGTTGGCCGGTTACCAGGTCGCGCCGGGGTGCTGGCGCGCGAGGCTCTGCATTTCTGCGAGCAGATAACCCATGTGCTCCGAGTGCTCGCCCTGCTTGCCGGTCGTCACATGCATCACGGGCGCCGGCAGCGTGAGCGTCGCCTCGGCGAGCGCATCGTCGACGTCCGCGCGCCATGCGGCTTCGAGCGTGGCAGGTGCCGGGCCGATGCCCGGTGCGGCGATCGCGTCGTCGATTGAATCGGCCGCGAAGAATTCGCGCGTGTACGGGGTCAGGTAGTCGAGCGCATCCTGCGCGCGACGGTGCGATTCGTCGGTGCCGTCGCCGAGGCGAACGAGCCACTCGCGTGCGTGCTGCACGTGATAGCGGGTTTCCTTCACGGATTTCGCGGCGATCGCGGCGAGCTGCGTGTCGGTCGACGTTTCCAGCGCGGTCCACACGTGCAGCATCAGCGCCGCGTAGAGGAAGTTGCGCACGATCGTCACCGCGTAGTCCTTGTCGGCGTGCGCGGTGCCGGAGACCGGGCCGTAGTGCGGCAGCTCGGCGAGCGTGAAGTTCGCGAACTCGCGCTCGGACCGGAAGTACGCGTAGTCGTCCTCCGTCTTCGTCGCGCCGGTGAGCTGGCGCTCGAGTTCGGCCGCATGCGTATACAGCATGCGCGCCTGGCCGACGAGGTCGAGGCTCATGTTGGTGAGCGCGATGTCTTCCTCGAGGATCGGGCCGTGGCCGCACCATTCGGCGTTGCGCTGACCGAGGATCAGCGCGTTGTCCGCGAGGCGCAGCACGTAGGAGAGGTGTTCGGGCGTGATCGTCATGGCGCGGGCGTTACATGTGGTTGACTTCGTCGGGCAGCGTGTAGAACGTCGGGTGACGGTAGATCTTGTCGCCCGCCGGCTCGAACAGTTCGGCCTTCTCGTTCGGATCCGATGCGGTGATCGCCGACGACGGCACCACCCAGATGCTCACGCCTTCCTGGCGGCGCGTGTAGACGTCGCGCGCCATGCGCAGCGCCATCGTCGCGTCGGCGGCGTGCAGGCTGCCGCAATGCTTGTGGTCGAGGCCCTGCTTGCTGCGCACGAACACTTCCCAGATCGGCCATTCCTTGTTCATCACTTTCTCCTGATTCCCTGATTCCTGAATTCGATGGTTGCCGCTCAGGCGGCGTGCTGTTCGGCGCGGGCGCGGCGCTTCGCTTCGTGCGCGAGCGCGGCTTCGCGCACCCATGCGCCGTCCTCGTGCGCTTTCACGCGGGTCGCGAGGCGTTCCTTGTTGCATGGGCCGTCGCCGTTGACCACGCGCCAGAATTCGTCCCAGTCGATCGTGCCGTAGTCATGGTGGCCGCGCGCGTCGTTCCACTTCAGGTCGGGATCGGGCAGCGTCACGCCGAGCACCTTCGCCTGGTCGACCGTCGCATCGACGAACTTTTGCCGCAGGTCGTCGTTCGAGATCCGCTTGATGCCCCATTTCGCAGACTGGCTGCTGTGGACCGAGTCGGCGTCGCTCGGGCCGAACATCATCAGCACCGGCCACCACCAGCGGTTCACGGCCTGCTGGACCATCGCGCGCTGCGCGTCGCTGCCCTTCATCATCGACAGCAGCGCGTCGAAACCCTGGCGCTGGTGGAACGACTCTTCCTTGCACACGCGGATCATCGCGCGTGCGTACGGGCCGTACGTGCAGCGGCACAGCGGGATCTGGTTCATGATCGCGGCGCCGTCGACGAGCCAGCCGATCACGCCGACGTCGGCCCAGGTCGGCGTCGGGTAGTTGAAGATGCTCGAGTATTTCGCCTTGCCTGCGTGCAGCGCGTCGATCAGCGAATCGCGCGATACGCCGAGCGTTTCGGCCGCGCTATAAAGATAGAGGCCGTGGCCGGCTTCGTCCTGGACCTTCGCGAGCAGGATCGCCTTGCGCTTCAGGCTCGGCGCGCGCGAGATCCAGTTGCCTTCCGGCAGCATGCCGACGACTTCCGAATGCGCGTGCTGCGAGATCTGGCGAACCAGCGTCTTGCGATAGGCGTCGGGCATCCAGTCTTGCGGTTCGATCTTCCCGTCCGCGGCCATCACTGCATCGAACCGCGCCTGCTCGGGCGACTCGGCTGCGGCGTCGAGTGGCGCGACGTTGCCGGGGATGTCGAGGGATTGCGTGTACATGGCGAGGTTCTCGTCCGGTTGAATGTGTGCGAAGTATAAACCAACCGACCGGTCGGTTAATAAATTTCTTGTGGAATTGCGGTGAGACTCGGGTAAACGAGGGGCGTCGGGGCGCGATCAGGCGGCACAAGCGCAGTCCGGTGCGGGAGCCCCGCGTCTTCTGCGGCACAATGCCCGCTTTCCGATGAGGATTTTGCCGATGTCATTCCGAAGCAGTTTCGTCGCGGCCGTGCTGGGCGCGGCCGTTTTCGTGTCGCCGCTCGCGGCTTCGGCCGCGCCGGCAGGATGGGTCGCCGCGTGGGCGACCGCGCTGCAGCCGATTCCCGACCTTGCCGCGCCGCCGCCGCTCTATCGCGCACCCGATATCGCCGGGCGGGCCGTGCGCCAGATCGTCTACCCGACGGTGTCGGGGCGGGCAGCACGGATTCGCGTGAGCAATGCATACGGTCACGCACCGCTGGTCGTCGAGGCTGCGAGCCTCGCGCGCGCCGGCGACGGCGCTGCGCTCGCCGGCGGCGCGGCCGTGCCGGTCCGGTTCGGCGGCAAGGCGGCAGTCACGCTCGCACCGGGCCAGGAACTCGAAAGCGATCCGGCTGCGATCGACGTGACGGCGGGGCAGCCGTATGCAATCAGTCTGCAGATGGGACCGAATCAACGGATGACGGTCTGGCACCGCGTGTCGAACCAGTTCAACTATGTCTCTGCGCCGGGCGATCACGTGAACGATCCCGGCGCCGCTACGTTCCGCACCCGTTTTACCCAATATGCATGGGTGACCGAGCTGGCCGTCGAGGCCGGTTCCGCGCGTGCCAGCGTAGCCGCGATCGGCGATTCGATCACCGACGGACTGCGTTCGAGCGTGAACCGGAACCGCCGCTGGCCGGACGCGTTGGCGCGTCGGCTGACGGTGTCGGGCGCCGATTCGATCGGTGTCGTGAATCTGGGCATCAGCGGGAACCGGCTGCTCAGCGATTCCGCGTGCTACGGCACGTCGCTGGCGTCGCGGTTCGAGCACGATGCGCTGTCGCGCGCGGGCGTGAAGGCCGCGGTCGTGCTGATCGGGATCAACGACATCAACTTCGCGGCGATGCCGCCGCGCGCGGGGCTCGATTGCGACCATCCGCATACGCAGGTCACGGCCGCGTCGCTGATCGACGGCTATCGCCGGCTGATCGAGGCGGCACACCGCCAGGGCGTGAAGGTCTTCGGTGCGACGCTTACACCGGCCGGGCTGCCGGCCGGACGCGAGGCGATCCGGCTCGAGGTGAACCGGTGGATCCGGAGCGGCGGCGGGTTCGACGGCGTGGTCGACTTCGATGCGGTGCTGCGCGATCCGGCGCGCCCGAGCGTGCTGCAGCGCCGATATGACAGCGGCGACGGCATTCATCCGAGCGACGCCGGTTACACGGCGATGGCCGACGCAGTGCCGGTCGAACAGTTGCAGGCTGCCGTGGGCGGCAAGTGACGCGCTCGCTCCTACTATATATAGAGGGTGAAGCGTTGCCGGCGGCCTGGAGGTCAACGGTGGCGCCCGGCCCGTCGGGCCCCAAGCCTCCGTGCGCGCCAGCGCACGGAGGCTTTTCAAAATAATTTCACAAAGGGCTTGCGGAGATGGAGGCGGGTGCTTAGAATCACGCCTCTTTCGCGCTAACGGAAACGCGGCGCGGGAGAGGGGAAGCGAAGTCGGTGGTGTGCAGCAGGTTGGGCGCACGGCTGGCGAAGGAAGATGAACCTCGCAGTCGCAACGAAGCAGTTTAAAAAGTTGTTGACGATCTGCGAAACACGGTTCATAATCTCGCTTCTCTGCTGCTGAAAACGCAGCGCTGCTGAGAAACACGATGTTCCTCGCAGAAATGCTCTTTAAAAATTAACAGCCGATAAGTGTGGGCGCTTGATGGAAGCGAGCTGATCCTCGGATCAGATAGCAAAAGTATCAAGAGTCTCACACTAAAGTAAGTCAGGTTTATGAAGCAATTCATATACCTGTCAGCTTTGAGTGAGCGACCGGTTCTTAACCGAACCGAAAACAGTAACAGGTTTAAACTGAAGAGTTTGATCCTGGCTCAGATTGAACGCTGGCGGCATGCCTTACACATGCAAGTCGAACGGCAGCACGGGTGCTTGCACCTGGTGGCGAGTGGCGAACGGGTGAGTAATACATCGGAACATGTCCTGTAGTGGGGGATAGCCCGGCGAAAGCCGGATTAATACCGCATACGATCTACGGATGAAAGCGGGGGACCTTCGGGCCTCGCGCTATAGGGTTGGCCGATGGCTGATTAGCTAGTTGGTGGGGTAAAGGCCTACCAAGGCGACGATCAGTAGCTGGTCTGAGAGGACGACCAGCCACACTGGGACTGAGACACGGCCCAGACTCCTACGGGAGGCAGCAGTGGGGAATTTTGGACAATGGGCGAAAGCCTGATCCAGCAATGCCGCGTGTGTGAAGAAGGCCTTCGGGTTGTAAAGCACTTTTGTCCGGAAAGAAATCCTTGGTTCTAATATAGCCGGGGGATGACGGTACCGGAAGAATAAGCACCGGCTAACTACGTGCCAGCAGCCGCGGTAATACGTAGGGTGCGAGCGTTAATCGGAATTACTGGGCGTAAAGCGTGCGCAGGCGGTTTGCTAAGACCGATGTGAAATCCCCGGGCTCAACCTGGGAACTGCATTGGTGACTGGCAGGCTAGAGTATGGCAGAGGGGGGTAGAATTCCACGTGTAGCAGTGAAATGCGTAGAGATGTGGAGGAATACCGATGGCGAAGGCAGCCCCCTGGGCCAATACTGACGCTCATGCACGAAAGCGTGGGGAGCAAACAGGATTAGATACCCTGGTAGTCCACGCCCTAAACGATGTCAACTAGTTGTTGGGGATTCATTTCCTTAGTAACGTAGCTAACGCGTGAAGTTGACCGCCTGGGGAGTACGGTCGCAAGATTAAAACTCAAAGGAATTGACGGGGACCCGCACAAGCGGTGGATGATGTGGATTAATTCGATGCAACGCGAAAAACCTTACCTACCCTTGACATGGTCGGAATCCTGCTGAGAGGTGGGAGTGCTCGAAAGAGAACCGATACACAGGTGCTGCATGGCTGTCGTCAGCTCGTGTCGTGAGATGTTGGGTTAAGTCCCGCAACGAGCGCAACCCTTGTCCTTAGTTGCTACGCAAGAGCACTCTAAGGAGACTGCCGGTGACAAACCGGAGGAAGGTGGGGATGACGTCAAGTCCTCATGGCCCTTATGGGTAGGGCTTCACACGTCATACAATGGTCGGAACAGAGGGTTGCCAACCCGCGAGGGGGAGCTAATCCCAGAAAACCGATCGTAGTCCGGATTGCACTCTGCAACTCGAGTGCATGAAGCTGGAATCGCTAGTAATCGCGGATCAGCATGCCGCGGTGAATACGTTCCCGGGTCTTGTACACACCGCCCGTCACACCATGGGAGTGGGTTTTACCAGAAGTGGCTAGTCTAACCGCAAGGAGGACGGTCACCACGGTAGGATTCATGACTGGGGTGAAGTCGTAACAAGGTAGCCGTATCGGAAGGTGCGGCTGGATCACCTCCTTTCCAGAGCTTCTCGCAAAATTGAGCGCTCACGCTTATCGGCTGTAAATTAAAGACAGACTCAGGGGTCTGTAGCTCAGTCGGTTAGAGCACCGTCTTGATAAGGCGGGGGTCGTTGGTTCGAATCCAACCAGACCCACCAATGTCTTGTCTGGCGGTAGTACCTGAGGATATCTGTACTCATGGGGGCATAGCTCAGCTGGGAGAGCACCTGCTTTGCAAGCAGGGGGTCGTCGGTTCGATCCCGTCTGCCTCCACCAATCTTCAATGGGAAGCGTTTGGATCGCACGAAAGTGACGTGTGAGACGAGCATTTGCCATTGGCGATTGAGCCAGTCAGAGTGATACGTAGTATGTATCGGCTGTCGTTCTTTAACAATCTGGAAGAAGTAAGTAATTTGGATAGCGGAAGCGTCTTGAGATGGACGTGAAAACTATCCGGGTTGTGATTGTATCGATGTATCTCAAGATGATTCGAACTCTATGTTTGACTCAATTTTGGAATACGGCACAACGCGAGAACTCAACCTGTAGCGACTGTCGATGAGACAGACTCGTTATAGGGTCAAGCGAACAAGTGCATGTGGTGGATGCCTTGGCGATCACAGGCGATGAAGGACGCGGTAGCCTGCGAAAAGCTACGGGGAGCTGGCAAACGAGCTTTGATCCGTAGATGTCCGAATGGGGAAACCCGGCCCTTTTGGGTCATCCTAGACTGAATACATAGGTCTAGTGAAGCGAACGCGGTGAACTGAAACATCTAAGTAACCGCAGGAAAAGAAATCAACCGAGATTCCCAAAGTAGTGGCGAGCGAAATGGGATGAGCCTTGCACTCTTTATTTGTATTGTTAGCCGAACGCTCTGGAAAGTGCGGCCATAGCAGGTGATAGCCCTGTAGGCGAAAACAGTATGAAAGAACTAGGTGTGCGACAAGTAGGGCGGGACACGTGAAATCCTGTCTGAAGATGGGGGGACCATCCTCCAAGGCTAAATACTCGTGATCGACCGATAGTGAACCAGTACCGTGAGGGAAAGGCGAAAAGAACCCCGGGAGGGGAGTGAAATAGATCCTGAAACCGCATGCATACAAACAGTCGGAGCCTCGTAAGGGGTGACGGCGTACCTTTTGTATAATGGGTCAGCGACTTACGTTCAGTAGCAAGCTTAACCGTATAGGGCAGGCGTAGCGAAAGCGAGTCCGAATAGGGCGTTCAGTTGCTGGGCGTAGACCCGAAACCAAGTGATCTATCCATGGCCAGGATGAAGGTGCGGTAACACGTACTGGAGGTCCGAACCCACTAACGTTGAAAAGTTAGGGGATGAGCTGTGGATAGGGGTGAAAGGCTAAACAAACTTGGAAATAGCTGGTTCTCTCCGAAAACTATTTAGGTAGTGCCTCGTGTCTCACCTTCGGGGGTAGAGCACTGTCATGGTTGGGGGGTCTATTGCAGATTACCCCGCCATAGCAAACTCCGAATACCGAAGAGTGCAATCACGGGAGACAGACATCGGGTGCTAACGTCCGGTGTCAAGAGGGAAACAACCCAGACCGCCAGCTAAGGTCCCCAAATATAGCTAAGTGGGAAACGAAGTGGGAAGGCTAAAACAGTCAGGAGGTTGGCTTAGAAGCAGCCACCCTTTAAAGAAAGCGTAATAGCTCACTGATCGAGTCGTCCTGCGCGGAAGATGTAACGGGGCTAAGCTATATACCGAAGCTGCGGATGCGTGCTTTGCACGCATGGTAGGAGAGCGTTCCGTAAGCCTGCGAAGGTGCGTTGAAAAGCGTGCTGGAGGTATCGGAAGTGCGAATGCTGACATGAGTAGCGATAAAGGGGGTGAAAGGCCCCCTCGCCGTAAGCCCAAGGTTTCCTACGCAACGTTCATCGGCGTAGGGTGAGTCGGCCCCTAAGGCGAGGCAGAAATGCGTAGCTGATGGGAAGCAGGTCAATATTCCTGCACCATTGTTAGATGCGATGGGGGGACGGATCGCGGAAGGTTGTCCGGGTGTTGGAAGTCCCGGTCGCTGCATTGGAGAAGGCGCTTAGGCAAATCCGGGCGCGGAATTCAAGGGTGTGGCGCGAGCTCCTTAGGGAGCGAAGCAATTGGAAGTGGTTCCAAGAAAAGCCTCTAAGCTTCAGTCTAACGATGACCGTACCGCAAACCGACACAGGTGGGCGAGATGAGTATTCTAAGGCGCTTGAGAGAACTCGGGAGAAGGAACTCGGCAAATTGGTACCGTAACTTCGGGATAAGGTACGCCCTTGTAGCTTGATGCGCCTGCGCGCAAAGGGTGAAGGGGTTGCAATAAACTGGTGGCTGCGACTGTTTAATAAAAACACAGCACTCTGCAAACACGAAAGTGGACGTATAGGGTGTGACGCCTGCCCGGTGCCGGAAGATTAAATGATGGGGTGCAAGCTCTTGATTGAAGTCCCGGTAAACGGCGGCCGTAACTATAACGGTCCTAAGGTAGCGAAATTCCTTGTCGGGTAAGTTCCGACCTGCACGAATGGCGTAACGATGGCCACACTGTCTCCTCCCGAGACTCAGCGAAGTTGAAGTGTTTGTGATGATGCAATCTACCCGCGGCTAGACGGAAAGACCCCATGAACCTTTACTGTAGCTTTGCATTGGACTTTGAACCGATCTGTGTAGGATAGGTGGGAGGCTATGAAACCGGAACGCTAGTTTCGGTGGAGCCGTCCTTGAAATACCACCCTGGTTTGTTTGAGGTTCTAACCTTGGCCCGTGATCCGGGTCGGGGACAGTGCATGGTAGGCAGTTTGACTGGGGCGGTCTCCTCCCAAAGCGTAACGGAGGAGTACGAAGGTACGCTAGGTACGGTCGGAAATCGTGCTGATAGTGCAATGGCATAAGCGTGCTTAACTGCGAGACCGACAAGTCGAGCAGGTGCGAAAGCAGGTCATAGTGATCCGGTGGTTCTGTATGGAAGGGCCATCGCTCAACGGATAAAAGGTACTCTGGGGATAACAGGCTGATACCGCCCAAGAGTTCATATCGACGGCGGTGTTTGGCACCTCGATGTCGGCTCATCTCATCCTGGGGCTGTAGCCGGTCCCAAGGGTATGGCTGTTCGCCATTTAAAGAGGTACGTGAGCTGGGTTTAAAACGTCGTGAGACAGTTTGGTCCCTATCTGCCGTGGGCGTTGGATATTTGAAGGGGGCTGCTCCTAGTACGAGAGGACCGGAGTGGACGAACCTCTGGTGTACCGGTTGTCACGCCAGTGGCATCGCCGGGTAGCTATGTTCGGAAGAGATAACCGCTGAAAGCATCTAAGCGGGAAACTCGCCTTAAGATGAGATATCCCTGGGGACTAGATCCCCTTGAAGGGTCGTTCGAGACCAGGACGTTGATAGGTCAGGTGTGTAAGCGCAGTAATGCGTTCAGCTAACTGATACTAATTGCCCGTAAGGCTTGATCCTATAACAAGTCTGTTTCGGCTCCAGTGATGTGAGCCAGGACTAGTTGGATTCTCGTGTGTGATACACACAACTCAAAATTACTGCTTCTTCCCGATTGGTCGCGTTGCGAAGCAACGTGACAACCCTCTTTGCCTGATGACCATAGCGAGTCGGTCCCACCCCTTCCCATCCCGAACAGGACCGTGAAACGACTCTACGCCGATGATAGTGCGGATTCCCGTGTGAAAGTAGGTAATCGTCAGGCTCCCTAAGCCAAGAACCCCCGCCCGAACAGGCGGGGGTTTTTGCATTGGCGCGGACAAAATGCAGGCCGGCCGGGCAACGGGCTGTGCGCTCGGAGCCGGGGCGCCGAAGGCGTTGATCCGAGCATTGCAGTCCGCCCACACGATCGGACAGGACACGTTCAGGCCAATCATCAGGTCGGCCCACACGATGGCGGCTCGAGATGCTGTGACCAGCATCGGTCCATCTACTCTCGCCGCGACGGCGATAAGACCGGCAATCTGGTCGATCAAACAGCCGGCATATTCTTCGCTGTAACCTCCTTCGCGGATCCGCCCATCGCCGGGGGGCGGTCCGGCGTAGCGCCGTCTTACCTTCGAACGATCAGTCATCTCATCGTAATCGCGGGTATATTGAATGCATCCTCGGCCAAAATCGCAATGATCATCCAGCAGTTTCAGGGTGCCCCATGTGTCCCCTGTCACCATATCTATCGCACCGACAGCCAACATGAAGAATCATCCAGCGATCACTGATCGGACCGCGTCGTTCGCGTGAGTCAATAACTGCCGCATGACCGATTTTCAGGGGTGTTCTTGCGGAAAGTCTTGAACAACCGGTGCCAGTGAAGTTGCGCGGCTGTGCAGCATCAAGTTCAGCGTCGTGTCGCTATCGAGCGTCATTTCACGATCAAAATCGCTGCTTCTTCTCGAAAATTGACTTATTGGGCGCGAAAGAAGCTGCGTGGCCGGCGGCAAGAAGTCGGGTAGCGACGCCATCGCAGTGGCACGTGTGAGCTCGTGAGGCGGCTGCCCTCAGAAATCCGCACTCTGTTGCTCTTGATCGGCAAAGGCCGACAGTCTCGCAACACGTTGATCTCCTCGGCGGGCGAATAGGTAGCGAGGCAGCGCCGCCGAAGCGGTCCCGACCTTCACCCGTCAACGCGAAGTGCGTACCGCCGGCGTCGATGCGGTCGACCGCATCGTGCATGCGGTTGTCGAATCGCCGAGCGCAGAGTGCTCGCCGGTGGAAACCGCCGGATCGTGTTCCAGCCTTGATCCTGAAACAGCACGAACATCGCGGGGCAGCGAGTGGCGGCCGTCGGCGACTGCGCGTCGCAGGTCAGCTATCCGGTGTCCTCGGATGCATGAGGCGCGGCGAAAGCTCCTGCGTCGCAGCCAACGCAGGCATCCGCGTTCCGTTGAACGAGACGGGCATCGTACGGACAGGCGGGATGCCGTGTGTACCCCGTGGAATCGCTGCGATAGGCATGAGCAGATGCCGATCTTGGCCGGTTTGCACGGCGGGGCGCCGCATTGCTGAACGTTCGCCGTGACTGCATCGCCGAAGTTGCGAGGCAATCCGGTGCGTGGACGCATAACGTCGCTAGGTAGCAGCTGCAGCATGTCGAGGCGGGCTGGGCTGCCGGACACATCTTGTGGCCTGTCATTGCTGGCGCCTGCGGCGACGCGGTACACCGGCATCGTTGAGCAGCCACGCGTACGCGATTGCATTCTTGCTCATGGGGCGCGCCTGCGGCGCCGCTACGTTTGTCGCGCCAAGGCGGCCGGCGTCGACGACAAGTTTCAGCCGCTCATAGGCAGCAAGTGCGGCGACCTCCTTCGGACGCCCGGGAGCGTGGCCGCCGGCCAATGCCTATTGGCGGATCCTCGCGATCGTGCTCGAGCAACACCAGCCATCTGCCGGGCCGGCGGCATGTGCGGTCAGGACCATGAAGACCATCACAAGAGCGAGCAGGCGCACGAGGATTTGTCTCGGGAGCGGGCACGCGACTCGGGACGGTATCGCGCCTTCCGACGAAGTCGGCTAAGCCGGGGAGGGGAAGAACCGCGATTCCTTGCTGGAAGCGCGAGCCAGGTTTCAGATGCGACTGCCGGGAAACGCGTGAAATCCCTGCCGTGTTTACCGCCCACTGGTCGCGACCAGGCAACTCGCAGTGCCGGATACGAAGACCCTGTTTCCTGTCGATAACGAGGCTGAAAGCCGCCGCGAACACCAGGCGTGGGATCGTCGAAGCTGCCCGGCACGAAATTTGCGGAAATTTTGCGTCTACCCGCTTGGCATTGTGCGCGAGAGGTCGTATCATGGCGGTCTTTCGTTTTTAGCGCAGATGCAGATCGGCGCTGAAGGCGGAGTCTGACGAAGATGCGGCGCCGATCGGCAATATCTCGTGCTTGCCTTAGCCGGGCAAGGGCGGAGGATCGGTGGTAGGGCAAGGGTCGGGAAGAGAGTGAAAATAATCTTCCGGATGTGCTTGACAGGAGTGCGATGCACCCCCATAATCGTCAGTTCTCTACGGAGGGGTGCCCGAGTGGCTAAAGGGGGCAGACTGTAAATCTGTTGGCTTACGCCTACGTTGGTTCGAATCCAACCTCCTCCACCAAGAACATCAGCTGAAAGAGCGGTAGGGAATCGTTAGTAGCCCGTGCGGGTGTAGCTCAATGGTAGAGCAGAAGCCTTCCAAGCTTACGACGAGGGTTCGATTCCCTTCACCCGCTCCAGACCGTGAAGTTGAAGCGTAAAAGCGCCCATGTGGCTCAGTGGTAGAGCACTCCCTTGGTAAGGGAGAGGTCGGCAGTTCGATCCTGCCCATGGGCACCAGCAGTACAAGTCAGTGTCTGTTTGCGCGCGGCGCAACCTGTGAAATTCCTTTTGGGAGTCGAAAATGGCCAAGGGTAAATTTGAGCGGACCAAGCCGCACGTGAACGTTGGTACGATTGGTCACGTTGACCACGGCAAGACGACGCTGACGGCAGCGATCACGACGGTTCTGACGAAGAAGTTCGGCGGCGAAGCGAAGGCATACGACCAGATCGACGCGGCACCGGAAGAAAAGGCGCGCGGCATCACGATCAACACGGCACACGTCGAGTACGAAACGGCTAACCGCCACTACGCACACGTCGACTGCCCGGGCCACGCTGACTACGTGAAGAACATGATCACGGGCGCGGCACAGATGGACGGCGCGATCCTGGTTTGCTCGGCAGCAGACGGCCCGATGCCGCAAACGCGTGAGCACATCCTGCTGGCGCGTCAGGTTGGCGTTCCGTACATCATCGTGTTCCTGAACAAGTGCGACATGGTGGACGACGCTGAACTGCTCGAGCTGGTCGAGATGGAAGTTCGCGAACTCCTGTCGAAGTACGACTTCCCGGGCGACGACACGCCGATCGTGAAGGGTTCGGCGAAGCTGGCGCTGGAAGGCGACACGGGCGAGCTGGGCGAAGTGGCGATCATGAACCTGGCCGACGCGCTGGACACGTACATCCCGACGCCGGAGCGTGCAGTTGACGGCGCGTTCCTGATGCCGGTGGAAGACGTGTTCTCGATCTCGGGCCGTGGTACGGTGGTGACGGGTCGTGTCGAGCGCGGCATCGTGAAGGTCGGCGAAGAAATCGAAATCGTCGGTATCAAGCCGACGGTGAAGACGACCTGCACCGGCGTTGAAATGTTCCGCAAGCTGCTGGACCAAGGTCAGGCAGGCGACAACGTTGGTATCCTGCTGCGCGGCACGAAGCGTGAAGACGTGGAGCGTGGCCAGGTTCTGGCGAAGCCGGGTTCGATCACGCCGCACACGCACTTCACGGCTGAAGTGTACGTGCTGAGCAAGGACGAAGGCGGCCGTCACACGCCGTTCTTCAACAACTACCGTCCGCAGTTCTACTTCCGTACGACGGACGTGACGGGCTCGATCGAGCTGCCGAAGGACAAGGAAATGGTGATGCCGGGCGACAACGTGTCGATCACGGTGAAGCTGATCGCTCCGATCGCGATGGAAGAAGGTCTGCGCTTCGCAATCCGCGAAGGTGGCCGTACCGTCGGCGCCGGCGTCGTCGCCAAGATCATCGAGTAAGCCAGTTATTCGTTGATCGACAAGTTTTGGGGCTGGCAACAGCCGGCCCCAGCATGGTTTAGGGGTATAGCTCAACTGGCAGAGCGTCGGTCTCCAAAACCGAAGGTTGGGGGTTCGATTCCCTCTGCCCCTGCCAAAAAATAGCCACGTGTTCTACGTGGCATTTGTTTTAAGGTGTTATGGCGAATCCATCCGTCGAAACTGTAAATACCTCCGGCGATAAGCTGATGCTGGCCCTGGGCGTATTGCTGGTGTTGGCCGGATTCGTGGGCTTCTTCTGGCTGGCCAATCAGCAGTGGTATGTCCGCGGTGCCGCGTTGGCGGTAGGTATCATCGCCGGCGTGGCCGTCGGGCTGATGTCCGCACCTGGCAAGAGCCTCATCGCCTTTGCCAAGGATTCGTACAAGGAAGTCCGGAAGGTCGTTTGGCCCACCCGCAAGGAAGCAACGCAAACAACACTCGTCGTGTTCGGTTTCGTGCTCGTGATGGCGATTTTCCTCTGGTTGAGTGACAAATCGATCGAGTGGGTAATTTTCTCGGCGATTCTGGGTTGGAAATGATATGAGCGATACTCCGGCATCCCCGAGCGGAAAACGTTGGTACGTCGTGCACGCCTACTCCGGTATGGAGAAGAGCGTGCAACGTGCGCTTCAGGAGCGCATTGAACGTGCTGGCATGCAGGACAAATTCGGTCAGATCCTGGTTCCGACCGAAGAAGTGGTCGAAGTCAAAGGCGGCCACAAGGCTGTGACCGAGCGTCGTTTCTTCCCCGGCTACGTGCTGGTGGAAATGGAAATGACGGACGAAACGTGGCACCTCGTGAAGAACACCGCGAAGGTCACCGGTTTCGTCGGCGGTGCGCGTAACCGCCCGACCCCGATTTCCCCGAAGGAAGTCGAGAAGATCATGTCGCAGATGCAGGAAGGCGTCGAAAAGCCGCGCCCGAAGACCCTGTTCGAAGTTGGCGAGATGGTTCGTGTCAAGGAAGGCCCGTTCACGGACTTCAACGGCACCGTCGAAGAAGTCAACTACGAAAAATCGCGCGTGCGTGTGTCGGTCACCATCTTTGGCCGATCAACCCCGGTCGAACTCGAGTTCGGCCAGGTCGAAAAAGTTTGATCCCGATTCGGTGGGCAGCCTCGGCTGCCCACCTTCGCGCTTACGGCCCGCGTCATGGCCGTTGAGGAGCGTCAGTAGCCAGCGGCGAACGCGCGTTATCACTCACCGAACGCCGCCTGGCGTTCCAACGAGGTTTACAAATGGCAAAGAAGATTGTCGGCTTTATCAAGCTGCAGATCCCTGCAGGTAAAGCCAACCCGTCGCCGCCGGTCGGTCCGGCACTGGGCCAGCGCGGCCTGAACATCATGGAGTTCTGCAAGGCGTTCAACGCGCAGACTCAAGGCATGGAACCGGGTCTGCCGGTGCCGGTGGTCATCACGGCATTCGCTGACAAGAGCTTCACGTTCGTGATGAAGACGCCGCCGGCGACCGTCCTGATCAAGAAGGCGGCGAAGGTGGACAAGGGCTCGAGCAAGCCGCATACCGACAAGGTCGGTTCGATCACGCGCGCTCAAGCTGAAGAAATCGCGAAGACCAAGATGCCGGACCTTACGGCAGCTGATCTGGACGCAGCCGTTCGCACCATCGCTGGTAGCGCACGCTCGATGGGCATCACTGTGGAGGGCGTGTAAATGGCTAAGATCTCCAAGCGCCGTCAGGCATTTGCCGCCAAGGTTGATCGTCAGAAGCTGTACGCGATCGAAGACGCACTGAGCCTCGTGAAGGAATGCGCGAGCGCGAAGTTCGACGAATCGATCGACGTCGCAGTCCAGCTCGGCATCGATGCAAAGAAGTCGGACCAGGTCGTTCGTGGTTCGGTCGTTCTGCCGGCCGGTACGGGCAAGTCGGTTCGCGTTGCAGTGTTCGCGCAAGGTGAAAAGGCCGAGCAGGCTCGTGCAGCAGGCGCGGAAATCGTCGGTATGGAAGACCTGGCTGAGCAGATCAAGGCTGGCCAGATGGACTTCGACATCGTGATCGCTTCGCCGGACACGATGCGTATCGTCGGTACGCTCGGTCAGATCCTCGGCCCGCGCGGCTTGATGCCGAACCCGAAGGTCGGTACGGTCACGCCGGACGTCGCAACCGCCGTCAAGAACGCGAAGGCTGGTCAGGTGCAATTCCGTGTCGACAAGGCCGGTATCATCCACGCGACCATCGGCCGTGCATCGTTCGAGCCGACCGCGCTGCGTTCGAACCTGTCGGCGCTGATCGAAGCGCTGCAGAAGGCAAAGCCGGCAACGAGCAAGGGCGTGTACCTGCGCAAGATCGCACTGTCGAGCACGATGGGCGTCGGCGTGCGTGTCGACCAGGCTACGCTGGCAGCACAGTAAGCAAGTATTCGGGCCGCATCGTTCGCGAAGCGGCCTTCATGGGCTTTGGGCGGTTGTTCGTGCAGCAAGGCGGGCAACCGGTTATCAAAGACCGTTGGTGGGGCGCAGCAGTCAGGCGATCCCTTAATTCAAGCCAACGCAGATGGCGAACCCGAAAAAGTTTTGCAGTGGTGAAGCCGCAGGCCGTGAAGCGATTCGCGGTGTGAGGTGGAAATACTCCTAACGAGGTCGGACGCCGTTGTTGAACGAGGTACGTGAGGTTTCGTGCCGAACGTATCGTTTCTGGAGGCTAACCGTGCCGCTTAATAGAGAAGACAAGCAAGCCGTCGTAGCTGAGGTTTCCGCGCAAGTCGCGAAGGCCCAGACCGTTGTGCTGGCTGAGTATCGTGGAATTGCGGTTGGCGATCTGACCAAGCTGCGCGCGCAAGCGCGTGAGCAACAGGTTTACCTGCGCGTGTTGAAGAACACGCTGGCGCGTCGCGCTGTTGAAGGTACGCCGTTTGCTCCGCTGGCAGAGCAGATGACTGGCCCGTTGATCTACGGCATCTCGGAAGATGCAATTGCTGCTGCTAAGGTCGTCAACGACTTCAGCAAGAGCAATGACAAGTTGGTCATCAAGGCTGGTTCGTTCGATGGCAAGGTGATGGACAAGGCCGGCGTGCAAGCGCTGGCAAGCATCCCGAGCCGCGAAGAACTGCTCTCGAAGCTGCTGTTCGTTATGCAATCGCCTGTTTCGGGCTTCGCGCGCGCTCTGGCCGCGCTGGCCGAGAAGAAGCAAGCAGAAGCTGCGTAATCGAACGTGCATCAGCGTCATTGATCGCTGGCTGTATCCGAATTCAATTTAGGAGTATTTCAAATGGCAATCGCAAAAGAAGACATCCTGGCAGCAGTCGAAGGGATGACCGTTCTGGAACTGAACGAACTGGTCAAGGCGTTCGAAGAGAAGTTTGGCGTGTCGGCAGCTGCAGTGGCAGTCGCTGGCCCGGCAGGCGGCGGCGCTGCTGCTGCTGCCGAAGAACAGACCGAATTCACGGTCGTTCTGGCTGAAGCAGGCGCGAACAAGGTTTCGGTCATCAAGGCCGTTCGCGAACTGACGGGCCTGGGCCTGAAGGAAGCGAAGGACCTGGTTGACGGCGCACCGAAGGCTGTCAAGGAAGGCGTCGCCAAGGCTGCTGCTGAAGAAGCCAAGAAGAAGCTGGAAGACGCAGGCGCGAAGGCCGAAATCAAGTAAGTTTCGGCGCGCTGTGCGAAGGCTGGCGGTATTTTCACCGCCGGCCTTTTTGTGCTTTGTGGGGACGTTATTCTGGCACTCATTCGGGAGCCCGAATAATTGGCCCCAGAAGCCAAAGAAAACCGCCTAATCGTTGTCATTGGTCACGATTGGCGTTTCTCTTTGTCTTCTGAAGCGACTGCAGAAGGCAAGTTTGGTCGGGTAGCGGGCAACACAGGCATCCGCTGCCGTCAGCCAGCGGTTGGTAGCGGCCAACCACCAAGCTTCTCGGCTCGTTCAAGCCGTTGGACGGCCATCGGGTCTCAGTCGGTGAACACTCGGGTTTGAAACGTCCAGGTATTCCGCCTCGATAGCACCCGCCGTGATTCGGAGATCGTATGCAATATTCCTTCACCGAGAAGAAGCGCATTCGCAAGAGTTTCGCGAAGCGCCCCATCGTTCACCAAGTTCCTTTCTTGCTGGCTACCCAGCTTGAATCATTCAGCACGTTTCTGCAAGCCGATGTGCTCGCGACGCAACGCAAGCCTGAAGGTTTGCAGGCTGCGTTCACATCGGTATTTCCCATTGTTTCGCACAACGGCTTCGCGCGCCTCGAGTTCGTGAGCTATGCGCTGTCCGCGCCGGCATTCAACATCAAGGAATGCCAGCAGCGCGGCCTGACGTACTGCTCCGCGCTGCGCGCGAAGGTCCGCCTCGTCATCCTCGACAAGGAATCGCCGAACAAGCCGGTCGTCAAGGAAGTGAAGGAGCAGGAAGTGTACATGGGCGAAATTCCGCTCATGACGCCGACGGGCTCGTTCGTCATCAACGGCACCGAGCGTGTCATCGTCTCGCAGCTGCACCGTTCGCCGGGCGTGTTCTTCGAACACGACAAGGGCAAGACGCACAGCTCGGGCAAGCTGCTGTTCTCGGCACGGATCATTCCGTACCGCGGCTCGTGGCTCGACTTCGAATTCGATCCGAAGGACATCCTGTACTTCCGCGTCGACCGTCGCCGCAAGATGCCGGTCACGATCCTGCTGAAGGCCATCGGCCTGACGCCGGAACAGATCCTCGCGAACTTCTTCGTGTTCGACAACTTCACGCTGATGGACGAAGGCGCGCAACTCGAGTTCGTGCCCGAGCGCCTGCGTGGCGAAGTCGCGCGTTTCGACATCACGGATCGTGATGGCAAGGTCATCGTCCAGAAGGACAAGCGGATCAACGCGAAGCACATTCGCGACCTCGAAGCCGCGAAGACCAAGTTCATCTCGGTGCCGGAAGACTATCTGCTCGGCCGCGTGCTGGCGAAGAACGTCGTCGACGGCGACACCGGCGAAGTGATCGCGAGCGCGAACGACGAAGTCACGGAAAGCGTGCTCGAGAAGCTGCGCGAAGCGGGCATCAAGGACATCCAGACGCTCTACACGAACGATCTGGACCAGGGCCCGTACATCTCGTCGACGCTGCGTGTCGACGAAACGACCGACAAGACGGCCGCGCGCATCGCGATCTACCGCATGATGCGTCCGGGCGAGCCGCCGACCGAAGAAGCGGTCGAGGCACTGTTCAACCGCCTGTTCTACAGCGAAGAAGCGTACGACCTGTCGAAGGTCGGCCGCATGAAGTTCAACCGCCGCGTCAGCCGTGACGAGATCACCGGCCCGATGACGCTGCAGGACGACGACATCCTCGCGACGATCAAGATCCTCGTCGAGCTGCGCAACGGCAAGGGCGAAGTGGACGACATCGACCACCTCGGCAACCGTCGCGTGCGTTGCGTCGGCGAACTGGCGGAGAACCAGTTCCGCGCCGGTCTCGTGCGTGTCGAGCGCGCGGTCAAGGAACGCCTCGGCCAGGCCGAAAGCGAAAACCTGATGCCGCACGACCTGATCAACTCGAAGCCGATTTCGTCGGCGATCCGCGAGTTCTTCGGTTCGTCGCAGCTGTCGCAGTTCATGGACCAGACCAACCCGCTGTCGGAAATCACGCACAAGCGCCGTGTTTCCGCACTGGGCCCGGGCGGTCTGACGCGCGAGCGCGCAGGCTTCGAAGTCCGCGACGTGCACCCGACCCACTATGGCCGCGTGTGCCCGATCGAAACGCCGGAAGGTCCGAACATCGGCCTGATCAATTCGCTCGCACTGTACGCGCACCTGAACGAGTACGGCTTCCTCGAGACGCCGTACCGCAAGGTCGTGGACAGCAAGGTGACCGACCAGATCGACTACCTGTCGGCGATCGAAGAAGGCCGCTACATGATCGCGCAGGCGAACGCCGCGATCGACGAGAACGGTACGCTGATCGACGAACTCGTGTCGTCGCGTGAAGCCGGCGAAACGATGATGGTCACCCCGGACCGTATCCAGTACATGGACGTCGCGCCGTCGCAGATCGTGTCGGTTGCAGCCTCGCTGATCCCGTTCCTCGAGCACGACGATGCGAACCGTGCGCTGATGGGCTCGAACATGCAGCGTCAGGCCGTGCCGTGTCTGCGTCCGGAAAAGCCGGTCGTCGGTACGGGCATCGAGCGCACCTGCGCGGTCGACTCGGGTACGACGGTTCAGGCGTTCCGCGGTGGCGTCGTCGACTATGTCGACGCAGGCCGTATCGTGATTCGCGTGAACGACGACGAAGCGGTCGCAGGTGAAGTCGGTGTCGACATCTACAACCTGATCAAGTACACGCGTTCGAACCAGAACACGAACATCAACCAGCGTCCGATCGTGAAGATGGGCGACAAGGTCTCGCGCGGCGACGTGCTGGCCGACGGCGCCTCGACCGACCTGGGCGAGCTCGCGCTCGGCCAGAACATGCTGATCGCGTTCATGCCGTGGAACGGCTACAACTTCGAGGATTCGATCCTGATCTCGGAGAAGGTCGTGGCCGACGATCGCTACACGTCGATCCACATCGAAGAGCTGAACGTCGTTGCACGCGACACGAAGCTCGGGCCGGAAGAAATCACGCGCGACATCTCGAACCTGGCGGAAGTCCAGCTCGGCCGTCTCGACGAATCGGGCATCGTGTACATCGGTGCGGAAGTCGAAGCGGGCGACGTGCTGGTCGGCAAGGTCACGCCGAAGGGCGAGACCCAGCTGACGCCGGAAGAGAAGCTGCTGCGCGCGATCTTCGGCGAGAAGGCCTCGGACGTGAAGGACACGTCGCTGCGCGTGCCGTCGGGCATGAGCGGTACCGTGATCGACGTCCAGGTGTTCACGCGTGAAGGCATCCAGCGCGACAAGCGTGCGCAACAGATCATCGACGACGAACTGAAGCGCTACCGTCTCGACCTGAACGACCAGCTGCGCATCGTGGAAGGCGACGCGTTCCAGCGTCTCGCGCGCATGCTCGTGGGCAAGGTCGCGAACGGCGGTCCGAAGAAGCTCGCGAAGGGCACGAAGATCGACCAGGCATACCTGGAAGACCTCGACCATTACCACTGGTTCGACATCCGCCTCGCGGACGACGAAGCAGCGGCGCAGCTCGAAGCGATCAAGAACTCGATCGAAGAAAAGCGTCACCAGTTCGACCTCGCGTTCGAAGAGAAGCGCAAGAAGCTCACGCAAGGCGACGAACTGCCGCCGGGCGTGCTGAAGATGGTCAAGGTGTACCTCGCGGTGAAGCGCCGCCTGCAGCCTGGCGACAAGATGGCAGGCCGCCACGGTAACAAGGGTGTCGTGTCGAAGATCGTCCCGATCGAAGACATGCCGTACATGGCCGACGGCCGTCCGGCAGACGTCGTGCTGAACCCGCTCGGCGTGCCGTCGCGGATGAACGTGGGTCAGGTTCTCGAAGTGCACCTCGGCTGGGCCGCGAAGGGCCTCGGCTGGCGTATCGGCGAAATGCTGCAGCGTCAGGCGAAGATCGAGGAAATGCGCGTGTTCCTGACGAAGATCTACAACGACTCGGGCCGCCAGGAAGATCTGGAAAGCTTCACCGACGACGAGATCCTCGAACTCGCGAAGAACCTGCGCGAAGGCGTGCCGTTCGCAACGCCGGTGTTCGACGGTGCGACCGAGGAAGAAATGGGCAAGATGCTCAACCTCGCGTTCCCGGACGACATCGCTGAACAGCTCGGCATGAACCCGTCGAAGAACCAGGTCCGTCTGTACGACGGCCGCACGGGTGAAATGTTCGAACGTCGCGTGACGCTTGGCTACATGCACTACCTGAAGCTGCACCACTTGGTCGACGACAAGATGCACGCGCGTTCGACGGGCCCGTACTCGCTCGTCACGCAGCAGCCGCTGGGTGGTAAGGCGCAGTTCGGTGGCCAGCGTTTCGGTGAAATGGAAGTGTGGGCACTCGAAGCGTACGGCGCGTCCTACGTGCTGCAGGAAATGCTGACGGTGAAGTCGGATGACGTGACCGGCCGGACCAAGGTGTACGAAAACCTGGTCAAGGGTGATCACGTGATCGATGCAGGCATGCCGGAATCCTTCAACGTGCTCGTGAAGGAAATCCGCTCGCTCGGTATCGATATCGATCTCGACCGCAATTAATCGGACTACGGAGAGAAAGCAATGAAAGCTCTGCTCGATCTATTCAAGCAAGTCCAACAGGAAGAAGTTTTCGACGCGATCAAGATCGGTCTGGCTTCGCCTGACAAGATCCGTTCGTGGTCGTTCGGCGAAGTGAAGAAGCCGGAGACCATCAACTACCGTACGTTCAAGCCGGAACGCGATGGTCTCTTCTGCGCGAAGATCTTCGGGCCGATCAAGGACTACGAGTGCCTGTGCGGCAAGTACAAGCGTCTGAAGCACCGCGGCGTGATCTGCGAGAAGTGCGGCGTCGAAGTGACGCTGGCGAAGGTGCGTCGCGAGCGCATGGGCCACATCGAGCTGGCCTCGCCGGTCGCGCACATCTGGTTCCTGAAGTCGCTGCCGTCGCGTCTGGGCATGGTGCTCGACATGACGCTGCGCGACATCGAACGCGTGCTGTACTTCGAAGCGTACGTGGTGATCGAACCGGGCATGACGCCGCTGAAGGCGCGGCAGATCATGACCGAAGAGGATTACTACAACAAGGTCGAGGAATACGGCGACGAATTCCGTGCCGAGATGGGCGCGGAAGGCGTGCGTGAGCTGCTGCGCGCGATCAACATCGACGAGCAGGTCGAGACGCTGCGCACCGAGCTGAAGAACACCGGCTCGGAAGCGAAGATCAAGAAGTACGCGAAGCGCCTGAAGGTCCTCGAGGCATTCCAGCGCTCGGGCATCAAGCCCGAGTGGATGATCCTCGAAGTGCTGCCGGTGCTGCCGCCGGAACTGCGTCCGCTCGTGCCGCTGGACGGCGGCCGTTTCGCGACGTCGGACCTGAACGACCTGTATCGCCGCGTGATCAACCGTAACAACCGGTTGAAGCGTCTGCTCGAGCTGAAGGCGCCTGAAATCATCGTCCGCAACGAAAAGCGGATGCTGCAGGAAGCCGTCGACTCGCTGCTCGACAACGGTCGTCGCGGCAAGGCGATGACGGGCGCGAACAAGCGTCCGCTGAAGTCGCTCGCCGACATGATCAAGGGCAAGGGCGGTCGTTTCCGTCAGAACCTGCTGGGCAAGCGCGTCGACTACTCGGGCCGTTCGGTCATCGTGGTCGGCCCGACGCTGAAGCTGCACCAGTGCGGTCTGCCGAAGCTGATGGCGCTCGAGCTGTTCAAGCCGTTCATCTTCAACAAGCTGGAAGTGATGGGCGTCGCGACGACCATCAAGGCTGCGAAGAAGGAAGTCGAGAACCAGACGCCTGTGGTGTGGGACATCCTCGAAGAGGTGATCCGCGAGCACCCGGTGATGCTGAACCGTGCGCCGACGCTGCACCGTCTCGGTATCCAGGCGTTCGAGCCCGTGCTGATCGAAGGCAAGGCGATCCAGCTGCACCCGCTCGTCTGCGCGGCGTTCAACGCCGACTTCGACGGTGACCAGATGGCCGTTCACGTGCCGCTGTCGCTCGAAGCGCAGATGGAAGCGCGCACGCTGATGCTGGCGTCGAACAACGTGCTGTTCCCGGCCAACGGCGATCCGTCGATCGTGCCGTCGCAGGATATCGTGCTGGGTCTGTACTACGCGACCCGCGAAGCGATCAACGGCAAGGGCGAAGGCCTGTCGTTCACCGGCGTGTCGGAAGTGATCCGCGCGTACGAGAACAAGGAAGTCGAGCTGGCATCGCGCGTCAACGTGCGGATCACCGAAATGGTCCACAACGAAGACAAGTCGGAAGGCGCACCGGCATTCGTGCCGAAGATCTCGCTGTACGCGACGACCGTCGGTCGCGCGATCCTGTCGGAGATCCTGCCGCACGGCCTGCCGTTCTCGGTGCTGAACAAGCCGCTGAAGAAGAAGGAAATCTCGCGCCTGATCAACACGGCGTTCCGCAAGTGCGGTCTGCGCGCGACGGTGGTGTTCGCCGACCAGCTGATGCAGTCGGGTTTCCGTCTCGCGACGCGCGCCGGCATTTCGATCTGCGTGGACGACATGCTCGTGCCGCCGCAGAAGGAAACGATCGTCGGCGACGCCGCGAAGAAGGTGAAGGAATACGACCGCCAGTACATGTCGGGTCTCGTCACCGCGCAGGAACGCTACAACAACGTGGTCGACATCTGGTCGGCAACGTCGGAAGCGGTCGGCAAGGCGATGATGGAGCAGCTGTCGACGGAGCCGGTGACGGACCGCGACGGCAACGAGACGCGCCAGGAGTCGTTCAACTCGATCTACATGATGGCCGACTCGGGCGCCCGGGGTTCGGCGGTGCAGATTCGTCAGCTGGCCGGTATGCGTGGCCTGATGGCGAAGCCGGACGGCTCGATTATCGAGACGCCGATTACCGCGAACTTCCGCGAAGGCCTGAACGTGTTGCAGTACTTCATCTCGACCCACGGTGCACGTAAGGGTCTGGCTGATACGGCACTGAAGACCGCGAACTCGGGTTACCTGACGCGTCGTCTCGTCGACGTCACGCAGGATCTGGTCGTGGTGGAAGACGATTGCGGCACGTCGAACGGCGTCGCGATGAAGGCGCTGGTCGAAGGCGGTGAAGTCGTCGAAGCGCTGCGTGACCGTATCCTCGGCCGCGTCGCGGTCGCGGACGTCGTGAACCCGGAAACGCAGGAAACGCTGTACGAATCGGGCACGCTGCTCGACGAAACGGCGGTCGAGGAAATCGAACGCCTCGGCATCGACGAAGTGCGCGTGCGCACGCCGCTGACCTGCGAAACGCGTTACGGCCTGTGCGCGGCCTGCTACGGCCGTGACCTCGGCCGCGGCTCGCTCGTGAACGTCGGCGAAGCAGTCGGCGTGATCGCGGCACAGTCGATCGGTGAACCGGGCACGCAGCTGACGATGCGTACGTTCCACATCGGTGGTGCGGCATCGCGTGCGGCAGTGGCTTCGTCGGTCGAAGCGAAGAGCAACGGTATCGTGCGCTTCACGGCCACGATGCGCTACGTCACGAACGCGAAGGGCGAGCAGATCGTCATTTCCCGTTCGGGCGAAGCGATGATCACCGACGACTTCGGTCGCGAGCGCGAGCGTCACAAAGTGCCGTACGGCGCGACGCTGCTGCAGCTCGACGGTGCGACCATCAAGGCAGGCACGCAGCTCGCCACGTGGGATCCGCTGACGCGTCCGATCATCACCGAGTACGGTGGTACGGTGAAGTTCGAGAACGTCGAGGAAGGCGTGACGGTCGCGAAGCAGATCGACGATGTGACCGGCCTGTCGACGCTGGTCGTGATCGACGTGAAGCGTCGCGGTTCGCAGGCTTCGAAGAGCGTGCGTCCGCAGGTGAAGCTGCTCGACGCAAACGGCGAAGAAGTGAAGATTCCGGGCACGGAACACGCAGTGCAGATCGGCTTCCAGGTCGGCGCACTGATTACCGTGAAGGATGGCCAGCAGGTGCAGGTCGGTGAAGTGCTCGCACGTATCCCGACCGAAGCGCAGAAGACGCGTGACATTACCGGCGGTCTGCCGCGGGTGGCGGAACTGTTCGAAGCGCGTTCGCCGAAGGATGCCGGCATTCTCGCGGAAGTCACCGGTACGACGTCGTTCGGTAAGGACACGAAGGGCAAGCAGCGTCTCGTCATCACGGATCTCGAGGGCAACCAGCACGAGTTCCTGATCGCGAAGGAAAAGCAGGTGCTGGTCCACGATGCTCAGGTCGTCAACAAGGGCGAAATGATCGTGGACGGTCCGGCCGATCCGCACGACATCCTGCGTCTGCAGGGTATCGAGGCGCTGTCGCGCTACATCGTCGACGAAGTGCAGGACGTGTATCGTCTGCAGGGCGTGAAGATCAACGACAAGCACATCGAGGTGATCGTTCGCCAGATGCTGCGTCGTGTGCAGATCACCGACAACGGCGATACGCGCTTCATCCCGGGCGAGCAGGTCGAACGTTCCGACATGCTGGACGAGAACGATCGCATGATCGCCGAGGACAAGCGTCCGGCTTCGTACGACAACGTGCTGCTCGGTATCACGAAGGCATCGCTGTCGACCGACTCGTTCATCTCCGCGGCATCGTTCCAGGAAACGACCCGCGTGCTGACCGAAGCGGCGATCATGGGCAAGCGCGACGATCTGCGCGGTCTGAAGGAAAACGTGATCGTCGGCCGTCTGATTCCGGCCGGTACGGGTCTCGCGTTCCACAAGGCACGCAAGGCGAAGGAATCGTCGGATCGCGAGCGTTTCGACCAGATCGCAGCGGAAGAAGCGTTCGACTTCGGCACGCCGAGCGCGCCGGCAGCCGAAGAGCCGCAACAGCACCCGGCAGCCGAGTAAGCGCGGGCGGCGCGAGCCGCCTCGCCTCGCTGTCATCGAAACCGCCCGGTTTTGCCGGGCGGTTTTTTTTATCCGTCGTTCACGCGCATGACGCGCCTGCGCATCGCCGGCCCCGGCTGTTTGCGAGCGGCGTGCCACATCGCCGTGCACCGCGATCGCTTGCGGCGCGGCCGCGGCAGGCCCGTCATGCACGCGAACGAACCCTGTCCGATTGGCCAACATTGCACGATTCGCCACGCGTCGCGCGAGCGGGTTGTTAAACTTGCGGTCATCGTCCTGCCGTCCTCGTTCTCATCATTCATGTCCCGCGCCCTCGAAATCCTCGACGAAGTCTTTGGTTATTCCGCATTTCGCGGCCAGCAGGGCGAGATCGTCGACCACGTCGCCGGCGGCGGCGATTGTCTCGTGCTGATGCCGACCGGTGGCGGCAAGTCGCTGTGCTACCAGATCCCGGCGCTGCTGCGCCGCGAGACCGGGCAGGGCGCCGGCATCGTCGTGTCGCCGCTGATCGCGCTGATGCAGGACCAGGTCGCCGCGCTGCGCGAAGTCGGCGTGCGCGCGGCCTACCTGAATTCGACGCTGTCGGGCGCCGAGGCCGCGGCGACCGAGCGCGCGCTGCGCGAAGGCGAGATCGACCTGCTGTACGTCGCGCCCGAACGGCTGATGACGGGGCGTTTCCTCGAGTTGCTCGAACGCGCGAAGATCGGCCTGTTCGCGATCGACGAAGCGCATTGCGTGTCGCAATGGGGGCACGATTTCCGCCCGGAATACATCCAGCTGTCGGTGCTGCACGAGCGATTCCCGTCGGTGCCGCGCATCGCGCTGACCGCCACGGCCGACGCGATCACGCGCGACGAGATCATCCATCGTCTCGCGCTCGACGACGCGCGTGTGTTCATATCGAGCTTCGATCGCCCGAACATCCGCTACCGGATCGTCGAAAAGGACAACGCGCGTTCGCAACTGCTCGACTTCATCCGCGCCGAACACACGAATGCCGACGGCACGACCGACGCAGGCGTCGTCTATTGCCTGTCGCGCCGCAAGGTCGAGGAGACGGCCGAGTGGCTGAAGGCGCAGGGCGTGCGCGCGCTGCCGTATCACGCGGGGATGGAGTTCGAGGTGCGGCAGAAGCACCAGGAAATGTTCCAGCGCGAGGAAGGCATCGTGATGTGCGCGACGATCGCGTTCGGCATGGGCATCGACAAGCCCGACGTGCGCTTCGTCGCGCACCTGGACCTGCCGAAGAGCGTCGAAGGCTATTACCAGGAAACGGGCCGCGCGGGCCGTGACGGGATGCCCGCGAATGCGTGGATGGCGTACGGCCTCGGCGATGTCGTCCAGCAGCGCAAGATGATCGACGAGTCCGACGCGGACGACGCGCACAAGCGCGTGCAGACGTCGAAGCTCGACGCGCTGCTCGGGCTGTGCGAAACGATCTCGTGCCGCCGCGTGCGGCTGCTGAACTACTTCGGCGAGGCGAGCCAGCCGTGCGGCAACTGCGACACATGCCTCGAGCCACCCGATTCGTGGGACGCGACGCGCGAGGCGCAGATGGCGCTGTCGTGCGTGTTCCGCGCGCAGCGTGCGAGCGGCTTCAATTTCGGTTCGAGCCACCTGATCGAGATCCTGCGCGGCGGGCGTACCGAGAAAGTGTTGCAACGCGGCCACGACCAGCTCACGACGTTCGGGATCGGCGCGTCGCTGTCGGAACCCGAGTGGCGCGCGATTTTCCGACAGCTCGTCGCGTACGGCTACCTGGCGGTCGACCATGGCGGCTTCGGCGCGCTCATGCTGACCGAGGCCGCGAAGCCCGTGCTGAAGAACGAGGAGAAGGTCACGCTGCGCCGCTACGTGAAGCCGCAGCGCACGCGCCAGTCGTCGAGCCGCAGCGGCACGCGCGTCGATCCGACGGCCGGCATGGGCACGCGTGAGCGCGCACGGTGGGATGCGCTGCGCGCGTGGCGCGCGGAAACCGCGAAGACGGACGGCGTGCCTGCCTACGTGATCTTCCACGACGCGACGCTCGCGGAAATCGCGCGCAACGCACCGGAGTCGATCGACGACCTGCGCCATATCCCCGGCATGGGCGTGCGCAAGCTCGAGCGTTTCGGCGACGAGATCATCGACGTCGTCGAATCGGCCTGACACAGGTGTTCAGACCCTTCCTGTAAACCACGCGGCCCGCCGGCAAATCACGCAAGCCGTTGACTTAGTTGGCATTTCCGGAATATTATGTTGGGTTCCGGTATTCGGTGGGCCGAGTCGCGTACGAAGGTTCGCGTCCGTTTCGCCGGTTCGGAAGTCAACTGTGCGCCGATTCTCGCTTTGCCCGAAATCGGTGTGCAGATTTTGTTCAATTTCAGGAATAAACAATGCCAACCATCAACCAACTGGTTCGCAAAGGCCGTCAGTCGGAAACGACGAAGAGCAAGAGCCCGGCCCTGCAGGACTGCCCCCAGCGTCGCGGCGTGTGCACCCGTGTGTACACGACGACGCCGAAGAAGCCGAACTCGGCACTCCGTAAGGTCGCCAAGGTTCGTCTGACGAACGGCTTCGAAGTGATTTCGTACATCGGCGGTGAAGGCCACAACCTGCAGGAACACTCGGTTGTGCTGATCCGCGGCGGCCGTGTGAAGGACTTGCCGGGTGTGCGTTACCACATGGTTCGCGGCTCGCTGGATACCCAGGGCGTCAAGGACCGTAAGCAAGCGCGCTCGAAGTACGGCGCGAAGCGTGCAAAGGCTGCCAAGTAAGCAGTTTTTGATCAGGGATCGCCTCTGGGCGGTCAAGGCGGGAGTGCCGGATTGCCGGTGCTGTCGAGTAAGTGGTCACCCGGCCAAGCTGGTTAGTCGTGAAGATGTGATCGGGTTTGTTGGTGGCCGCGGGGCTGGATCCAGTTCCAACTGAACAAGTAAAGGAAGAATCATGCCGCGTCGTCGCGAAGTCCCCAAGCGGGAAGTGTTGCCGGATCCGAAGTTCGGCAACGTTGATGTAGCCAAGTTCATGAACATGCTGATGCTGTCCGGCAAGAAGTCGGTCGCTGAACGCATCGTTTATGGCGCATTCGAACAGATCCAGACCAAGGGTGGCAAGGACCCGCTGGAAGTGTTCACGGTTGCGCTCAACAACGTGAAGCCGGTGGTCGAAGTGAAGAGCCGTCGCGTTGGTGGTGCCAACTATCAAGTTCCGGTCGAAGTGCGCCCGTCGCGTCGTATGGCATTGGCGATGCGCTGGCTGCGTGAGGCTGCGAAGAAGCGCAGCGAGAAGTCGATGGCTCTGCGCCTGGCAGGTGAGCTCTCCGAAGCGGCCGAAGGCCGTGGCGGCGCGATGAAGAAGCGCGACGAAGTTCACCGCATGGCAGAAGCCAACCGCGCGTTCTCGCATTTCCGTTTCTAAGCGCCTGGCTGGGCTGTTAGCGGAAATAAATTCCGGGCGGGTGCGCTTTTCAGGCGCCTCGCCCGTTTGTGTTGAAGCGCGATGCAGCAAGGCTGCGTCGCGTCATCCCAGTAGAGGATCAAAGTGGCTCGCAAGACTCCTATCGAGCGCTACCGCAATATCGGTATTAGCGCTCACATCGACGCCGGCAAGACGACGACGACCGAGCGCATTCTGTTTTACACCGGTGTGAACCACAAGATCGGTGAAGTCCACGACGGCGCAGCCACGATGGACTGGATGGAGCAGGAACAGGAGCGTGGCATCACGATCACGTCCGCTGCTACCACGGCCTTCTGGAAGGGCATGGGCGGCAACTATCCGGAACACCGCATCAACATCATCGACACCCCGGGCCACGTCGACTTCACGATCGAAGTGGAACGTTCGATGCGCGTGCTCGACGGCGCGTGCATGGTGTACTGCGCAGTGGGCGGCGTGCAGCCGCAGTCGGAAACGGTGTGGCGCCAGGCGAACAAGTACAAGGTGCCGCGCCTCGCGTTCGTCAACAAGATGGACCGTACCGGCGCGAACTTCTTCAAGGTCTATGACCAGCTCCGTCTGCGCCTGAAGGCAAACCCGGTTCCGGTCGTGGTGCCGATCGGTGCGGAAGAAGGCTTCAAGGGCGTCGTCGACCTGATCAAGATGAAGGCGATCATTTGGGACGAGGCGTCGCAAGGCACCAAGTTCGACTACGTGGACATCCCGGCGGAACTCGCCGACACGTGCAACGAATGGCGCGAAAAGATGGTCGAGGCGGCTGCAGAGTCGAACGAAGACCTGATGAACAAGTACCTGGAAGCGGGCGAGCTGTCCGAAGCCGAAATCGTGAAGGGTCTGCGTGACCGTACGATCGCGTGCGAAATCCAGCCGATGCTGTGCGGTACCGCGTTCAAGAACAAGGGCGTGCAGCGTATGCTCGACGCCGTGATCGATTTCCTGCCGTCGCCGGTCGATATTCCGCCGGTTACGGGCGAGCTCGAAAACGGCGAGAAGACTGAGCGCCGTGCTGCCGACGACGAGAAGTTCGCAGCACTCGCGTTCAAGATCATGACCGACCCGTTCGTTGGCCAGCTGATCTTCTTCCGCGTCTACTCGGGCGTCGTGAATTCGGGCGACACGCTGCTCAATGCGACCAAGGACAAGAAGGAACGTCTCGGCCGTATTCTGCAGATGCACGCGAACCAGCGCGAAGAAATCAAGGAAGTTCGCGCA
This sequence comes from Burkholderia pyrrocinia, assembly GCF_001028665.1. NCBI lineage: Bacteria > Pseudomonadati > Pseudomonadota > Betaproteobacteria > Burkholderiales > Burkholderiaceae > Burkholderia > Burkholderia pyrrocinia. The sequence goes on from NZ_CP011503.1 coordinate 1,615,505, forward strand.
GGCGACATCGCAGCTGCGGTCGGCCTGAAGGAAGCGACCACGGGCGACACGCTGTGCGATCCGGCACATCCGATCGTGCTCGAGCGCATGATTTTCCCGGAGCCGGTGATTTCGCAGGCAGTCGAGCCGAAGACGAAGGCTGACCAGGAAAAGATGGGCCTGGCGCTCAACCGTCTCGCTCAGGAAGATCCGTCGTTCCGCGTGCAGACCGATGAAGAATCGGGTCAAACGATCATTTCGGGCATGGGCGAGCTCCACCTCGAAATTCTCGTCGACCGGATGAAGCGTGAATTCGGCGTGGAAGCGACCGTCGGCAAGCCGCAGGTGGCGTACCGCGAAACCATTCGCAAGTCGGCCGCGGACGTCGAAGGCAAGTTCGTCAAGCAGTCGGGCGGCCGTGGTCAGTATGGCCATGCGGTCATTACGCTCGAGCGCAGCGAACTGGGCAAGGGCTACGAGTTCATCGACGCGATCAAGGGCGGCGTGATCCCGCGCGAATACATTCCGTCGGTTGACAAGGGTATCCAGGAAACGCTGAAGAGCGGCGTGCTGGCAGGCTTCCCGGTCGTCGACGTGAAGGTCACGCTGACGTTCGGTTCGTACCACGACGTCGACTCGAACGAAAATGCGTTCCGCATGGCTGGTTCGATGGCGTTCAAGGAAGCGATGCGCCGCGCTGATCCGGTTCTGCTCGAACCGATGATGGCCGTGGAAGTGGAAACGCCGGAAGACTTCATGGGTAACGTGATGGGCGACCTGTCGGGTCGTCGCGGCATTATCCAGGGCATGGACGACATGGTGGGCGGCGGCAAGATCGTGCGCGCCGAAGTGCCGCTGTCGGAAATGTTCGGCTATTCCACGTCGCTGCGTTCGCTGACGCAGGGTCGCGCAACGTACACGATGGAGTTCAAGCACTACGCTGAAGCTCCGAAGAACGTTGCAGAAGCGATCATCAGCGCGAAGTCGAAGTAATTCGCTATCACAATCGATTATTTTTGAAAGAAGAGAATCATGGCAAAAGGTAAATTCGAGCGGACCAAGCCGCACGTGAACGTTGGTACGATTGGTCACGTTGACCACGGCAAGACGACGCTGACGGCAGCGATCACGACGGTTCTGACGAAGAAGTTCGGCGGCGAAGCGAAGGCATACGACCAGATCGACGCGGCACCGGAAGAAAAGGCGCGCGGCATCACGATCAACACGGCACACGTCGAGTACGAAACGGCTAACCGCCACTACGCACACGTCGACTGCCCGGGCCACGCTGACTACGTGAAGAACATGATCACGGGCGCGGCACAGATGGACGGCGCGATCCTGGTTTGCTCGGCAGCAGACGGCCCGATGCCGCAAACGCGTGAGCACATCCTGCTGGCGCGTCAGGTTGGCGTTCCGTACATCATCGTGTTCCTGAACAAGTGCGACATGGTGGACGACGCTGAACTGCTCGAGCTGGTCGAGATGGAAGTTCGCGAACTCCTGTCGAAGTACGACTTCCCGGGCGACGACACGCCGATCGTGAAGGGTTCGGCGAAGCTGGCGCTGGAAGGCGACACGGGCGAGCTGGGCGAAGTGGCGATCATGAACCTGGCCGACGCGCTGGACACGTACATCCCGACGCCGGAGCGTGCAGTTGACGGCGCGTTCCTGATGCCGGTGGAAGACGTGTTCTCGATCTCGGGCCGTGGTACGGTGGTGACGGGTCGTGTCGAGCGCGGCATCGTGAAGGTCGGCGAAGAAATCGAAATCGTCGGTATCAAGCCGACGGTGAAGACGACCTGCACCGGCGTTGAAATGTTCCGCAAGCTGCTGGACCAAGGTCAGGCAGGCGACAACGTTGGTATCCTGCTGCGCGGCACGAAGCGTGAAGACGTGGAGCGTGGCCAGGTTCTGGCGAAGCCGGGTTCGATCACGCCGCACACGCACTTCACGGCTGAAGTGTACGTGCTGAGCAAGGACGAAGGCGGCCGTCACACGCCGTTCTTCAACAACTACCGTCCGCAGTTCTACTTCCGTACGACGGACGTGACGGGCTCGATCGAGCTGCCGAAGGACAAGGAAATGGTGATGCCGGGCGACAACGTGTCGATCACGGTGAAGCTGATCGCTCCGATCGCGATGGAAGAAGGTCTGCGCTTCGCAATCCGCGAAGGTGGCCGTACCGTCGGCGCCGGCGTCGTCGCCAAGATCATCGAGTAATATCGACGATCCGCGGATCCCGACGGGGTCCGCGATTCCGCGGTATGCAGTTGTACCGTCGAAACCGGGTGTCCAGCCTGCGCTGGCACCCGGTTTTGTTTTTCCGGTGCTCCGTTGCATGGGTCGAGAAACCCGCACCACCGCTCCACAATTTCGTGTAGAATCGCGGGCTTAGCAGTGGAAGTACTGTCCGGAACCTGATGTCTCGCTCTCCGCAGGCGTCATGTTTCACGTTCTTTTAGTGTCCGGCGATGCAACATCGCCTCGCTCTTTTCAAGGAATCGTCATGCAGCAACAGAAAATCCGCATTCGCCTGAAGGCTTTCGACTATCGTCTGATCGATCAATCGGCTGCCGAGATCGTCGATACCGCGAAGCGGACTGGCGCAATCGTCCGTGGCCCGGTGCCGCTGCCGACGCGCATTCAGCGTTTTGACATCCTGCGTTCGCCGCACGTCAACAAGACGTCGCGCGATCAGCTCGAAATCCGCACCCACCAGCGCCTGATGGACATCGTCGATCCGACCGACAAGACGGTTGACGCGCTGATGAAGCTCGATCTGCCGGCTGGCGTCGACGTGGAAATCAAGCTGCAGTAAGGCTTCCAGCGCCGACCGGCTTGTCGGGCGGCGCTAAGTCTTTGATTGCTTGCGGAAAACGAAGAATCGGGCTATACTGCTTGGCTTTTCGCGTATTCGCGTAAAAAAGTTGGGCCTTGCGTGCCCGGCATTTTGTAAATCAGCCCCGACCAATCGCAGTCGGGAATGGAGAAAATGATGAGCCTTGGACTCGTAGGTCGCAAGGTTGGCATGACCCGTATCTTCACGGCTGAAGGGGATTCGATTCCCGTCACCGTGCTGGACGTGTCGGACAACCGCGTGACGCAGATCAAGACTGTTGAAACCGACGGCTACACGGCCGTGCAGGTTGCATTCGGCTCCCGCCGCGCATCGCGCGTGACGAAGCCGCTGGCAGGTCATCTCGCCAAAGCCGGTGTCGAAGCCGGTGAAATCCTCAAGGAATTCCGCATTGACGCGGCCAAGGCAGCCGAGCTGTCGAATGGCGCCGTGGTCGGTGCAGATCTTTTCGAAGTGGGCCAGAAGGTCGACGTGCAAGGCGTGTCGATCGGTAAGGGCTACGCCGGTACGATCAAGCGTTACAACTTCTCCTCCGGCCGTGCCACGCACGGTAACTCGCGCTCGCACAACGTGCCGGGCTCGATCGGTATGGCGCAGGATCCGGGTCGCGTGTTCCCGGGTAAACGCATGACGGGTCACATGGGTGATGTGACGGTGACGGTGCAGAACCTCGAAATCGCTCGTATCGATGCAGAGCGCAAGCTGCTGCTCGTCAAGGGTGCGATTCCGGGCGCGAAGGGTGGCAAGGTTTTTGTCACGCCGGCCGTCAAGACCAAGGGGGCGAAATAATGGAACTCAAGCTCCTGAACGAAAATGGTCAGGAAGGTGCAGTGGTCAACGCATCGGACGTCGTGTTCGGTCGTGACTACAACGAAGCGCTGATCCACCAGGTCGTCGTCGCTTACCAGGCGAATGCTCGCCAGGGTAACCGCGCGCAGAAGGACCGCGAGCAGGTCAAGCACACGACCAAGAAGCCGTGGCGCCAGAAGGGTACGGGCCGTGCTCGTGCCGGTATGTCGTCGAGCCCGCTGTGGCGTGGCGGTGGTCGTATCTTCCCGAACTCGCCGGAAGAAAACTTCTCGCACAAGGTCAACAAGAAGATGCATCGCGCAGGTCTCTGCTCGATCTTCTCGCAGCTGGCCCGTGAAGGCCGTCTGTCGGTTGTCGAGGACATCATCCTCGAAGCGCCGAAGACCAAGCTGCTGGCCGAAAAATTCAAGACCATGGGTCTCGACTCCGTGCTGATCATTACCGACACGGTCGACGAAAACCTGTACCTGGCTTCGCGCAACCTGCCGCACGTGGCAATTGTCGAGCCGCGCTACGCTGACCCGCTGTCGCTGATCTACTTCAAGAAAGTCCTGGTCACGAAGGCTGCGGTCGCCCAGATCGAGGAGTTGCTGTCATGAGCGAGATTCGCAAGAACGATCATCGTTTGATGCAGGTCCTGCTCGCACCGGTGATCTCGGAAAAGGCGACGCTGGTTGCCGACAAGAACGAGCAAGTCGTGTTCGAAGTCGCGCCGGATGCCACGAAGCAGGAAGTGAAGGCGGCTGTCGAGCTGCTGTTCAAGGTTGAGGTTGACTCCGTCAACGTGCTGGTTCAGAAGGGCAAGCAGAAGCGCTTTGGCCGTTCGATGGGCCGCCGCAAGGACGTGAAGAAGGCGTACGTTTGCCTGAAGCCCGGCCAGGAAATCAACTTTGAAGCGGAGGCCAAGTAATCATGGCAATCGTTAAAGTTAAGCCGACTTCGCCGGGTCGCCGCGCGATGGTCAAGGTGGTCAACAAGAATCTGCACCAGGGCAAGCCGTTCGCGGCACTGCTCGACTCGCAGAGCTCGACCGCCGGCCGTAACAACAACGGCCGCATCACCACGCGCCATAAGGGCGGTGGTCACAAGCAGCACTATCGTATCGTCGATTTCCGTCGCACGAAGGATGGCATCCCGGCAAAGGTCGAGCGTCTCGAGTACGACCCGAACCGTAGCGCGAACATCGCGCTGGTGCTCTACGCAGACGGCGAGCGTCGCTACATCATCGCCCCGAAGGGCCTGACCGTCGGCCAACAGCTGATGTCGGGTTCGGAAGCGCCGATCCGTGCAGGCAACACGCTGCCGATCCGCAACATTCCGGTCGGTACGACGATCCACTGCATCGAGATGCTGCCGGGCAAGGGCGCGCAAATGGCGCGTTCGGCTGGCACGTCGGCCATGCTGCTGGCACGTGAAGGCGTCTACGCGCAGGTTCGTCTGCGTTCGGGCGAAATCCGTCGCGTGCACATCGAGTGCCGTGCAACGATCGGTGAAGTCGGCAACGAAGAGCATAGCCTGCGCCAGATCGGCAAGGCTGGCGCGAACCGCTGGCGCGGTATCCGCCCGACGGTGCGTGGCGTTGCGATGAACCCGGTTGATCACCCGCACGGTGGTGGTGAGGGCAAGACGGCTGCAGGTCGCGACCCGGTGAGCCCGTGGGGTACGCCGGCTAAGGGTTATCGCACCCGCAGCAACAAGCGCACGACGACGATGATCGTCCAGCGCCGTCACAAGCGTTAAGGAGTAGGCAATGGCACGTTCTGTTAAAAAAGGTCCGTTCTGCGACGCCCATTTGCTGAAGAAAGTTGAGGCGGCTGCAGCTTCGCGCGACAAAAAGCCGATCAAGACCTGGTCGCGTCGCTCGACGATTCTGCCGGATTTCATCGGCCTGACGATCGCTGTTCACAACGGCCGTCAACACGTTCCGGTGTACATCTCGGAAAACATGGTCGGCCACAAGCTTGGCGAGTTCGCACTGACCCGTACGTTCAAGGGTCACGCAGCCGACAAGAAGGCCAAGAAATAAGGGGCAATCAAGATGGAAGTGAAAGCAATTCATCGCGGTGCCCGCATCTCGGCGCAAAAAACGCGCCTTGTGGCTGACCAGATCCGCGGTTTGCCGGTCGACAAGGCGCTGAACGTTCTGACGTTCTCGCCGAAGAAGGCGGCTGGCATCGTGAAGAAGGTTGTGCTGTCGGCAATCGCGAATGCGGAGCACAACGAAGGCGCCGATATCGACGAGCTCAAGATCAAGAGCATCTACGTCGATAAGGCTGCATCGCTCAAGCGTTTCACCGCGCGCGCCAAGGGCCGCGGTAACCGCATCGAGAAGCAATCCTGTCACATCACTGTGACGGTCGGGAATTAAGGAGCCATACGATGGGACAGAAAATTCATCCGACTGGCTTCCGCCTGGCTGTCAGCCGCAATTGGGCTTCGCGTTGGTACGCGAACAACAACAATTTCGCGGCGATGCTTCAGGAAGACATCGGTGTTCGTGAGTACCTGAAGAAGAAGCTGAAGAACGCTTCGGTCGGTCGGGTTGTCATCGAGCGTCCGGCGAAGAACGCGCGCATCACGATTTACAGCTCGCGTCCGGGTGTGGTCATCGGCAAGAAGGGCGAGGATATCGAACAGCTGAAGACGGAACTGCAACGCCGCATGGGCGTGCCGGTTCACGTCAACATCGAAGAGATCCGCAAGCCGGAAACCGATGCTCAACTGATCGCTGACTCGATCACGCAACAGCTCGAGCGCCGGATCATGTTCCGCCGCGCGATGAAGCGTGCGATGCAGAACGCGATGCGTCTGGGTGCCCAGGGCATCAAGATCATGAGCGCAGGCCGTCTGAACGGTATCGAAATCGCACGTACGGAGTGGTATCGCGAAGGTCGCGTTCCGCTTCACACGCTGCGTGCCGACATCGACTACGCGACTTCGGAAGCGAAGACGACCTACGGGATCATCGGCGTCAAGGTGTGGGTGTACAAGGGCGACACGCTCGGCCGCAATGACGCACCGGTGGTGGAAGAAGTAGCCGAAGACAAGCGTCCGCGTCGCAATGCGCGTCCGGGCGACCGTCGTCCGCGCCGTGACGGCGAAGGCGGCGCTCCGGGTGCTCGCCGTGGCGCACCGCGCCGTGGCGCCGGCAAGCCCGAAGACGGCAAGACTGGAGAATAACGATGCTGCAACCGAAACGCAGGAAGTATCGTAAAGAGCAGAAGGGTCGTAACACCGGCAAGGCGACGCGCGGCAACGCAGTGTCGTTCGGTGAATTCGGCCTGAAGGCGATCGGTCGCGGTCGTCTGACCGCACGTCAAATTGAAGCGGCGCGTCGTGCAATGACGCGTCACATCAAGCGTGGCGGCCGCATCTGGATCCGGATCTTCCCGGACAAGCCGATTTCGCAGAAGCCGGCCGAAGTACGTATGGGTAACGGTAAGGGTAACCCGGAGTACTACGTCGCCGAGATTCAGCCGGGCAAGATGCTCTATGAAATGGACGGCGTAACCGAAGAACTGGCACGCGAAGCGTTCCGTCTGGCTGCAGCCAAGCTGCCGCTGAAGACGGCATTCATCGTGCGCCAGCTCGGCGCCTAAGGAGAAAACATGAAGGCTTCCGAACTTCTCCAGAAAGACCAGGCCGCGCTCAACAAGGAGCTGGCGGACCTGCTGAAGGCGCAATTCGGCCTGCGCATGCAACTCGCGACCCAGCAGCTCACGAACACGAGCCAGCTGAAGAAGGTTCGTCGCGACATCGCACGTGTGCGGACCGTCATGACTCAGAAGGCGAACCAGAAATGAACGATAGCGTGAAAACCTCGCTGAAGCGGACGCTGGTCGGTCGGGTCGTCAGCAACAAGATGGACAAGACCGTCACCGTGCTGATCGAGCACCGCGTCAAGCACCCGATCTACGGCAAGTATGTCGTGCGCTCGAAGAAGTACCACGCGCATGATGAAGCGAACACCTGCAACGAAGGCGATCTCGTCGAAATCCAGGAAACTCGTCCTGTTTCGAAGACGAAGGCCTGGGCGGTGTCGCGCCTCGTCGAAGCAGCTCGCGTCATCTAAGCGGGCCGTGCAGTAGGCAGTAACAAGCACTTCTCCACGAAGTGCTTGAAATCGCAAAGTTTTTGCTTGCGTGACCAGGGTTATTTGTTATAATCCTGGTCTTCCCTCTTTATGGGAGCCCCGTCGCGGGCGAAGTTGGTGGGGGAAGCGGACTGGCGCCAGCCTGTCCGAAAGATTCACCGAATTGCGATGGCGGGTTTCGTTTGCCGTCGCTGCTGTTCCAACCCAAGCAGCCGATTGGCTGACGGGACCAAGACTGACCGAATGCATCATGGTGGTGCATCCGGATTAAGTTGGGAAAGACAAACCATGATCCAGACCGAATCTCGGCTCGAAGTAGCCGACAACACGGGTGCACGTGAAGTCCTGTGCATCAAGGTGCTCGGCGGCTCGAAGCGTCGTTATGCCGGCATTGGCGACATCATCAAGGTGAGCGTCAAAGAGGCAACGCCGCGCGGGCGCGTGAAGAAAGGCGAAATTTACAACGCCGTGGTGGTCCGCACCGCCAAGGGCGTGCGCCGTCAAGACGGCTCGCTGATCAAGTTCGACGGCAACGCCGCTGTGCTTTTGAATAACAAGCTCGAGCCGATCGGCACCCGTATCTTCGGGCCGGTGACGCGTGAGCTGCGTAGCGAACGATTCATGAAGATCGTTTCGCTGGCGCCGGAAGTGCTGTAAGGAGTCGCGATGAACAAGATTCGCAAGGGTGACGAGGTTATCGTCGTTACCGGCAAGGACAAGGGCAAGCGCGGCGTCGTGCTGGCTGTCGGTGCTGAGCATGTGACGGTTGAAGGTATCAACCTCGTCAAGAAGCATGTGAAGCCGAACCCGATGAAGGGTACGACGGGCGGCGTGGAAGCGAAGACGATGCCCCTGCATATTTCGAACGTCGCACTGGTCGACGCGAATGGCAAGGCGTCGCGTGTTGGCATCAAGGTCGAGGAAGGCAAGAAGGTTCGCTTCCTGAAGACGACCGGTGCCGTACTGAGCGCCTGACGCAGCGGAGTAAAAAATGGCTCGTTTTCAAGAGTTTTACAAAGAAAAGGTTGTGCCCGGCCTGATCGAGAAGTTCGGTTACAAGTCGGTCATGGAAGTGCCGCGCATCACCAAGATCACGCTGAACATGGGTCTTGGCGAAGCGATCGCTGACAAGAAGATCATCGAGAACGCCGTTGGCGACCTCACGAAGATCGCTGGTCAGAAGCCGGTCGTGACGAAGGCACGCAAGGCAATCGCAGGCTTCAAGATCCGCCAGGGTTATCCGATCGGCGCGATGGTGACGCTGCGCGGCCAGGCGATGTACGAATTCCTCGACCGTTTCGTGACCGTCGCGCTGCCCCGCGTGCGCGACTTCCGCGGCGTGTCGGGTCGTGCTTTCGATGGCCGTGGCAACTACAACATCGGTGTGAAAGAGCAGATCATTTTCCCCGAAATCGATTACGACAAGATCGACGCACTGCGTGGGCTGAACATCAGCATCACGACGACTGCGAAGACCGACGACGAAGCAAAGGCTCTGCTCGCCAGCTTCAAGTTCCCGTTCAGAAACTGAGGTTACCGTGGCTAAACTGGCACTGATCGAACGTGAAAAGAAGCGCGCCCGCCTGGTCGCGAAGTTCGCAGCAAAGCGCGAAGCGCTGAAGGCGATCGTCGAAGACCAAAGCAAGTCGGAAGAAGAGCGCTACGAAGCACGCCTGGAGCTGCAGCAACTGCCCCGCAACGCAAACCCGACCCGCCAGCGTAATCGCTGCGCGATCACGGGCCGTCCGCGTGGCACGTTCCGTAAATTCGGCCTCGCGCGTAACAAGATTCGTGAAATCGCATTCCGTGGCGAGATTCCTGGCCTGACCAAGGCGAGCTGGTAATAGGAGAAACGTAAATGAGCATGAGTGATCCTATCGCCGATATGCTGACTCGCATCCGCAACGCGCAGATGGTCGAGAAGGTATCGGTCGCGATGCCCTCGTCGAAGGTCAAGGTTGCAATCGCGCAAGTCCTGAAGGACGAAGGTTATATCGACGATTTCGCGGTGAAGGCTGAAGGCGCGAAGGCAGAACTGAACATCGCGCTGAAGTACTACGCTGGCCGTCCGGTCATCGAACGCCTCGAGCGCGTGTCGAAGCCTGGCCTGCGCGTCTACCGCGGCCGTAACGACATTCCGCAGGTCATGAATGGCCTCGGCGTGGCAATCGTGTCGACGCCGAAGGGCGTGATGACCGACCGCAAGGCGCGCGCTACCGGCGTCGGCGGCGAAGTCATCTGCTACGTCGCTTAAAGCCGAGGAGAGAGAAACATGTCTCGAGTAGGTAAGAGCCCGATCGCGCTGCAAGGCGCGGAAGTCAAGCTGGCCGACGGTGCAATCACCGTCAAGGGCCCGCTGGGCACCATCACGCAAGCGATCAATCCGCTCGTGAACGTGGCGAACAACGACGGCACGCTGAATCTGTCGCCGGTCGACGAAAGCCGCGAAGCAAATGCACTGTCGGGCACGATGCGCGCGATCATCGCGAATGCCGTGCACGGCGTGACCAAGGGTTTCGAGCGCAAGCTGACGCTGGTTGGCGTCGGTTACCGTGCACAAGCGCAAGGCGACAAGCTGAACCTGTCGCTGGGTTTCTCGCACCCGGTGGTGCACCAGATGCCGGAAGGCATCAAGGCTGAAACCCCGACGCAAACCGAAATCGTGATCAAGGGGATCAACAAGCAACAAGTCGGTCAAGTGGCTGCGGAAGTCCGCGGTTACCGTCCGCCGGAGCCCTACAAGGGCAAGGGCGTGCGCTATTCCGACGAGGTTGTGATCCTCAAAGAAACGAAGAAGAAGTAAGGGTGCGCAATCATGGATAAGACTCAATCTCGCCTGCGCCGCGCTCGCCAGACGCGTATCAAGATCGCTGAGCTGCAGGTCGCGCGTCTCGCCGTGCATCGCACGAACACGCACATCTACGCTCAAGTGTTCTCGCCCTGCGGCACCAAGGTGCTCGCCAGCGCGTCGACGCTCGAGGCAGAAGTGCGCGCCGAGCTCGCCGACAAGTCGGGCAAGGGCGGCAACGTTAACGCCGCGACGCTGATCGGCAAGCGTATTGCCGAGAAGGCAAAGGCCGCCGGCATCGAATCCGTCGCCTTCGACCGCTCGGGCTTCCGCTACCACGGCCGCGTGAAAGCGCTGGCTGAGGCAGCTCGCGAAGCTGGGCTCAAGTTCTAAGGAAGGAATTCGTCATGGCAAAGATGCAAGCGAAAGTTCAGGCTGACGAGCGCGACGACGGCCTTCGTGAAAAGATGATTTCGGTCAATCGCGTGACCAAGGTCGTGAAGGGTGGCCGTATTCTCGGCTTCGCCGCACTGACCGTGGTTGGCGACGGTGATGGCCGCATCGGTATGGGCAAGGGCAAGGCGAAGGAAGTGCCGGTCGCTGTCCAGAAGGCAATGGAACAAGCTCGCCGCAACATGTTCAAGGTGCCGCTCAAGAACGGCACGCTGCAGCACGAAGTGCACGGCAAGCACGGCGCCTCGGCCGTCCTCCTCGCTCCGGCGAAGGCAGGTACGGGCGTGATCGCCGGCGGCCCGATGCGCGCAGTGTTCGACGTGATGGGCGTTCAGAACGTTGTGGCGAAGAGCCACGGTTCGACGAACCCGTACAACCTCGTTCGCGCCACGCTGGACGGCCTGCGCAAGCAGTCCACCCCGGCAGACATCGCGGCGAAGCGCGGCAAGTCCGTCGAAGAAATTTTGGGCTAAGCCCGGGTGGTCACCATGTCTGAAAAAACTGTCAAGGTTCAGCTCGTTAAGAGCCTGATCGGGACCCGCGAATCGCACCGCGCGACCGTGCGTGGCCTGGGCCTGCGCCGACTCAACTCGGTCAGCGAGCTGCAGGACACGCCGGCGGTCCGCGGCATGATCAACAAGGTCTCGTACCTCGTTAAGGTCATCGCGTAAGCGGCCCTACGGATCAAGGAGTTGATATGGAATTGAATAACCTGAAGCCGGCAGCTGGTGCCAAGCACGCCAAGCGTCGCGTCGGCCGTGGCATCGGTTCGGGCCTCGGCAAGACGGCTGGCCGTGGTCACAAGGGTCAGAAATCGCGTTCGGGCGGCTTCCACAAAGTCGGTTTCGAAGGCGGTCAGATGCCGCTGCAACGTCGTCTGCCGAAGCGCGGCTTCACGTCGCTGACGAAGGAATTCGTCGGTGAAGTGCGTCTGGGCGACCTCGAGAAGCTGCCGGTCGACGAGATCGATCTGCTCGCACTGAAGCAAGCCGGCCTGGTCGGCGAGCTGACGAAGAGCGCAAAGATCATCGCGACGGGCGAACTGAAGCGCAAGATCGTCGTGAAGGGTCTCGGTGCCACCAAGGGTGCGCGCGCTGCGATCGAAGCGGCTGGCGGTTCGTTCGCCGAGTGACACGCGTAGCGCGTCGTCACTTGCATTCATCGGAGAAGGTACTTGGCTAACAGCCCGAGTCTTGCAAAACCCGGTCGAAGCACGGCGAAATTCGGCGATCTGCGTCGGCGAGCGATGTTCCTGCTCCTGGCGCTGATCGTCTATCGCATCGGCGCGCACATTCCCGTGCCGGGCATCGATCCGGATCAACTGGCTAAGCTGTTCCAGAGCCAGGCGGGTGGCATCCTGGGCATGTTCAACATGTTCTCGGGTGGCGCACTTTCCCGCTTCACGATCTTTGCGCTGGGGATCATGCCGTACATTTCGGCGTCGATCATCATGCAGTTGCTGGCGATCGTATCGCCGCAACTCGAGGCGCTGAAGAAGGAAGGGCAGGCTGGGCAACGGAAGATCACGCAGTACACGCGGTATTTCACCGTGGTGCTCGCGACCTTCCAGGCGTTCGGTATCGCGGCTGCGCTGGAAAACCAGCCGGGCCTCGTCACCGATCCCGGCATGCTGTTCCGTCTGACGACGGTCGTGACGCTGGTTACCGGCACGATGTTCCTGATGTGGCTCGGCGAGCAGATTACCGAGCGTGGTCTGGGCAACGGTATCTCGATCATCATCTTCGGCGGGATCGCAGCAGGGTTCCCGAATGCCGTCGGTGGGCTGTTCGAGCTGGTGCGTACGGGTTCGATGAGCATCATTTCGGCGATCATCATCGTCGTTCTGATTGCCGCGGTGACTTACCTGGTCGTGTTCATCGAACGCGGTCAGCGCAAGATCCTCGTGAACTACGCGAAGCGCCAGGTCGGCAACAAGATCTACGGCGGGCAGTCGTCGCACTTGCCGCTGAAGTTGAACATGTCGGGCGTGATTCCGCCGATCTTCGCATCGTCGATCATCCTGTTCCCGGCAACGATTCTCGGCTGGTTCAGTACCGGTCAGCCGACGGGAAGCTGGATTTCCAATACGTTGCATAACGTTGCGGAAGCGCTGAAGCCGGGCCAGCCGGTCTATGTGCTGCTGTACACGCTGGCAATCGTGTTTTTCTGCTTCTTCTACACCGCACTGGTGTTCAACAGCAGGGAAACCGCGGATAACCTGAAGAAGAGCGGCGCGTTTGTTCCGGGCATCCGTCCGGGCGATCAGACCGCACGATATATCGACCGCATCCTCACGCGTCTGACGCTGGCCGGTGCGATCTACATCGTCTTCGTGTGTCTGCTGCCGGAATTCCTGGTGCTGCGCTGGAACGTGCCGTTTTATTTTGGTGGAACGTCGCTGCTGATCATTGTCGTCGTCACGATGGACTTTATGGCGCAGGTGCAGTCGTACGTTATGTCGCAACAGTATGAGTCGCTGCTCAAGAAGGCTAACTTCAAGGGCGGCAACATCCCAATGCGTTAATAAGGACTATGGCCAAAGACGATGTAATCCAGATGCAAGGTGAGGTGATCGAAAACCTCCCGAATGCGACCTTCCGTGTGAAGCTGGAAAACGGCCATGTCGTGTTGGGGCATATTTCCGGAAAGA